>JAWOJK010000137.1:0-19079 GCA_046481705.1 Desulfobacterales bacterium | reverse complement strand
GCCAAAGCGGCAGCGGAAGCCAAAGCCAAGGCCGATGCCGACGCCAAGGCCAAAGCCGACGCCGACGCCAAGGCCAAGGCCGAAGCGGCTGCCAAGTCCAAAGTCGAAGCCGATGCCAAGGTCAAGGCGGATGCCGAAGCCCAGGCCGCCGCGGCCGAAAAGGCCAAGGTCGAGGCCGAGATGGACGAAATCCGCGCCAAGCGGGCAAAAGAACGCGAGGCCCGGGTGGCCCAAGGCGGCGCTCACGGTGCGGTCAAAGCCGCTGCCGGCGAAGTCGCCAAGACTCCCGCCGAAGTCCAGAAGCCCAGCATCGACAAGGTCATCGACAAACTGCAGTGGATTCACCGACGCCACGTTTCCTGATGGCCGCCTGACGCCATCAAGATGTCGTTTGTGAAGTGCCAGAGTGCATTTAACGTTGAGGAGGAACCGAAAAATGGCAGAAGTTGAAAAAACCGCCAAAAAGGACAAAGTTGCGGATCCCGTAGCCGCCACCATCGACACCGCTACCCAGGTAATGCTGCGCCGTGCCCAGGCGCTTGGCATCGACACGGTTTTTGACCGGTCGGTCACCATGAAGGCTTGCAATATCGGTACTCAGGGGATTTGCTGCAAGAACTGCGGCATGGGACCCTGCCGTCTGCCGCTGCCCAAAGACTACGACGAAAGCAGCGACGAGCGCAAAGGGCTCTGCGGGGCGACCCCCAACACCATCGCCGCGCGCAACTTCATCCGCATGATCGCCGGCGGGGCCGCGGCGCACTCCGACCATGGCCGCTGCGTGGCCGAGGTCTTCAAGTCCGCCGCCAATAAGCAGACCGAGGACTACCGCATCAAGGACACCAACAAGCTGCTGGAAATCGCCCCCTGGCTGGGGGTGGCCACCAAGGTCGAAGTCGACGGCCAGGAACTCGACCGCGACATCGACGAGATCGCCGTGGAAGTGGCCGAGGTCGCCATGGGCGAGTGGGGCAAACCCGAGGGAGAGGTGCTCTACCTCAAGCGCGCGCCGGAAGCGCTCTACGAAAAATGGAAAAAGTTCGGGGTGCTGCCCCGCAACATCGACCGTGAGATCGTCGAGATCATGCACCGCACCCACATGGGGGTCGACCAGGATTACAAGAACCTGATGAAGCAGGGCACCCGCGCAGCCCTGGCGGACGGCTGGGGCGGCTCGATGCTGGCCACCGACCTCCAGGACGTGCTCTTCGGCACCCCGTACCCCTTACAGTCCGAGGCCAACTTGGGCGTGCTGAAAGAGGACCACGTCAACATCGTCATCCACGGCCATGAACCGGTGCTCTCGGAGATGATCGTAACCGCCGCCCAGACCCGGGAGATGATCGATTACGCCAAATCCAAGGGCGCCAAGGGCATCCAGCTGAGCGGGATTTGCTGCACCGCCAACGAAATCCTGCAGCGCCACGGGGGGGCCCTCTGCGGCACCTTCCTGCAGCAGGAGCTGGCCATCATCACCGGGGCGGTGGACGCCATGGTGGTGGACATCCAGTGCATCTTCCAGAACATCGCCAACGTGGCCAAATGCTTTCACACCAAGGTAATCACCACCCACCCGATCGCCCGCATGGAACAGGACAACGTGATGCACATCGAATTCGATGAGCACTACGCCATGGAGGACGCCAAGAAGATCATCAAGATCGCCATCGATAACTTTCAAAACCGCGGCGCCGACGTGATGATCCCCAAACACAAGGCGACCCAGATCGCCGGTTTCGGGGTCGAATCGATCCAGTATCACCTGGGAGGCACTTTCCGCGGCTCGTACTTCACCCTCAACGACAACATCATCAACGGCCGCATCCGGGGCATCGCCGGCGTCGTCGGCTGCAACAACGCCCGCACCCGTCACAACGAGGGGCACCTCGCGGTGGTCAAGGAACTCATCAAAAACGACGTCATCGTCCTGACCACCGGCTGCAACGGCATCGCCTGCGCCATGGAAGGGCTGCTGACCCCGGAGACCGCGGGCGTCTTCTGTGGCCCCGGCCTGGCGGAGGTCTGTGAAACCGTCGGCATTCCACCGGTCCTGCACATGGGCTCCTGCGTCGACAACAGCCGCATCCTGCTGGCGGCTGCCGAAGTGGTCAAGGCCGGCGGGCTGGGCAACGACATCTGCGATCTGCCGGTGGCCGGCAGCGCGCCCGAGTGGATGAGCGAGAAAGCCATCAGCATCGGGCACTATTTCGTCGCCTCCGGCGTCTACACGGTCTTCGGCGTGACCCTGCCGGTGACCGGGGCGCCCAAGTTCCAGAAGTACCTTTTCGAGGAATTCGAGAAGATGTATGGCGGGATGTGGGACCTGGAAGTCGATCCGATCCTGCATGCCCGCAAAATGATCGCTCATATCGACAAGAAGCGCAAAGCCCTCGGTATCGACAAGGCCCGCGAAAGGGTTCTGATGGATATGGCAGACCGCCAGAAGCTCGATGTGGCTTAACATAAATCTCTTTTAAATCCTCAACGAAGGAGGAAGGTATGTCTAAACTCGTAGCATTTGCAGCCATCCAGGGTGGCTACAACATCGTTTCCAAGGCTGAAGGTCTACTCAAGAGCACACTCGAAAAACACGAGGCCACCACCAAGGTCGGCTTCCCCAACACCGCCTACTACCTGCCGGTGATCTACTCTCTGACCGGTCACAAGGTGGAAACCCTCGAAGACATGCTAAAACCGCTGGAGATTGCCCGCAAGCTCCTGCCGCCGCACCTCAAGGGCAAACATCACCTGCCGTACCTCGGGCCCCTGCTGGACGCCGGTATGGCCGCCCTGTTCGCCTTTGAAATCCAGGAGGCGATCCGCTATCTCGAGCAGCCGGATTTCTACCTGCACTCCGAGGAAATCGACGAAGAGGCCGGCAAGATCTGGCTGGGCGCTGCCGACGACACCGTTTTCCGCAAACGCGGGGTGGAATTCGTCGACGGTTCGGCCCCGGGTTTCGCCGCCATCGTCGGTGCGGCCCCGGACCCCGAAACCGCCAAGAAAATCGTTGAGGAGTACCAGCAGAAATCCCTCTACATTTTCTGCGCCGCCAACCAGAACGGCACCACCGTGAGCGAGCAGTTGCTCGAGGCCGGCGTTCAGATCGGCTGGAACACCCGTATCGTGCCCTTCGGGCCCGACATCTCCTCGGCGATCTTCGCCCTCGGCTTCGCAAACCGCGCGGCCATGGCCTTCGGCGGGATGCAGCCCGGCGATTACCGCAAGATCCTGCTCTACAACAAAAACCGCATCTTCGCCTTCGTCAACGCGCTGGGTGACGTCAACGCCGAGTGGGCCGCGGCGGCCGCCGGTTGCGTCAACTGGGGTTTCCCGACGCTGGCCGACACCGACATCCCCGAAATTCTGCCCACCGGTATCTGCACCTACGAGCACGTGGTGGCCAACGTCAAGCACGAAGAGATGGCCCAGCGCTCCATCGAAGTGCGCGGTCTCAAGGTTCAGGTGGCCAAGATCGACATCCCGTGCGCTTTCGGCCCGGCCTTCGAGGGCGAGCGGGTGCGCGGGGCCGACCTTTTCTGCCAGATGGGCGGCGGCAAGACCATGTGTACCGAGCTGGTCAAAATGGCCGAAATGAACGAGATCGAGGACGGCAAGGTCACGGTGGTCGGTCCCGACATTCCCGACCTCAAGCAGGGCGATGTCCTGCCCCTGGGGATCTACGTGCAGGTGGCCGGGCGTGAATTCCAGGTGGACTTCGAACCCATCATCGAACGCCAGACCCACCATCTGGTCAACTACATTCAGGGCGTCATGCACATCGGCCAGCGCGATATCGCGTGGATCCGGGTGAGCAAGGCCGCGGTGGAGAAGGGCTTTACGCTCAAAGATCTCGGCGTGGTCCTGCATGCCAAGTTCCACCAGGATTTCACCAAGATCATTGACAAGGTGCAGGTCACGCTCTACACCAAAAAAGAGGATGTCGAAAAACTGACCGCCAGGGCCCGCGGCGAGTACAAGCTGCGCGACCAGCGGGTCGACACCATGACCGACGAAAGCGAGGAGACCTTCTACTCCTGCACCCTGTGCCAGTCCTTTGCGCCCACCCACGTCTGCACCGTCAGCCCCGAGCGCACCGGCCTCTGCGGTGCCTACAACTGGATGGACTGCAAGGCCTCATTTGAGATCAACCCCACCGGCCCCAACCAGCCCATCCAAAAGGGCGAATGCCTGGATCCCAAGCTGGGTCAATGGAAAGGGGTCAACGAGTTCGTCACCAAGGCCTCCCGCGGTGCCGTCACCCATTACAACTTCTACTCGATGGTGATCGACCCCATGACCACCTGCGGCTGCTGCGAGGCCATCGCGGCGCTGCTGCCGGGCTGTAACGGGGTCATGACGGTCAACCGTGAGTACATCGGGGAGACCCCCTGCGGCATGAAGTTCACCACCCTGGCCGGCGTCATGGGTGGTGGGGCTTCATCCCCGGGTTTTGTGGGGCACTCCAAGTACAACATCACCCAGCGCAAGTTTATCGTCGGTGACGGCGGGCTCCTGCGCATGGTCTGGATGCCCAAGATGCTCAAAGAGGAGATCAAAGATCGTATCATCGCCCGTGGCAAGGAAATGGGCGTTGAGAACCTCTACGACATGATCGCCGACGAGACCGTGGGCACCACGGAAGAAGAGATCATGCCCTTTCTCCAGGAAAAAGGCCATCCGGCCCTCACCATGGAGCCCATTGTCGGCTAATCTTGCCATCCGGTTAGAGCA
This sequence comes from Desulfobacterales bacterium, assembly GCA_046481705.1. Classification (GTDB taxonomy): domain Bacteria; phylum Desulfobacterota; class Desulfobacteria; order Desulfobacterales; family JAABRJ01; genus JAABRJ01. Next base: position 14,345 of record JAWOJK010000137.1, on the reverse strand, counting down.
GGGCGGGCGCCTGCGCCCGCCCTGCAGCCGGGGGGCGGCGGGTAAACCTGAAGCGCGGTGCTAAATCAAAATCTCAAAAGGAGAACCCAATATGGCATTAACCGGTATTCAGATTTTTAAACTTCTGCCCAAAACCAACTGCAAGGAGTGCGGGGTGCCCACATGCCTTGCCTTCGCCATGAACCTGGCATCGGGCAAAGCCAGCCTTGACGATTGCCCTTACGTATCCGATGAGGCCCGCGAAAAGCTGGCGGAAGCTTCGGCCCCGCCGATCCTGCCGGTCAGCATCGGCAAAGGGGTCCGGAAATTTCAGGTCGGCGGCGAAACCGTCATGTGCCGCCATGAAAAAACGTTTTTCAACCCGACCGCGCTGGGCGCCATGGTGCCCTCGGATATCGCCGCGGACGCCCTCACGGCCAAGCTCAAGGCCTGGAACGCGCTGCAGTACGAACGGGTCGGGCTCAACCTGCGGCCGGAGTTGGTCGCCCTCAAGGATGTCAACGGTGACAAGGCGGCCTTTGCCGCGGCTGCCAAGACGATTGCCGAGACCTCCGAGTTCAACCTGGTGTTGATGACCGACGACGCCGATGTCATGAAGGCCGGCATCGAAGTCGCCGGGTTCAAACAGCCGCTGATGTACGCCGCCACGGCGGCCAATATCGATGCGTATGCCGCGCTGGCCAAGGAAAACGGCCTGCCGCTGGCCGTCAAGGCCGATTCGGTCGAGGGCCTGCCGCCGCTGACCGCAAAACTGTTAGGGATGGGCATCAAGACCATCGTGTTGGATCCGGGTGCCCGCGAGATCAAGGCCGCACTGGAAGACCAGGTGGCCATCCGGCGCGCGGCCCTCAAAAACGGCAACCGCGCCGTGGGGTTTCCGACGATCGTGTTCCCCTGCGAAATGGCCCAAAATCTCGACATGGAAACCCTGATCGCCGGCATGTTCATCGCCAAGTATGGCAGCATCGTGATCCTTTCGGATTTCACCGGTGAAAACCTCTTTCCGCTTCTCCTGGAACGGCTCAATATCTTCACCGACCCCCAACGCCCGATGACGGTCACCGAAAATATCTACCCCATCAACAACCCCGATGAAAATTCGCCCGTGCTGGTGACCACCAACTTCGCCCTGACCTACTTTATCGTTTCCGGCGAGGTGGAGGGCAGCAAGGTCCCGGCCTGGCTGCTGATCAAGGACTCCGAGGGGCTTTCGGTCATGACCGCCTGGGCGGCAGGGAAATTCAACGGAGACGAAGTCGGCATGTTCGTCAAAAAATGTGGTATCATGGACAAGGTCAAACACACCGAGCTGATCATTCCCGGTTATGCCGCGGCGATTGCCGGTGACGTCGAAGAAGAGCTGCCGGGTTGGACGATTACCGTCGGCCCGCGGGAAGCGGCCCATCTGCCCGCATTCCTGAAACAGAAGGTTTGATGCCCGTCTTGTGCGGGGCTGCGAGGCCCCGCATGGGCGGACGGCACTGCGCGCCAAGCAATTTTTCAGTGCGCTGCCGAGCGATTTAACTATACAACGAGGTAGGAGGGAATTTGTATGGCGGATAAACTTATCGATGTACTGCGGCCCAAAAAGGATGTCGGCGAATTCTGGGTCATCGGCGAGAGCTTGAACGTCATTGGGACCAAAATCGGCAAAGCCTTCAAGGAGCGGGATCCCAAGCCCATCCAGGAGGAGGCGCTCTTTCAGAAGTCCAAGGGCGTGGATTTGATCGACATCAACCTCGGGCCGGCCAAGAAAGACGGGCACGAGCTGATGCCGTGGGTCGTGGAAGTGGTCCAGGAGGTGGTCGACGATATCCCCCTGGTACTCGACACGTCCAACATCGATGCCATCGAGGCCGCCCTGCCCAAGTGCAAGATGCCCAAGATGATCAACTCCATCATGGTCCGGCAGGCGCGCTACGAGCGCATGGTGCCCATCGCGGCGAAACACAACGCCGATTTCTGCGCCCTGATGTGGGGCCCCGGCGGCCTGCCGCGGGACGAAAACGAGCGCGCCGCCCTGCTGGTGGAACTGATGACGGTCGCCAACGAGGCCGGCATCCCCAACGATATGATGTGGGTGGACGGCCTCGTGACGCCCGTCAACATCCAGCAGCCCCAGGCCATCAGCCTGATGAATTTCATGGACATGTTGCAGGAGATCATGCCCGGCGCCATGAGCACCTGCGGGGTCTCCAATATCTCCAGCGGCATTCCGGACCATCTGCGGCACGTCATGAACGTCACCTTTACGGTCATGCTCAACATCCACGGCATGCAGTCTTTTATCGCCGATTGCAAGGACGAGATCACCATGGCCCTGGCCCACGGCAAGCGCCCGGATATTTTCGCGGCCATCCAGGCCACCATGGACGGCAATGCGCCGGACCTCAAAAGCGTTTCCGAGGAAATTCGCAACTACGTCAAGTCCTGCAAGGTCATTCTGGGGGAAACCCTGTTCTCCGACTCCTGGCTCGAAGTTTAACCCCGGCCGGGGACCTTTTCAAAGCCTCTCCCGCATGCGGGCGGGGCTTTTTCAATTTCGACGGCCCCGAAAAAAGTTTCCGACCCGCGTTGCGCTTCATTTTGAAACCGCCCGCGCAAAAGTCCCAAGGAAAGAGAATATGGCACGTATCGATGACTATCAGCACGCCCGCGATATTGCGGTTGAAGCCCTGTCGCGTGAATCACTGGCGGCCATCAGCCGGCGGTCGGGGTTTCAGGTGACGGCCGATGAGCTTCTGGTTCCTTTTCTCACCCGCCGATACCGTTTGGATTATCCGGCCTTGCGCTTCACCGACGCCGCGGATGCGGCGGCCGAGGTGCCGCTCCAGGAACAGGTGTTGATCCTGCACTATCTCCTGGGGGCGGAAGCCGGCCTGCCGTCGCAGGACTGGGTGGCCTACCGCGAAATTGCGGGGGCATCCTTTTATTTCGGCGCATTCGTCAAACGGGCGATCGAGCCTCTCAAGAAAGTCTTCGGTCGAAATGCCGCGGCCTTTCGCAAGACCGCGGCAGCCTTGGGGGGACAGGAGATACCGGCCGGGGACGCGGGTTTCGAGTTGCGGGTTTTTCCGCAGGTGGCCGTTCAGTTCATTCTATGGGAGGGGGATGAGGAGTTCGGGGCGGAGGCCAATATTCTCTTCAACCAAGGGATCGAAGGGCGGCTGTCGCCCGAGGACATCGCCTGGTTGGCCGGCATGGTGGTCTACCGGATGATCGCGCTGTCCCGCTGAAAGCGACCCAGATCGACAGGCGCCGCGGCCGCGGCGCGCAAAGCGTCGGCCGCTCCCCAAAAGGCGTGCTTGAGGACGGCCACTTTTCCACTGAAAGGTTCTTGGGTCTTCCCGGCGGCAGCCCTGCGTGGTTGCCCGAATGATCTTGAAAAGCCGGGAGTGCTTTGATATTCTGTAGGATCGATTGTTCAAACCGGCCGGCGCCCTTTTTCCCGCGCAGACGCCGTCGCAGTCTCCCCGTTATATGGCCTGAAGGACCGATGCAGATGCCGCCCCCAGATAAAGACCGGCTGACGAAAATACAATCCCAAGCCCTTGAAGTCAACCTGGCCAGCTACCACGTTGAGGTCGAGATCGACCCGCGCTATGCCCCGCTGCAGGCTGTCATGTCCAAATACTTCGGCCTGATGGAAGGGGTCAACGTTTTTTTGAAGGAGCTCTCACATCCTTACAAGAACTGGCAGTTCATCGTCAGTGAGGCCCGGGTCTACACGCTGGATTATTTTCACCTGATAAACCGGCATGACCAGGGGGATGCGGCCGCCCGGCTGTATGTCGAGATTTTCCTCGAGGCCATTGGCGCCAGCCGGGATCGGGAAGTCAAGACCGACGCCGTCGACAATCTGCTGCTCTTCCTCCTTAAGATTGTCAACGATGCCGGGGCCGGCCTTGCGAAATTCCTGCCGGTCTTTTCCGACGCCTGCCGGCGCCTGGCGACCCTTCCCGAGGAAGACTTCGCGCTGATCGCCAGGAGCTACTACCAGCTGCCCAAAATCGCCCGGGCCTTTCGGGGCGAAGCGGGACGGCTGGCGCCGGACTACGGCGCCTTGAACCGGCTTTTGGCCCAATACCATCGCTACACGTTTTCCTATTTCCTGAAGGCGGATGACCCGCAGCAGTGGTTTGAAAACGAAACCGACGAAATCAAGGATCGGCTGGCTCTGGCCAATATTTTCAGCGAGATCTCGCACACCCGGCTAAGGGGGTTGGAAAACGAGCTGGCGCAAATCCTCCAGGATCTTTCGGCCGAATCGGGCGGGGTGCTCGATCGCCTGCTGACGCTGCCGACCTATGAGACGTTTGTCAAGGTCTACCGCGAAGTTCCCCAGAAACTGCTCAGGGCCGGTGGCCCCAGCGGCCGCTGCAGCCACTGTAAACTGCGGTTTCTGTTTCACATCATGAACATGTCCGGCCTGGCCATGATCCACGAGGAAACCCTGCGGGAAATCAACCGCACCATTTCATGGTTGATTGCCCACGAGCCGTACCGCAATCTCAGCATTCTCATTGAAAAAACCTTTATGATCCTGAAAACCCGGACCAGCAAATTTCCGGGAACCGCCCTCAACTGCGTGCTCAACATGGGCAGGGGGATTTCCAAGACCGAGGAAAGCGATCTTGTCAATGTCTTTATCGACGCCTTGATCGATCTCGGTTTTCAGACGCCGGGGATCGCCGGGGTCGGCAACGACTGGCAGATCAAGGCCAACAGCGCCCATCTGCAGAACATTCGGACCTGGCTGGAGCTGATCGAGCTCAACCCCAAGTGGTCCACCCGCCTGCTGTCCGCACTGATCATTCACCTCTCCCTGGGCGGGGTCTTCATCAAGGACACCGACCTGTTTCCCCGCGAGATTACCCGCCTTCTCAACAGCGGTATCGGGCCGGTTTACAACCTGGCCAAACAGCTGGCGCGCCTTTTCCCGGCCTACTTCAACGATATCGGCGCCGAAGGCCGGTTGCGCGATATTTCCACGCGGCTGGACGAGCTGAGCGGCCGGCGGGATGTGCTGGTGCATTTCCTGCGCAAGCAAAGCCACGTGGAGAGCAGCAACCGCATCATCGGTTTCATGGAGGCGACCCTCAAGTTCTGGGAAACCCTGGATAAAAGCGCCCTGGAAGCCTATCTGCCGCCCAGCATTTTCGAGCAGATCGCGCTGCAGGGACCCTGGCTGGATGGCCTGCACCGGGTGGTGCAGCACCTCAAGGCGCAGGCGGTCGATCTGCCCGAGGGCCTGCTGGCCCTCTCGGACGATGACCTGCAGCGGCTGCTGGCCACAGTGGACGACGCCTTGCCCCGGGATGTCGAGCGTGTCGCTCTGGCCGCGGGGTTTTACAAATTGCTGCACCAGAAATACAGGCTCGATTTCCGCGAAATCGACCATTATCTGGCCCAGCTGCGGACCGAAGGCTTTCCGGACCTCAACGATCTCAAGGCGGCCCTGGCCGAGCCCACCAGCAAGCGCAAGCTGACCCTGTTGCTCAACTTTCTGAAGAAGCTGAAGGCCCTGATCCTCTCGGACCAGCAATTCGAAGTCAAGGAGGACATCTACAAAAAACGGCATTTCACCGTGGATATCCCCTCGATGTACGGCAGCTACCACGAACTCAAGTTTGACGCCCTGGGCTTGACCTTCCGGATTGAGTCCCTGGTGAACGTGCTCTTCGAGGAACTGGTGGCCTCCATCGACATCAGCCTGATCACCAAGGCGACCTTCTACCAGGTCTACGATCGCCTGCTGCTCTTCGACCAGGCCCTCAAGCTGGAGGGCATTTCATCGCTGGAGCTGGAACGGCAGCTCGATTTTCTGGCCCATTCGCTGGAAATCAAAGGCTTTACCTTCACCCAGTACCTCGATATCTTCAAGGGCTTTGCCCAGGCCGTCAAAAACATCATCAACGACTATTTCAACAACGTCCATGAGCGCAACCTGACCAAGATCCTGAGCCAGCTCCCCGTGGAGCAGATCCTGCCCGCCTATCTTCCGGTGGGTGCGCTGCCCGATGCCGAGCGGCTCAAACACCGGGTGTCCGAGGTCTTTTTCCGCGAGAAAATCTCCCAGGCCCTGGGGCTTCAGCAGCTGGATCTCTTTTTGAGCCGGATTCTCAACACCCTGTTCTATCAGGCCGACATTCTGCCCAAAGAGAAGCTCCACCTGCTGCTCAACTACGACCCGCAACGGGCCATGACCGCCATCAACGACAGCAATCCCCGCGCCGTCGGCATCATCTACCTGGGCAACAAGGGCCTCAACATGGTGCGCTTGAGGAATTTCGGGCTGCCCGTGCCGCCCGGCTTCATCATCACCACCGAGGTTTTCCGGGGCCAGGAGATCGTCTACGGCTTCCGGCCCGCCGAGGAAAATTTTCGCGAGCAGGTCGCCCGCCGGATCGCCGCCCTGGAAAAGGAAACCGACAAGCGTTTCGGGGACCCGGCAAAACCGCTGCTGTTTTCGGTCCGCAGCGGATCGTCGATCTCGCAGCCCGGCATGATGGACACCTTCCTGGACGTCGGAATGAACGAGGAGATCGCCGCCGGGATTGCCGCCAAGACCGGCAACACCTGGTTTGCCTGGGACAACTACCGCCGCTTCCTGCAGTGTTATGGCATGGCCTTTGACATCCAACGCGATGATTTTGACGCCATCATGGATGCCTTTAAAAACCGCTGCGGCTTTTCGCACAAGCGCGAGTTCAGCGGCGAACAGATGAAGGAGCTGGCCCTGGCATACAAGCAAAACATTCAGGATGCGGGCATCCAGGTGCTGGAAAACCCCATGGACCAGCTCCATCTGACCATCAAGAAGGTCTTCAACTCCTGGGACTCCGCCAAGGCCAAGGCCTACCGCAAGATCATGGGCATTTCCGATGATTGGGGCACCGCGGTCACCGTGCAGTCCATGGTTTACGGCAACATTTCGCCCATCGCCGGGACCGGGGTGATCTTTACCCACAACCCCCGCTGGTACGGCAACATCCTGAAGCTCTGGGGTGATTTTACGATCGGCAACCAGGGCGAGGACGTGGTGGCCGGGCTGGTCCAGACCCTTCCGATTTCCCTCAGCCAGCAGGAAATCGAGATGCGGGAAACGGACATCACCCTGGAAACCCATTACCCGGCGATTTACGCGGCCCTGGTCCAGTGGGCCACCGAACTGATCGACAAACACGGCTGGAGCCCGCAGGAAATGGAGTTTACCTTCGAGAGCCCGATGGTGCAGGACCTCTATCTGCTCCAGACCCGGGATATGGCCATGCGCGAGCGCAAAACCGTCATGACCTTTGACCCCTCCGAAAAGACCGAAGAAAAATTCCTGGGGCACGGCATCGGGGTCAGCGGCGGCGCGATGAGCGGGCGGATGGTTTTCAGCCTCGAGGAGATCGACAAGTGGCGGGAACTGGAACCGGATACGGCCCTGATCCTGGTGCGCAGCGACACCGTGCCCGACGACATTCGCGAGATTTATGCCGCTGACGGCCTGCTGACCGCACGGGGCGGGCTGACCTCGCACGCGGCGGTGGTGGCGCACCGGCTGGGCAAGACCTGTGTGGTCGGCTGCGCCAAACTGGTGTGCAACGAAAAGGCGCGCACGGCCCGGTTCAATGACCTGACGCTGACCAGCGGCGGCTTTATCAGTGTCGACGGCCAGGAAGGATCGGTCTATCAAGGCCACATGGCGGTGCAACAGGCCTGAGGGCCCTGGCAGAAAGGAGCAGTAAATGGCTGAGCAGAATCGGAGCGAACTGGTTCTAGGCATCAACGGCCTCGGGCGGATTGGCAAACTGACGGTCTGGAACCAGGTGAGTCGGAAGTATTTCCGGGAACTGGTGGTCAATATCGGGCGCGGCAGCGGTACGTCGCTGGCGGACATTGCCCATTACCTGGGGCGCGACTCCAACTACGGCTCCCTGCATGGGTATCTGTATGGGCACAGCGCGCTGCCGGTAATCGGCGAGGTCGACGAAAGCAGCGGACGGATGTTGGTCGACGGGATGCCGGTGCGGTTTCTGCGGGAGCACCGCAACCCGGCGGATATTCCCTGGCGTGAACAGGGGGTGCGGCTGGTGGTGGATACCACCGGTCAGTTTCTGGACCCGACCCTTCCGGCCGACGCCGCCAAAGGGTCCATCCGCGGACATCTCGATGCCGGTGCCGAGAAGGTGATTCTTTCCGCACCCTTCAAGATCGGCGACAAGGGAGTCGCTGCGCCCGAGGACACCGTTACGACCGTGATGGGGATCAACGAGACGGCCTACGACCCCCGCTGCCACCGGATTATTTCAAACGCCTCTTGCACCACCACCTGCCTGGCCCACATGATAAAGCCCCTGATCAACCATTTCGGGGCCAGAAAAATCCTGTCGGCTTCAATGGCCACGGTGCATGCCGTCACCGGCTCCCAGGCGGTCCTGGACCGTTTGCCCAAGGCCGGCAAAACCGATCTGCGCAAGAACCGCAGTGTGATGAACAACATCATTCTGACCACCACCGGCGCCGCCAAGACGCTTCGGCTGGTGATCCCCGAAATGGAGCAGATCGGTTTTATTGCCGAGTCGGTGCGGGTCGCCACCGCCACCGGTTCGCTGATTATCCTGGTGCTCAACCTCCAGGATGAGTTGACCGGGGAGTCCATCCGGCGCGAGGGGATCAATGCCGTCTACCGCCAGGCCGCGGCCGATGATCCCCAGCACTACCTGCATTTTTCCGACGAGCAAAACGTGTCCGGGGATATCGTCGGGCTTCCCAAGGCGGCAGCGATCATCGAAGGCCACGAGACCCACACCCGAACCGCCGAGGTGATCATCGACCTAGAGCGGCTCCCCGGTTTGGACGCCACCCTGCTGGCGGCCGTCAAGGACCCCGTGGTGCGGGTGCCCGTCACCCAGGCGGTGGTCTACGGCTGGTACGACAATGAAATGGGCAGCTATGTCCACATGCTGGGGGATCGGACGCTCTCGGTGGCCGAGACGCTGTAGGGCTTGCGAACCCCATCGTGTCAGGAGGTGCGGCCGTCCGCTAGCGGACGGCCTTTTTTCACCCCGGCCCCAGGCGTCGGCCGAGGGCGTTGCTGAGGGCCACGAATTCAGCGATGCTAAGGGTTTCGGCACGACGCAAGGGGTCGATTGCGACCGCCTGCAGCACTGCTGCGGCAGCGGTTGAATCCAGGTGCAGTTGGCTGCCGCCGAGCGCGTTGCGAAGGGTTTTACGGCGCTGGCCGAATGCGGCCTTGACGACCTGCGAAAAGAAGTCTTCGTCGTCGGCAGGCGTCGGTGGGGCGGGCAGAAAGCTGATCTCCAGGACGATGGAATCGACTTTGGGGCGGGGGTAGAACTGGCTGGCCTTGAGGTCCATCAACGGTCGGATGCGGGCACAGTACTGCAGCATGACCGAGAGGCGGCCGTAATCGCGGTTTCCCGGTGCGGCCGCAATCCGCTGGGCGAGCTCCTTCTGAAACATCAGAACGGCTCGCTCGACCCGGCGGCGGTGGCGGATCAGGCGCACCAGGATCTGGGAAGAGATATTGTAGGGCAGGTTGCCCATTACCAGGAGTTTTTCGCCTGGCGATTGGGTGAGGGTTTCCCAGTCCAGGGCGAGAATGTCGGCAGTCGTCACCACGACGTTGGTGATCCCCTTGGCCAGCAGTTCCGTTTTCAGCAGGGGGACCAGTTCCCGATCTTTTTCCACGGCCAAAACCCGGGCGGCCTTGCGGGCCAGGGGGACCGTAAGCGCACCCAAACCGGCGCCGATTTCCAGCACCACCGTCCGGGGGCCGACCTGTGAACGGGCGACGATCGCTTCGGCTGTTTGGGGGTCGGTCAGAAAGTTCTGGCCCAGTTGTTTTTTTGCCCGCATCTGCGAGGCTTTGAGCAGCATATGGGGTGAAGCCATGGGGTCGGTCACGAGGCGTTTGCAGACGAGGCTGCAGGCTGTTTTATGATTTTGCGGTGTTGCGACGCTTTTAACACGAAACCTCCGGGCTGGCAAACGTCCCGCCTGCGGCGGGCCGGCGGATATCCCGGTGGCGCCTGGCTGCTGAATAACTGCCTGATTTGGCTGATAAATAAAAAATTGCTCATCTTTGCCTGTGCCGGCGCAAGGTCAAATGTCTCGTCACGAATACCGTTTGGACTGCAACTTCCTTACATGTCTTGCATTATCAAATAGTTCTTGCCTTTTTATTCCTCTTGATTATATTAAACTAGCATTTCGAGCACGGGATAGCTACCGGGCAGCAACAGGCTAGGCATTGGCCGGAATCCAGGGAGGTTGGCATGGCGAAAAGGAAGGGCAAAGGGGTCAGTTTCGATGCAATGGTCAAGTATTTTATGCAAACCTATCAGGTTCCCACCAAGAAGGATGTGGATAAACTGATAGAGCGGCTGGATCACCTGGAAAAAATGATCAAGGCGGCCGGCAGCTCCGGTCGCACCCGGCGCCCGCCGGCCGACAAAACCAGCCGCCCCAAAGTGGCGCTTTCGGCATCGGACGCGGTGTTTGAGGTCATCAAACCCTACAAGGAGGGCGTGGGGTTCGGCGAGATCCAGGAAAAGACCGGTTTCGGGGAAAAAAAACTGCGGAACATCATTTTCCGGCTGAATAAAATGGACAAAATCAAACGCGTCAGCCGCGGCGTGTACGTGGCCATTTGAGCCGAGGGTGCCGGCGATCGATAAACCGACCGCCGGCTGTTTGGTGTGAGCGCAGGTCAGGGAACTCGATTTTTTGCCTACGCGTCGCGCGCAGGGGTGCGGCCCCAAACCATCGACCATGCCGCCTGCCTATTGATCCGTCTGCTGCGTTACCGCCACCGGCAGGTTTGCTGTCGGCGTTGAGGGGATTTTTGACAAAGGAGTTGCGATGCCAGCCGTCGAGCAAGAGAAACAACCGGGGCTGAAACCTGGGGAGCGCATATCCGGCTACAGCGTTAAGCGGGTGGAGACCCTCGCTGAGATCCGCTCGGTGTACTACGAACTGCAACACGACCGGACCGGTGCCCGGCACGTGCACATTCAAAACGATGATCACGAAAACACCTTCAGCGTGGCTTTCAAAACCGTGCCCACCGATTCCACCGGGGTCGCCCATATCCTGGAGCACACCGTGCTCTGCGGCTCGCGCAAGTATCCGGTGCGGGACCCCTTTTTCTCCATGCTCAAACGCAGCCTGAGCACCTTCATGAACGCCTTTACGGCCTCAGACTGGACCATGTACCCCTTTTCGACCCAGAATCGGAAGGATTTTTACAATCTGATGGACGTCTACCTGGACGCCACCTTTTACCCCAACCTCGAAGAGCTCAACTTCCAGCAGGAGGGGATTCGACTGGAGCCGGAGCCGGCCGCGGAATCCGGCCAGCCGCTCAAGTTGGTCTACAAGGGGGTCGTCTACAATGAAATGAAGGGCGCGATGTCTTCGCCGGACCAGGTGATGGCCCGCTCGCTGCTCAATGCCCTCTATCCCGATACCACCTACAGCCACAATTCCGGCGGGGACCCGGCCACGATTCCGCAGCTGACCCACGCCCAATTGGTGGCATTCCATCGGCGGCACTATCACCCGAGCAACGCCTTTTTCTACACCTACGGCAACCTGCCGCTGGCCGAGCATTTGGCCTTCATCGACAGCAAGGTGCTGACCCACTTCACCCGCATTGACCCCCGGACCGAGGTCAAATCCCAGCCCCGCTGGCCGGCGCCCCGAACGGTCACCTACCCCTATCCCTTCGACAGGGGCGAAGACCCGGCCAAAAAGTACCAGGCCTGCCTGGCCTGGCTGACGGCCGATATCCAGGACACCTTCGAGGTACTGGTCCTGACACTTCTCGAGCAGATCCTGATGGGCAACAGCGCCTCCCCGTTGCGCAAGGCGCTGATCGACTCCGGACTCGGGACGGCGCTCTGCGACGCCGCCGGTTTCGTGCCGGACCACCGCGATACGATGTTCGCCGCGGGTCTCAAGGACGTTCGGCAGGCGGACGCCGAGCAGGTGGCCGCCATCATCGAAGGCGTGCTCCACGGCCTGGTGCAGGACGGGGTCGACCCTGACCTGGTCGAAGCCGCCATCCACCAGCTGGAATTTCATCGCAAGGAGATCACCAACACGCCCTATCCTTACGGCTTGAAGTTGATGCTGTTCTTTTCCGGCAGCTGGTTTCACGGCGGCGACCCGGTGCGTGCTTTTCAGTTCGATGCCGACCTGCGCAGGATCAGGGACGCGCTCGCGCGTGAACCGTTTTTTGAAAACCGCATCCGGCGCTATTTTATCGACAACCCCCACCGGGTGCTGTTCACCCTGGCGCCCGACCAGCAGATGGCCGACGCTGCGGAGGCGCGGGTGGCGGCCGAGCTGGCGGCGATCAGGGCGCAACTGTCGGCCCCGCAGGTGGAAAAAATCGTCGCCCAGACCGAGGCCCTGGCGCGCCTGCAGGAACGCGTGGAAGACCTCTCGGTGCTGCCGACCCTGGCCCTGAGCGATATCCCCCCGTCGGTGCAGTCGGTGCAACCCGCAGCGCCGCGTCCGGATTGCGGTGCGGTAATCTACGACCAGCCGACCTCGGGTATTTTCTATTTTACCGCCGCCATCGATGCCGGCAGCGTTCCCGAAAGCCAGCTGCCGCTGGTGCCTTTTTTCTGTCATGCCTTTTCCAGAATCGGCAGCAGGCGGCGGGATTACAGTGAAATGGCGCGCCGGATCGACCGCTTCACCGGCGGTATCGGGCTTTCGGCCAGCGCCCGCACCCGCTTTGATGACGCCGGCGATTGTCTGGCCTTCGTCGCCTTCAACAGCAAGTGCCTGGCGCGCAACATCGTGCCGATGTTCGAGATCCTGCAGGAGATGGTCGCGGCCTTTGACTTTTCGGACCTGACCCGGCTGCGCACCCTCCTGCTGGAATACCGGGCGGGTTTGGAGTCGATGGTGGTCCAGAACGGCCACCGGCTCGCCATCAGCCTGGCCGCGCGTCATTTCAGCAGCGCCAATATGCTGAGCGAGATTTGGAGCGGGGTTCATCACCTCAAATTCATCAAGGCGGTCAGCCAGCGGCTGACTGACGAGGATTTAACCCGACTCTCCGAAGAGCTGAGCGCGCTGGGGCGCGTGCTGCTGAAACGGGGCCAGCTGAGGATCGCCCTGGTCGGTGAATCCGCTGCCCTGGATACAGCCGCCCCGCTGGCGGCCGACCTTGAAAACTGCCTGCCGCCGGCAAGCGCCGCAGCAGGCTTTCTCTCGCCGGCGCTGCAACTCGCGCCTGAGCCCCCATTTGAGGGCTGGAGCACCACCACGGCGGTTTCCTTTGTCGCCCGGGCCTTCCAGGCCGTGCGCATGGACCATCCCGACGCGCCGGCGCTGGCGGTGATCGCCAAACTGTTGCGCTCGCTTTTCCTGCACCGTGAAATCCGTGAAAAAGGCGGGGCCTACGGCGGCTTTGCGCTATACGGGGCCGAAGACGGGATCTTCTGCCTGGGTTCCTACCGCGACCCGCACGTGGTCAGCACCCTCAAGGTTTACGCCGCCGCCGCCGGCTTCATTTGCGCCGGCTCATACAGCGACGAGGATATCAAGGAGGCCGTGCTGCAGCTCTGCTCGGAAATCGACAAGCCGGACCCGCCGGGGCCTGCGGCCCGCAAGGCCTTTTACCGGGGTATCGTCGGGCTGCGCGATGCGGCCCGCGAGGAATACAAAACCCGTCTGCTGGCGGTTTCGCGCGGCCAGGTGCAATCAGCCGCCGAAACGTATTTCACCGCAAGCGGCAGGCCGCCGGCAGTGGCCGTGATCTCCGGCGAAGACAAGCTCAAGGCCGCCAATATAACCCTTGGAACGCAGGCATTGACGCTTCACCGGATTTAACCCCCGACTGGCGCCGAAGCCCGGCCGGCAGCCCAGCGGCGGCGTCGGCTGCCGGCCGGATGCGCGCGCGTGGTGGTCATCATGCGAATCGCCGTAATCGGCGCCGGCGCCATGGGCTCGCTTTTCGGGTCCCGGCTGGCACTGGTGTCCCCCGTGGTGTTGGTGGATCCCTTCAAAGCCCATGTCGACGCCATCAACGCCCACGGGCTGATGGTGGAGGGGGTGGATGGATCCCGTCACGTCCACCGGCTGGTGGCCGTCAGTGATCCCCAAGCCATCTCCGGACCGTTTGATCTGGCGATCATTTTTACCAAGTCCGGTCAGACGCGGGCGGCTGTCGAGACGGCCGCCCGACTCCTGGCGCCGGCGGGGGTTGCACTGAGCCTGCAAAACGGTCTGGGCAACCGCGAGGTGCTGGCCGAGGGACTCGGCGCCGGCCGGGCGCTGGTGGGGGTCACGGCCCAGGGGGCGACCCTTGTGGG
>JAWOJK010000014.1:0-7313 GCA_046481705.1 Desulfobacterales bacterium | reverse complement strand
AGCTCTTCATCAAGCAGCCCCGCACAACGGCTTACTTCGGTGCTTGTCACCTCAAGCCCGCACAATCTCTCCATGACCTCGGTGACCTTGCGGGTCGAGACGCCCTTTACGTACATCTCGGCGATCGCAAGCTTCAACGCCCGCTCGCTGCGCAACCCGCGCTCCAGTGCGGATGGGTAAAAGTCCACATCGCCGCGCACCTGGGGAATCTGCAGCGCCAGCTTGCCAACGCGACTATTGAGCTGGCGCGGTTTATAGCCGTTGGCGTAGCCCAGCCGCCCTTGGCTTCTTTGCCAGGGCTCAGCGCCCAAGGCCCGGCTGCGTTCAACCTTCATGGCTTCGTTGAGCAGGATCGAGACCGCCTCCTCCAGCCCCTCCAGGCCGTTTTCGATTACTGCTTCCAACATCTGCCCGATTGCCGTATTCTGTTCATGGTGGGTCATTTCAGTTCCTCCTCTTGGGTTTTCGCGAACCTTTGGAGTACTGATCTGACTCACCAATTTCAAGCCCTTCCGAGCTTGGACCCGGCGGGGCCACCCCGGGGGATTTTTGGGGATCCCCCGGAATAGTCCCGCCTGGCTCTTGGAGCTTGAAACGAAATTACAGAAAGAACGTTACACTAACGCTGTCATTGACACACAATCACCCTCCTGGCATACTCGGCCCTACAAAAACCAAGTTCCTATCCCTATCCTTTTGATACCCGATGCATGTCCTGGAAAAATTTTCGGCCGATGGAAAGGATGGGCCAGGGGAGGCGTTATGGAAGAAGGAAAAAGGTGTTTCCAGAGGAGATAGAACAGATGAAAAAAATACTGTTTGTGATTTTGTTCTTTCTTTTAGCAGGTTGCGCGACCGGTCCCACTCTTTATCCCAATGCGCACCTCCAGAGTGTCGGTGAAGCGCAGGCCCAGAAAGATGTTGCCGATTGCGAGGTCCTGGCCGATCAGTACGTCAAATCCGATGCGGGTATTGCGGCGGCCAAAAGTACGGCCATCGGCGGTGCCGGAGGCGCTGTGGTAGGGGGTGCTGTAGGTGCCGTAACAGGTTCTTTTGGGCGGGGTGTGGGCGTCGGCGCTGCGGCCGGTGCAGCGACGGGTCTGGTGCACGGCATCATCCAGGCCTCGGAACCAAGCCCCATTTTCAAAAACTTCATGACCAAGTGCCTGCAGGAACGAGGGTATGAGGTAATCGGCTGGGAATGATGATTTGGGCCGATGTGCCTGGGAATCCGTGAAGACCTTTTTCCGAAAAGTGGGGGCCGGGGAGAAAGAGCCCGATCCCGCGCTGTCATTTTCAAGGATATGACCTCGTACGTTTGGACCTATGTCGAAGCTGTCGTTTGCAAGTGAAACCCCTTTTCGCCAGCAAGAAAAAACATCAACCCCCTTGACACCCGCCGACCTGTTCGCGCCGGCGGAGATTCCCTGGCAGGGCCTATCCTTTTCCAGCACCCGCGACGCCCTGCAGGACTATCTCCACTCACGTGCAGCACACCGGCCCGGCGCCCCGTGAGCGGTCTTGCGCCGCCGGTCGCCGCGGCCGGGATCGGGTCGACCCGCGATTGAAACCCTTACACAGCACCGCCCGGGGTGATTAACGGGATACGCATGATGGAAAATACCATTTTCGTGCTGGCGGCCGCCGCACCCGACCGCCGCCGGCTGGCCGCCGCGCTGGGCGGCAGCGGGATCGAGATTTTTAGCGATGCGCAATCCGCCGTCAGCGCGATCACCGGTCAGCCGCCGGCGGTCGTGATGGCCGAAGAGCACCTGCTCAGCCCGGAGCACCTGGCGCGTCTCAGCTCGCTCTCGCCGCCGCCGCAGCTGGTGATCCTGGCTTCACCCGACGCGTGGGCGGCCGCCGTGGAACGCCTGGGGCATGCGGCCGCCGCCTTTCTGCCGCGCGACGCCGGTGCCGGGGCCCTGGTGACCGCCGTGGAGCGCTGCCTGCGCCTTGCACGCCTTCAACGGCGGTCGGATGCCCTGGAAAATGGGCTGGCGGCCGAGATCACGGCCCGGCTGGCCGAACGGGTGGACACCGAACGTTTCTTGGCCGTCAAGCAGGTCGTCGACAAGGTGTCGCATTTTATCGGAATGTTGGCCCGCGACGTCGAGGGCGGGGTGGAATACTTCAACCAGACGCCCTATTTCGTCTCCCTGCACAACCGCGATCTCCGGCTGGTGGCCACCAACCCCATTTTCAACCGCCATTTCGGCCACCGTCTGGGGACCCGCAGTTGGGAGATCTACGAAGGCGACGCGGGCAAGGCCGAAACCTGCCCCGTGGCCATCAGCATGCGCTCGGAGATCGTTTACACCACCCGCGCGACGGCCCGCTACCGCAGCGGCCGCAAGGTCCCGATGATCGTCCACTGCGCCCCGATTTATAACAACGACGGCGAGGTTGACCTGGTTCTCGAAGTCGCCACCGGCAGCAAGGAAATCCAGGACATCAAACTGGAGCTGCAGCGCACCCGCCAGCGCTATGAGATGCTGTTCGACGAGGTGCCCTGCCACATCGCCGTGCTCGACCGCAAAGGCCGCATAACGGCGGTCAACCGCCGGTTCAAGGAGGATTTCGGCGAGGAGACCGGCATCGACTTTTTCGACCACTTCAGCTTCTCGCGCAAGCCCTGCTGCCAGAGCCCGATCGAGCACAGCCTGCAGGACGGCGAGCCCCACCAGGCCGAGATGTTCCTGGCCGCCCAAAACGGCCGCAGCCTTAATGCCATGGTCTGGACGGCGCCCATCAAGAGCGCCAGCGGCAAGCTGGTCCAGGTGCTGGTGATCTTTGTGGACGTCACCCACCTGCGGGAGCTGGAGCACAACCTCTCCTCGCTGGGCCTGATGATCGGCTCCATTTCGCATGGCATCAAAGGTGTTCTGACCGGCCTGGACGCCGGCCTCTTTCTGATCGACGCCGGGTTTTACCGCGACATGCCGGCCCAGATCGAGGAAGGGCTGGAAATCACCCGGATGATGGTGGAGCGCATCCGCAAAGTGGTGCTCAATATCCTCTACTACGCCAAAAAGCGGGAGCTCAGCATCGAGCAGGTGGATCTGCTGGGATTTGTCTGCGACGTCGCCCATCAGATGGAAGCCAAGATCCGCGGGGCGGACATCCGCCTGGTGTGCGATTTTGACCCGGCGCGGGTCGCCGTCGAACTCGATGCGGGCATCGTGCGCTCGGCGCTTTTCAATATTTTGGAAAACGCCATGGAGGCCTGCATCGAGGACCCCAGCGACCGACCCCACCGGATTGTCTTCAGCACCTCTCAGGATCAAGACCACGTTTTGATCCATATCCGCGACGACGGCTGCGGCATGGACCAGGAGGCCCTGAAGGAGGTCTTCACCATGTTTTACTCCACCAAGGGCAACCAGGGCACCGGCCTGGGGCTTTTCATCACCGAGAAGGTCATCCGCGAACACGGCGGCACGATCAGCGTGGAATCCCGTCCGGGGGAAGGCACCCTTTTCTCCGTCCGGCTGCCCAAACGCTGCCGGCCCCATAGCGGCGTTTCCCTGATGCAAAGCGCAGCACCGCCCGCCGCGGCGCCGCCGGGCGGGCGCCCTGATCCGGGCACGTTTCAGGCGCTTGCAGGCGGAAGGACCGGTTCCTCAAAAACCAAAGCCGGGAAAGGCGGCGAAAGCGGCCCATGACCGCTGCGACACCCATATCGCCGGACCCCCGCGTGGGGGTCGGCGTCATTTTGATCCGCGACGGCCGCGTGCTTCTGGGGAAACGTAAAAATGCCCATGGGGCCGGCACCTGGCAGTTTCCCGGCGGACACCTGGAATTCGGCGAAACCATCGCGGCCTGCGCCCGCCGCGAAGTCCACGAAGAAACCGGCCTGCAGTTGGGCCCGGTGCAGCTGGGCCCCTACACCAACGACGTCTTTGCAACCGAAGGCCGCCACTACGTCACGCTTTACGCCATCGCCCGGGCCCCCCGGGGCGAACCCGCGGTCCGGGAGCCCGAGAAATGCGAGCGATGGGAATGGTTTGCGTGGTCGCGGCTGCCCTGCCCCCTGTTTCTGCCGATCCGCCACCTCCTGGCCCAGCGCTTTGACCCGTTTGCCTGGGTGCACGCGGCGGTGAGCCCAGCACCATGACAGCGGCCGCAGTTGCCGCTGCCGACAACCGGGATGGCGTGCGGCCCCGGAGGACGCGGTGCGGGCTACCGGTTCCGAAGGTCGCCGACGAAGCGGCGCGTGCCGCCGGGGCCGATACGGGCCCTCACCCGGCCGGCGGCCCCCAACAGGTGTTTGACAACCCAAAACACTTGACGTAGTATTACTCAGTTTCGGCGGGCCCGATTTCGGTCCCGTTTTTTTTTCCAACACCTGACCTTGTCAGGGGAGATCTGTGACACCCGCCTTGGGCAGGTCACAGAGGATGTTCAGATGTCAAAACGACAGCAAGAGGAGGTTCGCCGACGGCGCACCTTCGGTATTATCAGCCACCCCGATGCCGGCAAGACCACACTGACCGAAAAACTACTGCTTTTCGGCGGCGCCATCCAACTTGCCGGGGCCGTCAAGGCCCGCAAGGCCGCCCGCCACGCCACCAGCGACTGGATGGCCATCGAACGTGAGCGCGGCATCTCGGTGACCACCTCGGTCATGAAATTCAACTACCGCGACTTCGAGATCAACCTGCTGGACACACCCGGCCACCAGGATTTCTCCGAGGACACCTACCGCGTACTGACCGCCGTGGACAGTGCCCTGATGGTGATCGACAGCGGCAAGGGCGTCGAACCGCAGACCGAAAAACTGATGGAGGTCTGCCGGATGCGCAATACCCCGATCATCACCTTCATCAACAAGCTCGACCGTGACGGCCTGGCCCCGCTGGACCTGCTGACGGACATCGAAGACAAGCTCCAGATCGAGTGCACCCCGCTTTCCTGGCCCATCGGCGCCGGCAAGAATTTCAGGGGGGTCTACAACCGCTACCGTCAGACCCTGCAGCTCTTCAGCCCCGGGGGCGACACCCGCGACACCGATGACGTGCTGATCACCGATTTGGCCGACCCCCGCCTGGACGCCCTGCTGGGCAGTCAGGCCTCCGAATTGCGCGAGGACGTGGCGCTCTTGGAGGGCGCCGCCAACCCGCTGGAACAGGCCCACTACCGCCAAGGCAACCAGACCCCGGTCTTTTTCGGCAGCGCCATCAACAACTTCGGAGTGCGGGAACTCCTGGACACCTTCGTGGAGATGGCCCCAGCGCCCACCGAGCGCGCCACCACCACCCGGGTCGTCTCCCCCTTGGAGACGCCTTTTTCGGGGTTTGCATTTAAGATCCAGGCCAATATGGACCCCGCCCACCGCGACCGGATCGCCTTTATCCGCATCTGCTCGGGCAGGTTCACGCGCGGCATGAAAGTGATTCACCACCGCCTGGGCAAAGAGGTCACCTGGGCCAATGCCACGATCTTCATGGCCCAGGACCGCGCGCACGTGGAAGAAGCCTTTCCCGGGGATATCATCGGCATCCACAACCACGGGACCATCAAGATCGGAGACACCTTCTCCGACAAAGAGCCGCTGCAGTTTACGGGGATCCCCAACTTCGCGCCGGAACATTTCCGCCGCGTCCTGCTCAAAAACCCCCTCAAGCTCAAACAGCTCCAGAAAGGCCTGACACAGCTGGCCGAGGAAGGTGCGGTGCAGTTTTTCCGCCCGGTATTGGGCAGCGCCTTCATCCTCGGTGCGGTGGGGGTGTTGCAGTTCGACGTGACCATGGCGCGTCTTAAAAACGAGTATGGCGTCGATGCCGTCTACGAGCCGGTCAACTACACCACCGCCCGCTGGATCGCGTGTTCGGACCGCAAGCAGCTGGCCGCTTTCGAGAAGGAAAAGCAGGACATGCTGGCCCGGGACGCCGCCGGCCACCTGGCATATCTGGCGCCCAGCGAGTGGCGGTTGAATTTCGACATGGAAAACTGGCCGGAAATCGTTTTTCGCAAAACCCGGGAACAGGATTGAATCTCCCCCCCCCAAAGCGCGGCGCACGGCAGGGGCGCCGACGGCGGAATTTCAGGCCAGGAGGTTCAGGCGGTTGCCCAGGCTGCGAACCATGTTCATAAACGTGGCGGGCAGGGGAATTTCGCGTTCCGTGATCAGAATGCCCAGTTGCTCGGCTCGGCTCAGGGCGGTGATGCTGTCGATGTTCTCCTGACGGTCGCAGAGAAACTGGATCCGCAGGGCATCGGTCAGGGGAATCCGCAGTTTTGGGTGCCGAACGGCCAGCAGTGTCAGCTCATCGCCAATAATCCCCCGATGTTCGTCGGCAAACGCAGCAAAGTCCCGGGCAGGGTTGGGCGTTCCAAAAAGTTCATTGATGACAGCCCCCGACAGCCTGCCGGCAAAGTCCGCCCCGCGGTCCGGATACTTTTCGCCCAGGTAAGGCTTCAACTCCTTGAAGAGGACCATCTTGATTACCGCCACCCCTTCCCGCAAGGCTGGAACCAATTTCTGCTCGACGCTCACGCGGCACCTCCTTGGTGTGTATTGTCGAACGATCCCGGCGCTGCCGGAATAGCATTATCACCCTTCGGCCGTCAAACCTTTCCTCCCCGCAACCGGTCGCAGGGCCCCCGGAGGCTACCAAAAAAGTGTTTACAAACGAACCCTTATCTTATATAGGATGAGCGGCTTGACAACCTGCCTTTCGTCATTACTAGTCATTCTTCCAACACTCTAACCTCAGAGGGGTTTCCATGGCAAAAAATCCAACCAGCAAGACCGGCGGCAAGAAGAAAAAAAACGCTGCCGTCAAAAAGGGCGAGGAAAAGAAGATCCAGACCAGTAAAAAGGCCCCGACCACTTCGTCGCAAAAAGACGAGGCTGCCGCCGGTCAGAAAGCCGCCGCCAAACCGGTGACGACCCGGGAGTTGCTGGCGCGCCGGTTTGCCCCGCTCGAGACCCGGCCACCGGTCAAACCGCCCCTCCCGGATATGCCATCGGAGCGTTTCAGCGCCCCACCCTTCTTCGAAGCGGACAGCAAGACGGAAGCCAAACGCCTTCGGGAAGTGCTTTCCCGCACATATGATTACGAAACCATAAAGGCTGCCGCCGAGAAGGCCGCTGCTGAGAAGGCCGCTGCCGAGAAAGCCGCCGCTGAAAAGGCTGCTGCCGAAAAAGCCGCTGCTGAAAAGGCCGCTGCTGAAAAGGCTGCCGCCGAAAAGGCTGCTGCTGAGAGAGCTGCCGAGCAGGCCGCTGCCGAGAAAGCCGCCGCTGAAAAGGCTGCTGCCGAAAAAGCCGCTGCTGAAAAGGCCGCCGCCGAAAAGGCCGCTGCTGAGAG
>JAWOJK010000007.1:0-17056 GCA_046481705.1 Desulfobacterales bacterium | reverse complement strand
GCGAGGAGGACATCAGCGCCGTCCACCGCGCCGCGCGCAAGGTGGCCGCCGCCATCCGCAAGGCCCTCAACCCGAGCGGCGTCGCCGCCCTGCAGCTCAACGGCCGCGGCGTCGACCAGTTGGTGATGCACTACCACCTGCACCTGGTTCCACGGGCCGCCGACGGCCCGCCGCTGCCCGTGACCAGCTGGACCCTGACCCCCGGGGACATGGCGGCCATTGGCAGGACTGCGGGGCGCATCGCCGCGGCCCTGGACTAGGCGGCCCCCCTCGCCCGGCGGCGGCGAGGCCCACCACGGGCGTCAGGCGCGGGCTGCGGACACCGCCAGGCGGTTGATGACGATGCCACGGGTTTTACCGGAAGCCATGATCCGGCCGGGGTCAAAACCACCCGAGCCGTATGTGCGCCGCAAATCCGGCTGGTCCAGTAGGGCCAGGATGTCGGTCAGATTGCCCGCTGAAGCCGGTTTCGCTCAACCGTTGAAGCCGCTGGAGCGTGGCGCGCCCCATCCAAATTTACCGCTCTGAAGCGCATCAGCTTGCTCCGCTTGCGGTGCGATTCGATATGGCGGGGGCGTTTCCAGCCTTGGCGCGCAGCACCAGCGAGTATGTCACCGCCCCAGCGCCTCTAAAACCGCCGGCCAATCCTTGACGGTCTCGCCGTCGGCGGTTTGCTCGAAGCTGAAGCGGCGTTTGACGTGCGGTTGGGCGGCGCTCAGCAGTCCGGCCGACCCGATGACGGCAAAGGGGTGAACCCCGTGGGCGGCCAGGTGCTTGAAAGTCGCTTGGCCGCGGTTGCGTAGGACGACCGTTTGCGGCAACCCGTTTTCGGTCAGCCACTTCTCGGTGGTAAGGGCGCCCAGCAGGCTGCCGAGATAAATCAGGCGGTAGCGGCGGGTGAGGGTTTCCAGGGCGGCCGCGCTGCCCGCGCGCACCGCCAGGTCCAGCGGGTTGCTCCGCAGGGCTGCATCGATCTCCACCACCACGACTTTTTCCTTGGGGTCCAGGACCAGCAGGCGGCCGGTATCCTCGGCATCCTGCCAGCGGGCCGAGATGCGCAGTTCGCCCGCGGAGGCCGGCGTGTGTTTGAGATACCCCCGACCGTCAGCGCCGGTCAGAATCTCGCCGAGTGCGCGGTCCTCCAGAAAAAGCCGAACCCGCGTCCCGCCCTCGGGAAACCCGAACCGCCGGGTTTCAACCGCCAGAAACACCGGGCAGCCGACGCCGGTCACGCGGTCGAAAACCGTCAAACCGGCCTCCGCGGCCGGGGCTGCGGCAAAGATCGCGGCCAGCAGAACCAGCAGGAGCGCTTTCATTTCAGCCATTCGCTGAGCATCCCGGAAGCCCTGGTGAGGCGATAGCGGATAAAGGCGTTCAGACAGACCATGGCCCGCTGGGCGGTCAGGAAAGTGGGAACCCCGCCCGCGTCCAAAATCTGGCCGAACTTGTTGTAGACCGCATCGGCCCCCGAAACCACGTTGACCGACACCACCGTGGGCTTGCGGTGGCGATGGACCAGGCGCACGATCCGGGCGGCGATGTTCTCGCGGTTGCGGTCGATCTCCTCATCGGTGGTGTGGATCACGATGCTGTGGGGCACGATCGAAACGAACAGGGCGTCCACCGCCTCCGAACCCAGGAACGTGTCGATGCAGCGCTCGTAAACATCCTCGCCGGCCATGGGGGTCAGGTCCAGCAGCGGTTCGGCCGCCACCAGCGGCGGCAGGATGTCCCTCAGGCGCGCCACGCTCTCAGGTTCGAGTTCGGCCACCACCAGGCCGCCGAGATTGTCGGCGGCGTATGTTTTCTCGTAGCCGGCGTTGGCGACGATGGCCAGCCGGTTGCCGCGCACCTCGAAGTCGTTGAGGAGTGCGAAGGTCTTGATGAAGTCGCCGTGATCGAGCATGGTGTCGGTCACGATCAGCCCGGCCTGTTTCATGGCGGCCTTGGCCACCGCGTACTCGCCGGCGATGCTGGCGGTGTGGGATTCGGTCGCCCGCCGGCCGGCTGCGGTGCGCCCGGCCTTGTACACGATCACCGGTTTGGTGCAGCGGGCCGCGGTGTTGAAAAATTTTCGTCCGCCGCCCTTTTTGAACCCTTCGATGTAGCAGCCGATCACGTCAACGGCGGGGTCCCCCTCGAGGTAGGCGATCAGGTCGGCGGGGTCGACGTCCAACTGGTTGCCGTAGCTGACGATGACCTTGGGAGAGATGGCGTGGCGCAGGTTGTAGATTTCGGTGATGCCAAGGGCGCCGCTCTGGCTGAGGATCGCGACGTTTTTGGGCTTTGCCAGGTTCAGGCGGAATTTTTCCTCGGGCACGAAAAAGGTGTTGAGCCCCGGGGCGTCGCCCTCGCCGCTGTAAACGATGCCGAGACAGTTGGGGCCGATGATGCGGATCCCGTTTTGGCGCGCGATGGCCAAAAGTTGGGCCTCGATGTCGGCGTTCTTGCGGGTCTCGCTGAAGCCGCCGGGAATCAGGATCACCGCCCGAACCCCCTTTTCGGCGCAGGCGGCCATCACCGGCACGGTGTTTTCGGCCGGCACCGCCACCACGGCAAGATCCACACGGGCGGCGATGTCGGCCAGCGAACGGCAGATGGGCATCTGGCGCCCCCCGAAATCCAGGCTGCCGCCCTTGGGGTTGACGGCATAGACATCGCTGCGATTCATCTGCAGCAGGTTACGCACGATGATGTTGCCGGAGGTGGCCGGGTCGGTCCTGCTGACGCCGATGACCGCAATGCCCACGGGTTCGAAAAAGGGGGCCAACATGCCTTCGGAGGCCGCCGGGCTATAAACCGTTTCGGCGGCCCGGGGCGCGAAAGCGGCGAACCCGTCAAGTGCGATGAAACGGCCGCCGGGTGCGAACACGAAGGGGTTGATCTCGAACTCCCGGAGCACGAAACGGGTGCCGTGCGCAAAAAAATTGGAGAACCCGATGGCCAGGCGGCTGAGCTTGACGCCGGCATCCACGATTTTGGCAACGTAGTCGGTGTGCCCCTCGGCCAGGTACTTTTTCTGAATGCCGGTGGAGGTCAGCAGCGCCTGGGCCCACCGCCGGTCGATGGGCGCCAGGATCAGGTTGGGCGGGGAGAAGTGCTCGGCAAAGTGCTCGGCATCCGATCCGCCCTTGCTGAAGGAAATGACCGGCCCGAAGGCCTCGCTTTCGCGAAACCCCAGCAGGACCTCGTTGCCGAGGTCCTTGGAGTAGTCCTCGAAGGCCGCCAGCAGAATCCCGTCGGGCAAGTGCCCCTGGGCCTGCAGGTCGGCCCACATGCGCTCGAAACTGTAGCGAACGAATTCGAGGTCCTTGTACACGATGCGCACCCCACCGGCCTTGAGCTTGTGGGTGATATCGGGGGCGGCGACCTTGAGAACAACCCGGGCGCTGGGAAAGCGCGCCAGGGTCTCGTCGGTGATTTCGGCGGCCTTGCGCACAAAGACGTGGGGCGGGGTGGCGATCCCGAGCTTCGCCAGGATGCGGTAGACTTCATGCTCGTAGAGCACCTGCCGCCCGCGCAGGTGCGCCCGGCCGAGCAGGGTGTCGATGGCCTTCAGGAGGGTGGGGCTGAGGGTCTCGGGCATATAGCGGCCTTTCTTATGGATCGCGCAGGCGGAAAAGCGTTCGGGGCCGATCGCCCGCGCGGTTCGCGCACGAGAAGGTGCCCCTGATGGTCATCACCCGCCTGCCTGTTTGGGCGCCTGCTGGGCGAACCAGTCGATCAGTTTGGCGGCAATGCTGCCCCAGCCCGGCACAGGCGGCAGGCGGTGCGCCCGAAACCACCCCGCGTCGCTGATTTCACGCCCGTCGACGCGGATCTCGCCGCCGGCATATTCGGCGGTAAAGGCCACCATCAGGGAGCTGGAATACGGCCAGGGCTGACTGCCGAAGTAGGCGATCCGGTCGACCCGGATGCCGGCCTCCTCTAAAACCTCCCGCCGCAGGCAGTCTTCCAGGGTTTCGCCCGCCTCCACATACCCCGCGACAACGCTGTAGCGGCCGGCCGCTATTGCGCGGCGGCGCACCAGCAGAAGTTGATCGTCCTTGACGACGGCCACGATGATGCAGGGGTTGATGCGCGGATAGACGGTCAGATTACAGCGCCGGCACTGGCGGGCGCGCTCATCGGGCTTGTCCAACAGCGGCGCCCCGCAGCGGCTGCAGAAATGGTGACGGTGGTGCCAGTCGAGGATCTGAAAGGCATACCCCGCAGCCTGGTAAAGTTCATCGGTCAGACCCCCGAAAAGGCTGCGGACGGAACGAAACTGCATGCCGGCGGGCATACGCGCGCCGTTGGTCAGGGCCGCCGCAAAGGCCGGTTCACCGTTCAGGCGGCCAAGGCTCTGGGAAGCGGTCAGCCGGGGGAGCAGACCCGCAAAATCGGCCCGGCGGGGAATCGCCAAGCCCCCGCCGCGGGCGTCGATCAGGAGTTTGTTTTCCTGGAACAGAAACCACCAGGCCCGATCGGTCGCCTGAATACCGGGGATAAAGCCAGGTTCAAAAGGCATTCCGGGTCTCCTCCGGCCGCCGCTCGCAAAACCGTCGGCGGCCGTCGACCGGATAGCGGTTTTCACGGATCGATAGAAGTGATATATGAATCAAAGCGGGGTGCCTTTCAACTGTTTAATTCCCGACCGCGGAACGCAATAACCGGAGTCATCCATGGACCAGCGCGAGCTTCTATCCGAATCCCTGGCCGAAGAAGTGCTCAGCGACATGGCGGAGAGCTTCTTCGGGACCCGCAAGCAACTTGAGCGCCGGATCAACCGGCTGTACGCCCACTCCCGGCGCCTGCATCAAAAAGCCCACCGGGTGACCAGCGCCGCCGCCCGGCTGCGCTGCCTGCTGCTTGACGACGCGGAAGTACGCGGCTTGGGCGATGCCCTGGGCGTGGCCTTCGACGGGTTTCCAGCGGATCCGACCGCAGCGCCGCCGACGCCACCGCCCCGCTGGCCGTTCGCGCTGACCCGCCACGGGGTGTTCACCCAGCTGGTTCTCGACGCTTACGCCGAACTGCATGTGGTCCGGGAAGAATATATGCTCGGCCGCTATGTCCCGGACCCCGAAATCAAGGGCCGCATGCGGGTGACGGTAAACTACACCAGTCTACTGAAATTCTGCGACCGCTTGAACGCGGACATCGACCGTGTCAACCGCCAGTCGTCGCCCTCGCAGATGTTGCAGTACATCAAGCGCTTCGATGTGATCCAAGAGGAGCGGGCCAACATCCTGGGCTCCGGCTTCGACGGTAAAACCGCCCAGATCGATCAGCGCATGGCGTTTCAAAAAATCGATTTCGATGCCCTGGGGCTGCCCGTTTTTCCCCTGCTTGCGACCGTCGAAAAGGCCCGCGACCCCATCAAAAAGTACTGCCGAGGCCTCTACCGACGGCGCCCGGCGGAAATTTTGCGGGCGATGAGCACGTTGAAGGGCGACGGATAGTCTGAAGAGCGCGCCGGGCACCGGGCTTATTTTTGGATGTAGCCCCATTCCACCAGCCGCCGGTGAGCGTGTTGGGCCTTGTCACCCTCCCGAACCACCTGCAGGAAGCGGTAATAATTCTCGGCGGCCTCTTTTCTGCGCTGCATGCCCTCCAGCGCGTACCCCTTGAAAAAGGCGATAGAGGGATTTCCGCCCAGCAGCCCGTCGTAGCGGGTGAAGGCCCTGTAGGCCCCCTCGTAGTCCTTGGTCGCAAGCCGCGCATAACCGCCCAGATAGTGGGCCTGGGCCTCCGCGGGATAGGCCTGCTGGGCCGATTCGGCATAGCGGACGCCCTCGGCAAACTTCTTCTGGACCAGCTGGCATTTGGTCATCAGCACGAGACCGGTGTAGTCCCCGGGTGCCGCCCGCAGGGCTGAGCGGAACTGGGTTTCGGCGGCACTGTAGTTCTGAGCGCCCATCTCCTTTTCACCGTTCTGCATGGCCTCGATGGCGCCGCCGATCGCCCGCAGGCGGGCGGTGTGGTCCATGTAGCGCTCACGGTAGAGGGGCTGGCCGCTGGCATAGCGGTACTGGCCCCCGGCCATCGCCAGTGCGGTCTGGTAGCGCTCGGTGCTCATGGGGTGGGTTGAAAACAGCAGCGCGGTGGCGCTTGCCTGACGCTGGGAAAGGGTGTTGAGCATGTTCATCAGGCCGACCAAGCCCTCGCTGCCGTATCCGGCCCGGACCAGGTATTCCATCCCGAGGGCGTCGGCCTGGCGCTCGTTGTCGCGGCTGTAGGAGGCCAGCAGCGCGCCGGCCCCGAGCATTCCCAGCTGCGAGGTCAGCTCAGCCAGGCCTGAACTCTGGGTGCCGGCAACAATCGCCAGCCCCCCCACCAGGGTCTGGGTCAGCATCCCCTTGGACATCTGCTCGGCGGTATGGCGGGCGTTGACATGCCCCAGTTCATGGCCCAGCAGGGCGGCCAGCTCGGCCTCGTTCTGCAGTTTGAGGAGAATGCCGCGGGTGACGGCGATGCTGCCGCCGGGAAAGGCATAGGCATTGACGTAAGTGGCATTGACGGCACGAAAAGAGTAAGGCATCTGCGGGCGATGGGTTTGGGCCGCCAGCTGCATGCCGGTCTGCTGGATGTAGCGGTTGAGCGCCGCGTCCTGGAGGGTGCCGTAATCCGATGAAAACTGGTAGGGCGAATTCTGACGGTCGAGCTGGATTTCCTGGTCCTCGGAGACCAGCATCAGCTGGGAGCGGCCCGTCACGGGGTTGACCGCGCATCCGGTCAGCAAGCCGCCCGCCGCCAGCGCAGACCACCTGATAAATTGCCGTCGGCTCAAAACCGATGTCAGCAGAAAAACGTCCCCTCTGGTCACCATAACGAACGCCTCCTGAAGTTGTCGAAGTTGAAATCGAGGCCCTTGCCGGCCGGGAGGGCCCCCTCCGGGAATAAACCCCGCTGCGGAACCGATCCCCAGGGAATCGATGCGTCTACTTGAGAGCATATCATAAAAAAGCCCCTCGCGGGTGTCAACCGCAATAGCCGATCCCATCGGCGGCCGCCCGTCGGGGGGGGTTGAGATTTCGCTCTTAATGGGATTGCGCTCCCCCCAAAATGGTACTAAATTTGATCGTGTCTATTCACCGCCCGCTGCGCTCGAGACGCTAAGAACGCGGAGAAAACAGCGGTGTGGATTTCACTATTCTTGAAATTACCCATCCAGCGGCGCCCCACGCCACCACGGGGCGCTGCTGAAATCACCAACGACGGAGAGGCGAAAGCATGGCGCATTTAACCATCGAAGCGGCGATTGAAGCCGTTAAAGCGGGAGAAATGGTCATCCTGGTGGATGACGAAGACCGCGAGAACGAGGGTGATCTGATGATGGCCGCCGAAAAGGTGAGCCCGCAGGCGATCAATTTCATGGCCCGCTACGGCCGCGGCCTGATCTGTCTGCCCATGACCGGCGAGAAGCTCGACGCCCTCGACCTGCCCCTGATGGTCGGCCACAACACCTCCCAGTTCAAAACCGGATTCACCGTTTCCATCGAGGCCCGCCGGGGGGTGACCACCGGCATTTCGGCGGCCGACCGCGCGCACACGATCCTGACGGCCGTGGCAGACAACGCGCGCCCGGAAGATTTGGTGCGGCCGGGCCATGTTTTTCCGCTGCGGGCCCGCAACGGGGGGGTCATGGTGCGCGCCGGGCAGACCGAGGGCGCGGTGGATCTGGCGCGTCTGGCGGGTCTGAAGCCGGCCGGGGTGATCTGCGAGATCATGGATGAGGACGGCAGCATGGCGCGCATGCCGGCCCTGGAGAAATTCAGCGCGGCGCACGGCATCGGGATCTGCACCATCGCCGACCTGATCGAATACCGCATGGGGACCGAATCTTTCGTCCGCCGCACGGCGGAATCGGTCATCCCCACGATTTACGGCGGGGAATTCAAAATCATCGTCTACGAAAACATCGTGGACAATTTTCAGCACATCGCCCTGGTCAAAGGCACCATCGATCCCAACAGCCCGGTACTGGTGCGGGTGCACTCGGAGTGCTTCACCGGCGACATTTTCAGCTCCCTGCGCTGCGATTGCGGCGACCAGCTGCACAAGGCGATGGCCATGATGGAAAAGGCCGGCGCCGGTGTGCTGCTCTATGTTCGTCAGGAGGGGCGCGGCATCGGGCTGGTGAACAAGCTCAAGGCGTATGTGCTTCAGAACGAGGGCTTTGACACGGTCGAGGCCAACCAGGAGCTGGGTTTCAAGGCGGATCTGCGCAACTACGGGATCGGCGCGCAGGTGCTGGTGGATCTGGGGGTGCGCAAAATGCGGCTGATCACCAACAATCCCAAAAAGATCGTCGGCCTGGAAGGCTACGGCCTGAGCGTTGTGGAGCAGGTGTCGATCGAGATTGCACCCAACACCTACAACCGCTGCTACCTGGAATGCAAAAAGCTGAAAATGGGGCACCTGCTGAACATCGACACCACCTGAGGCCGTCCGGGGGCTGCGGCAGGCTCACGGCTCGGCGGGCCGTGCGCTGCGCCCGGTGAGCGTCTGCCACTGGGCGTCGGTCAATTCGGACAGCCGAAAGCTGGCGCTGCCGCCATGGCGCCGCTGAAAAGCCTCCAGGAAACGCGGGTCATCCCGCAGCGCCACCACCGCCGGCCCCATCGGCCCCACCACATCCGAGCCCGCCACCCAGCGCAGCGCGGCGGCATCCAACTGCTCACCCGAAAAATACTCCCGTACCACGGCCCGCCGGAGGGCATCGGCCGGCACCCCCAAAAAATAATCGGGGTGCAGCCAGGCGCGAATCAGGCAGCCGGTGCTGCAGAAATAAAACGTGCGCCCGTCTGTGAGCTGAATGGCGCAGGAAAAGGCCGGGTACTTGATGACCTTCATGGCGCACAGCGGGCAGCGATCTTCGGGACTGATCCGCATTTGATGGTCTTCGTCCAGGGGCAGCACCCCGGGCTGGGGCCCGCGGCCGGCCGGTGCGCCGGCCCAAAGTCCCCCCGCCCCTGCGAAGAACACCCCGGCAGCCAGAAACGCCGCCTGCTTCAACACCGCCCGGCGGCTGAGGGTGCAAGCGGTTGCGGCTGTGATGGCGGTCACGACTTGATCACCTTCATGCCATCGCGGCCGTCCTGCACCACGTAACCCATGGCCTGAATCTCGTCGCGCAGCTGGTCCGAGAGCGCCCAGTTTCGGGCGGTACGCGCCGCCTGCCGCTGGTCGACCAGCTTGCGCAGCGCCTCGGGCAGCGCGTCGTCCTGGTCGAGACTGGCCAGCCCCAACCCCAGCACCCGGTCAAAGTCCAAGACCGCCGCCAGCTTTTCAGCATCGCTCAGACTGGATTTGAGCAGCTCCTGGACCACGGCCATGACGCGCGGCATGTTGAGGTCGTCATTGATGGCCTCACGGAACTTGACCTGAAAATCCACCGGCAGCCCGCCGCCGGCATCTGGGGGGGCGGTTTGCAGGCTGCGCACCTGGTTGTGAAGATGGCGCAGACCGTTCTGGGCGGCGGCGACACTCTCTTCGCTGTACTCCATGGGTTTGCGGTAGTGGGTCTGGAAGGTGGCATAGCGGTAGGCCAGGGGATTGATGCCCTTTTTGAGGAAGGTGGTCTCCAGGGTCAGGAAGTTTTCGTCGCTTTTGGCCATTTTTTTGCCGCCGGCGATGTTCAGAAAGGCGCCGTGCATCCAGAAGTTGAAAAACGGTTTGCCGGTGGCCGCTTCGGACTGGGCAATCTCGTTGGTGTGGTGCACGTCGACGTGGTCCGCGCCGCCGCAGTGGATGTCGAGGTGGTCCCCGAGATACTTCATGCTCATGGCCGAGCACTCGATGTGCCAGCCCGGAAAGCCCACCCCCCAGGGCGAATCCCATTCCATCTGGCGCTGCACGCCCGGGGGCGAGAACTTCCAGAGGGCGAAGTCGGTCATGTTGCGTTTTTCGGGGTTACGCTCCACCCGGGCGCCTTCCTGCAGGGCTTCCAGGTTCTGGTGGGAGAGCTTGGCGTAGTCTTTAAAGCGGGCCGTGTCGAAATAGAGGCCGTCGCTGGTGCGATAGGTGTAGCCCTTTTCCTCCAGGATGCGGATCAGGGCGATCTGCTCGGCAATCGTTTCGGTCGCCCGGCACCAGATGCTCGGCTCGAGAATGTTGAGCTGCGCGATGTCCTGCTGGAAAGCCCGGGTGTAGAACGCGGCGATCTCCCAGGCGCTTTTGCCCTCCCGGCGCGCCCCCTTCTCCAGCTTGTCCTCGCCCATGTCGCGATCGCCGGTCAGGTGTCCCACGTCGGTGATGTTCATCACGTGTTTGACCGCAAAGCCGTTGTAGGTCAGCACCCGCTTGAGCACGTCCTCGAAGATGAAGGTCCGCAGATTGCCGATATGGGCGAAGTTGTAAACCGTCGGCCCGCAGGTGTAAAGGCCGACGAAGTCGGGGAAAAGCGGGCTGAAAACCACTTTACGGCGCGTCAGGGTGTTGTATAGGTAAAGCGTCATAATCCATCCATTTTAAGTGGCCGCCCCTGCGGCAGGGCCTTTCGGGCGCTCGCGCCGTGGCAGGTTCAGCGGCGAACCGGCTCTGTCGAAGCCCGGCGCCGCAGGAGGACCCAAATGGCCAGCCCGGCCAGCACCATCGCAAAACAGAGCACCTGCCCCATCGAAAACCCCAGGAAAACAGCCCCCAGGTGGGCATCGGGTTGACGAAAAAATTCCAGGACGAAGCGAATCCCGCCGTAGCCCACCAGAAACAGGGGCAGCATCCCGCCCCGCAGCGCGATCCGCTCTCGCAGATACCATAGGACAGCAAACAGCAAAACCCCCTCGAAGAAGGCCTCGTAGAGCTGGGACGGGTGCCGCAGAAAAGAGTCGGGCGCCTGCGGAAAGACCATCCCCCAGGCAACCGTTGTGGGCCGCCCGAAGAGCTCGCCGTTGATGAAGTTGCCGATCCGGCCGAAGGTATAGCCCAGCGGCACCGCCGGCGCGTAGAGATCGGCCAGGTCGCGGAAATCGACTCCCGCTCTGCGGCAGTACCACCCTGCCGCCACGACCACCCCGATGAGACCGCCGTGAAAAGACATGCCCGAAATTCCGGTAAAGGTCAACCCGTCTTCAAACCGGAAGGGCAGGAAAATTTCCAGGGGATGCGCAAGGTAGTAGGAAAAATTATAGAAGAGGACATACCCCAGGCGACCGCCGAGGATAACCCCCAAAATCAAGGCGGTCAACGAGTCCTGGATCTGCCCGGCGCTCAGATCGAAGCGCTGCTCGCGGCGCACCCGCCAGACGACCAGGCAGTAGGTGAGGCCGAATGCCACGATATACATCAGGCCGTAGTATTGCACCCTGAAGCCGCCGATTTGAAACAAAACAGGGTCGAGGGTCGCCGGCAGATGCTGCCACCAGTTCCAGAAGGTTGCCATGCAAAGCCTTTTCGGGTTCGACCTGGGAGACGGAAATCAGGCCCCTTCGGATTCCATCGCGGTCGTATAGTTGCCGAACCGGGCGGCACTGTTGAGTTGTGCGCGCCGGTAGAACCTTTTCTGGGCGGCGGCCAGGTTGGCGGCCTTTCCTTGCCAGGCCTTGAGCGGTTGTTCCTGTAGGGCGCGGCCGTATGAGAAGCTGAGCTCCCAGGGGTGCGGCCCGATGGCATTCATGGCGTTCAGATGCTCGGTGGCCAGCTCGGAACTCTGGCCGCCCGAGAGAAAAACAATGCCGGGCACCGCCGCCGGCACCACCTGGCGCAAGCACCTGACCGTCGCCTGGGCGACCTCGGCGACCCCGGCCTGGGTCGGGCAGTCTTTGCCGGGAACCACCATGTTGGGTTTGAGCAGGATACCTTCGAGGCTGACGCAGCTGTCAAAGAGGGCGTCAAACAGGCTTTGCAGGGCGGCGGCGGTTACATCCCGGCAGCGCCCGATAGTGTGGGCACCGTCCATCAGGACCTCGGGCTCGACAATCGGCACAAGGCCGGCCTCCTGGCACAAAGCCGCGTAGCGCGCCAGCGCGTGGGAATTGACAGACAGGCCGTACCGGCTGGGGCGACCCGCGCCGATGGTGATCACCGCCCGCCACTTGGCAAACCGGGCGCCGAGACCGTAATAGGCCTGCAGGCGCTCACGCAGCCCGTCCAGGCCTTCGGTCACTTTCTCACCCTCAAACCCGGCCAGCGCCTTGGCGCCCTTGTCCACCTTGATGCCCGCAAGGATCCCTTTTTGATCGAGCAGTTGCGGAAACGGCCGGCCATCGGCCGCGGTCTGGCGCAGGGTTTCATCAAAGAGAATCACACCGCTGATAAAGGCCTCGGCGCCTGCGGTGGTAAACAACAGCTCACGGTAGGCACGGCGGGTTTCCGCGGTGGAGTCGACGCCGATGGCGTCGAACCGCTTTTGGATGGTGGGCGTGCTTTCATCGGCGGCCAGGATCCCCTTTCCGGGGGCCACGAGCCGGCGGGCGATGGTTTCAAGCGCGACAGAGTTCATTTTTTCCTCCTTCTGTGGGGCGGCAGGTGCCGAATCGCCATCAAACCGTTTAACTGGCAGCAGGGCGCTTAAAGCTACCGGAGCAAGCCACGCTCGGTAAAAAATTTTCCGGCGCCGGGATGCAGCGGGATGCTCATCCCGGCGAGCCCGGTTGCCGGTGAAATGCTCCGGAACTGGGAGTGGGCGTAGCGGAAGGGATCGAGGTCGGCGTAGGTCGCCGTCAGCAAGGCGTAAACGATTTCAGGCTCCAGCCCTTTGCGCGCCACAAGCAGCGACCGCAGTGCAACGGTGGCGACACCCTGGACGTTGCCGGCATAGGCGCCGGCGGGCATCCGTGCGCGGGTATAGAACGGATGCCGATCGATCAGACGGTCGACCTCAGGTCCGGCAATCGGAATCCACCGCAGCGGCAGGGTGCGGGCAAGATCCGACAGCGGCTGAAAACCGGCGACCGTGGTGGTGAAGACCGCATCCAAGCGCCCGGCCAGGAGTTCGGCCATGGCGCTGTCGAAATCCAGGGGTGCCACCTCGCGCAAGTCCGTCACGCTCAGCCCCCAGGCATCCAGGATCTGTTTGGCGTTTTGGGCCTCTGCCGTACTGTCCGGGCCGATGGCCACCCCCTTTCCCTTGAGGTCTGCCACGGATGCGATGCCGGCATCAGCCCGGGAGACCAGCTGAACGTATTGCGAAAAAAGGCTGCAAACCCCCTGGAGCTCGGAAATCGGTTTTTCGAAAAGCGGTTCTTGGCCGTTGAAAGCGTCTGCAGCGATGTCATTTTGCAAAATGGCGAGGTCGGTATCGCCCAACCCGATCAATTTGGCGCTCGACACCGATCCGCCGGAGGTTTCGGCAGACACTTTGATGCCCTTGTCCTTGAGGTGTTTCCAGGTGACTTCGGCAATGATGCGCGCCACGGAGTAATTCGCGCCGGTCACTGCACCGGCGGCAATCGAGACATACCGCGGGCCGACCGCCGCACCACAGAGGACAACGGCACCGGCATAGCCGGTGGCCAGGCAGGCCAAGAGGATGAGGAAAAAGCATTTGAAGTTCATGATGCGACGGGCCGCTTCCGATGCGAGGCAGTGCCCCCCGGAAGGCCGGGGGCAAAAAAAGGCGAACAGGTATGCGCGGTCGGCTGCCGGTCAATCGGGGGTTTCGGAAAAATGGCCGCCCCCTGGCGCCGCTTGTCGGCAGTAATTCATGGAAAACGCTATCGACTGCTCTTTTTACTACATTTTGAGGGCATAATCAAATCTCGCCGGCGCCCCTTGGCGTCCCGCCGGGCCGGCGATACCCATCGCGAAAAGGCGGCTATCCGGCTGGGTGGGGGATCGAAGACATCGCGGCAGGGCCCATTAGTCTCACTTGGGGGTCTTACCCTCTTGCGCCGATTCGGTTTCGGCGATAAAATCCAGGAACGATTTGAAGGGTGCCATGTCCACCAACGATTTTTTGGAAAAATCGGTCATATCCATTCCAAGCTCGAGCCAGGTCTTGAATTGCTGATCGAACGCGCTTTTATAGGCGAGATAATTTTTAAGGGTGAGCTGAAAATATTTTTCGAAAAACTCGCCCAACAGATTGTCGCCGTAACGGATGACCAGATGCAGCGCCGGCGCCGGCAAAAGCACGTTTTGTTTGCGAGCCGACTCCAAGACCACCTGGGTCAGGATGAAGGCCGTGACATCCTCCTGGGTCTTGGCATCCAGGACCTGAACCTGCCGCCCGGCCTTGATGAAATCGGCAACCTCCGTAATGGTGACGTACTTGCTTTCCTCGGTATCGTAAAGGCGCCGATTGGCGTATTTTTTGAAAATTTTGAGCTGCTCCACAATTGGGTTCCTCTCCGGGCATCCAGCGGTTCGTCCCAGCAGCAAAGGCCCCGCAGGGTCGTCCTACGACCACCGCCGGTGGGGCCCCCGGCGCTGACCGCCACGCACGGCATAACCGACAGCCGTGATCGCGCGTTGACGCACGGCCCTTTAGGCCGCCGCACTTTTTGTGCAGCGCAATGTTAGCGCTTGACTTTTTCAGGACAACAGCATTAATCTACTAGTAGCATGAAAGCGTTTAAAGCGGCAAACATTTCTTTTGTTTTTCGTCTCAGTTGGCCGTTGCGGTTCATGTTTCAAGGTCGCGGCAGGCAACAAAGCCACATGCTCGCGCCGCTTTTGGGCGCCCCTGCACGTCCCCTGTGCGGGTGACTATCCCCCGATAGGGCCCTGTAAATCTCCGGGTCACGGCAAGTCAGTAATTCCATAAGTTGCGCCGGCCGGCGTGCGACCACGGGTGAAAAATGTGCCTGAAAAGCGTGCCGACAGCTCTGTCGAACGGAGGCGAGCGATGACTCCCCCCCCCCAAACCATCCATGAAATTACCGCCGACAGCCTTCTGGCCCTGATGGGATCCACCCCGGCCGACAATCACGAGGGCCATCAGACCGCGATTCCGCTGATCAGCAACCTGGCCGGCAGTTGCACCCGTGCCGTTTTCCAGTGGCGTCGCACCCTGGATTCGGTCAGCCAGTACCCGCTGACCTGGGGGCCCTGGGCACTGGGGGCCGCCTGGCAGAGCCAGATTCTCCGATACAGCTTTACCGACCCGGTAAGACTCTGGGCCAAAATTTCAGTTTCAACCGGCCGCAATCCCGACATCTATGCCGAGCAGAATGACCGCATTGAGGCCACCTATGCGGGTTTGCTGACCAACTTTTGCGGTTTTTTCATCGAAAACGATCGTTTTGACCGTGACAAGGCCCGACGGGTGACCAAAAGCCCTGAAGGGATCGTCTGGCTGCAGGCGGTGGTAAAGGATTTTGCCTGGCTCGAGCGCTCCTACAACTCCCGCGGCCTGACTGGGCTGATGGCCTTGAAGGACCTGTTGAAGTGCCTGCTGATGCTGGTTACCGAGACGCCGCTGAAAAACCAGCCGCTGCCCTTTCGCAAGCCCGGCTGCACCGACGGCGCCCCCTGCGACTTCACGGAATACCTCGACCAGCTGCAGGTCCGATTTGAAAACCTGTATGCCGAAAAGGCCTTTGACTACCGCGCCTATGGCGAAATCAGCACCCAGGGCAAACTCGGGTATTCCCCCTACGAGACGGTGGCTCACTCCAGGCACCATGCGGTAACCCTGCGCCACTACCCGCTGCCACCGGGCATCGCCCCCAACGGCAAAGTGCTCTACATGATCACGCCCCTGATCAACAAGCCGGAAATTTTTGATCTGGGCCCCGGCAAATCCGTTATTGCCGGCATGCTGGAGGAAGGCTTCGCCGTCTACCTCGTGGATTACGGCAACCCCGGACCCGAGGAGACAAATCTGGGATTGGGCTTTTACGGCAAGGAAATTCACGACCACTATCTGGATCTGATCACCCAGCGCCACCCGGAAAGCGAACTCTGCGCCATGTGCTACTGCATGGGCGGCACCCTTTTTCTGCCCTACCTCGCCCGCAGGGTGCAGGAGCGCTGGGCCCAGGGAAAGGAGATGGACATCCTCAAAGTGGTCCTGATGGCCTCGCCGTTTAATTTCGATGACGCCGAAAGCGGCATGGGCCCCATGCGCACCGTCATCCGGCGCCACTACGACCGCGAGCTGATGAACGAACTCTTCGGGGCTGTCAACGTTCCGCCGCAGGTCATCGAAGCGGGCATGCAGGAGATTCAACCCGGGGTGCGCTACAGCGTCCCCTTCGGTTTTTTTGCAAGGGCGCTGCGACGCGAAGCCCTACAGGATTCAGCGCCCTTTCTTTACTGGCTGACCCACGGCACCCGTTTTCCGGCCCAGGCCCACCGGGAGTGGCTGCAAAACGTGTACATGGACAATCAGATTGCCCGCAACAAGTTCTGCCTGCCCTCGACGGTGGCCGAACTGGACGGCCAGCCGGTGGACCTCAACGCCCTGGTCGCCGCGGGGGTATCCTCTTTCGATTACCGCGGCCTGCGGGACCCCATCACCCCGCCGGGTTCGTGCCTGGACGTTATCCTGAGTCCCGGCCTGCCCTGCGGCAGCCACACCGCGACCCGGTCGGGCCTCAACCGCACCATCGAGAAAAACATCGGCCACATTTTCGTGGTCAGCCGCCAGCTGCTGGCGGAATACCTGGAAATGGTAAAGGCGTTTTTCCGTGAAGCCCCGGCGGGCTGACCCGGGTACACCGGTAGCCATAAGCGCCGACCGGCTGCGAGGCCTTGCAAAGCCGGCTTGTTGCAACGCGAAATCAA
Source organism: Desulfobacterales bacterium (assembly GCA_046481705.1). GTDB lineage: Bacteria > Desulfobacterota > Desulfobacteria > Desulfobacterales > JAABRJ01 > JAABRJ01. The sequence continues at coordinate 403 of JAWOJK010000007.1, read as the reverse complement.
GCCCCTAAAGATGAAGGTGAAACTATGATTTAAATCCTTTAGAATGATTAGCCCTATTGATCTGGCTCGTTTCCAATAAAATTGTGCGTTGCACAAATTTCACTTGACAAAAGCTCTTCGGGCGGCCCACTGCGCCCAATCCTGCCCCTCGAAGATCGCGGGGCCGAGTCCGAAGACCGGCGGCTGCCATAGATCGTCGAGGCTGATGTAGTTGGCGCGCGCGGCCAGGGAAAGCATCAATCCCCGGGCGCGCGTCAGCGCGCGCGCCTGCCGGACAAATTTCGTGATCCGGTCGTTGCGCCGCCGCAGTTCCTTGTAAGCGATGCAGGGATTCGCCATATCCTCCGGCCGCAGCTCGCCGCGGCCGAGCCAGGGCCGCCGTTCTTCCCGGCAGGCCTCGCAC
>JAWOJK010000047.1:0-3590 GCA_046481705.1 Desulfobacterales bacterium | reverse complement strand
GTCGATATCGACACCGGCATCGGCATACGTCAAAGACTTGCTCATCTGGGTCTCCCGCTAAAAGAAGCTGAAATTAAACGTTTCTGTGGGCTGATTGGAATCCCTGGCAATCGGGCACCCCTGGGCGTTGCGGCGGCAAGGCGATGTAAGGGCCCCGGAAAAAAATAATCCCACATCTTGCTTGTCTTTTGGCCCGTCACCGGCGTTACACCCGCCGGCACATATCTCGATATGCGCCGACGGATGTGCCTGGGTGACGACCCAAAATCCGGCGCCATATTGTGGAATTATTATTTACCACGACCCTAACGCTGGGTGACGGCAAAGGCAGCGGCAACCCGGTGGGCAAAAGATTTCACAAATCATCATAGACCGTTGAAAATAAATCCATTCCTTTTAAAAGTCAAAACAATTTTTTTGACATTGTCGGCCCCTTGAGGTAATTAGGATTTTTCCCGACGGGACGCTGAAAGCAAGCCGCCAGCGGGTACCGCAGCGCCCGCTGCACGGGGCGCCAAGCGCCCCAAAACCCGACACACGAACGCCGCCGCCGATGGCGCGGCATTATCTTCAATGAGGTTTGGAAAAATGACCAAGTTCTCGCGACTTGACCGCCTTCCCCCCTATGTTTTCGCCACGGTCAACCAGATCAAGATGGATGCCCGCCACCGCGGGGAAGATATCATCGACCTGGGAATGGGCAACCCCGATATCGGCACCCCCGAGCACATCGTGGCAAAGTTGGTCGAGGCCGCCCAAAAGCCCCACAACCACCGCTATTCCGCTTCCATGGGCATCAACCGGCTGCGGGTGGCCATCGCCAAGTGGTACAAGGATCGCTTCGATGTGGAGATCGACCCCCAGAACGAAGCGATCGTCACCATCGGCGTCAAGGAGGGGCTCTCCCACCTGGTGCTGGTCACCATCCGACCGGGCGACGTGGTCTTCACCCCCAACCCGACCTACCCCATCCACCCCTACTCGGCGATCATCGCCGGCGGGGACGTACGCGGGGTGCCGGTGGGGCCGGGGGAGGATTTCTTCGAAAATCTGCTGAACGCCACCAAGCAGACCTGGCCGCGCCCCAAACTGCTGACCATCTCCTACCCCCACAACCCCACCACCGAGGTGGTGGACCTGGCGTTCTTCGAGAAAATCGTGGATTTCGCCAAAGAGCACGACATCATGGTGATTCACGATTTCGCTTACGCCGATCTGACATTTGACGGTTACAAGGCCCCGAGCTTTCTGCAGGCCAAGGGCGCCCGGGATGTCGGGGTGGAGTTTTTCTCGCTATCCAAGAGTTACAGCATGCCTGGCTGGCGGGTGGGCTTCTGCGTCGGCAACCCCAAGATCATCGGCGCCCTGCGGCGCATCAAGAGCTACCTCGACTACGGCATTTTCCAGCCGATCCAGATCGCCTCGATCATCGCCCTTGAAGGCGACCAGACGTGCGTCGCCGAGATCCGCGACACCTACCGGGGGCGGCGCGATGCCCTGATCGGCGCCCTCGGCCGGGTCGGCTGGGAGATCCCCAGCCCCAAGGGCACGATGTTCGTGTGGGCCAAAATTCCGCCAGCGCACCTGCACATGGGGTCGGTGGAATTCGCCAAGTTTCTGATCCGCGAGGCCAAGGTGGCCGTCTCGCCGGGGCTTGGGTTCGGCGAATACGGCGATGAGTACGTGCGTTTTGCGCTGATCGAAAACAAGATGCGCATCAACCAGGCGGCCCGCGGCATTAAAAAAATCATGTAGGGCTCGCGGCTCAGGAGGCAACGGGGATGAAGGTCATCAATGTGGGTCTGCTCGGTTGCGGCACGGTCGGCACGGGGGTCGCCAAGCTGCTGATCGAAAACCAGGCGCTGCTGCGCTCCCGGGTGGGGGCCGTGCTGAAGCTCAAATCCATCGCCGACATCGATACCCGGCGCGAGCGGGGCCTGGATCTCGCGCCGGGGGTAATGGTGCCGGATGCACGCCCGGTGGTGGACGACCCGGAAATCGACATCATCGTCGAGATGATCGGCGGTGAAGGCATTGCGCGCGAGCTGATCCTGAAAGCCATCCAAAACGGCAAGCAGGTCGTCACGGCCAACAAGGCGCTGCTGGCCATCCACGGCAACACGCTTTTTGCCGCGGCCGCGGCCGGCGGCGTCGACCTGGCCTTCGAGGCCAGCGTCGGCGGTTGCATGCCGATCATCAAGACCCTGCGCGAATCGCTGGTCGCCAACCGCATCCACGCCATGACCGGCATTTTAAACGGCACCTGCAACTACATCCTGACCAAGATCACCCAAGACGGCTCCCCTTTCCAGGAAGCCCTGGCCGAGGCCCAGAAAAACGGCTTTGCCGAGGCCGACCCCACCCTGGACGTGGGGGGCTTCGACACCGCCCACAAGCTGGCCCTGCTGACGGCCCTGGCCTTCGGCATGGAAATCAACTACAAGGACATCACCATCGAGGGCATCTCCAAGATCACCCCCCAGGACATCGGCTTTGCCGCCGACTTCGGCTACCGTGTCAAGCTGCTGGCCATCGGCAAGGACCGCGGCAGCGCGGTGGAGGCCCGCGTGCACCCCACCATGATCCCCGAAGACAACATCCTCTCCAGCGTGAGCGGCAGTCTCAACGCCATCACCGTCTCGGCGGATGCCGTCGGGGATATCCTGCTGTCCGGCCGCGGGGCGGGGATGCTGCCCACCGCCAGCGCGGTGCTGAGCGACGTGGTCGACATCGCCCGCAACCTGGTCAACGGCACCACCGGGCGGGTCCCGGCGCTCTCCTACCAGCGCGACCAGATCCGCCAGGTGCCGCTGCTGCCTATCGAGGACCTGACCACCCACTACTATTTCCGGTTCTCCGCCCTGGACCGACCCGGCGTGCTCTCCAAGATCTCGGGAATATTGGGCAACCACGAGATCAGCCTCAAATCCGTCCACCAGAAGGGGCGCAAAACCAACGGGGCGGTCCCGATCGTCATGCTGACGCACCGTGCCCGCGAAGCCGACGTCAAGCAGGCGCTGGCCGAAATCGCATTTCTGGATGTGGTCAGCGACCGCCCCGTCGTGATCCGCATCGAGGATGACAACGACCCGGACTAGACCGGTTTGCACCGGATATCCAAGGCATAAACCGCGGCCCCTTGCGGCGGCCCCCACAAGGCAGAGAGGCCAAGTCGCCATGCACATTGTCTGTTCCGACCTGGAAGGGGTTTTTGTCCCCGAAATCTGGATCAACGTCGCCCTCAAGACCGGCATCGAAGACCTCAAGCTGACCACCCGGGACATTTCCGACTACGACGTCCTGATGCGCAGGCGCCTCTCGATTCTGGCGGCCCACCAGCTCAAGCTCCAGGACATCACGACGGTCATCGCCGGCATGGACCCCCTGGAGGGCGCGCTGGAATTTCTCGACTGGCTGCGGCCCCAAACCCCGATCATCGTGGTCTCGGACACGTTTACGCAGTTTGCCGGGCCGCTGATGAAAAAGCTCGGCTGGCCGACCCTTTTCTGCCACAGCCTGGAAGTCGCGCCCGACGGCGCCATCACCGGCTACCGCCTGCGCCAGCCCGACAGCAAGCGCCGCGCCGCGCA
>JAWOJK010000003.1:0-12098 GCA_046481705.1 Desulfobacterales bacterium | reverse complement strand
GAGACAATCGCAAAAAGCTCCGCCGAAGAGGCGCTGTCACCGTCTACCCCGGCGTAACTCTGCTCAAAGGCGACGCTGATGGTGAGGCTAAGTGGGTAGCGCTGCGCGAAGGTGCGGCCGAGATAGCCGGTCAGGATCAAGACCCCCTTGTCGTGGGTCCGGCCGCTGAGGTCGGCCTCGCGCTCGACATTGATCACATTGGGGGGTCCCAGATAAGTTTCGGCGGTGATGCGCGCGGGGCGCCCAAAGGAAATTTCGCCGATCTGGTGGACCGCCAGGCCGTTGACCTGCCCGACCGCGGTGCCGCTCACATCGATCAGAATGGTGCCATCGGCGTAGGCCTCGTGTATCTTTTCCTCGTAGAGATTGTAGCGAAAACGGTACTCGTTGAAGGCTTTGACCACCTGGGTGTCGGTGACCGTCTCGACCCCCTGGCGACGCGCCCAGTAATCGGCCTCCTTCAACACGCCGATCACCTGGCCGAACCGCAGTGAAAGTTTGCGCTTGTTGGCAGTTGCCTTCTGCCCGTATTCGACAATGGCCGCCACCCCGGCCGGTGTGAAGGGCAACAGCTGCTCCTCGCGGCAGACGCGCGCAATGAAGCGCGCATAGAGCTGGACGGTCAATTCGGTGCGCTCGACCTCGTCGTCGAAATCCGCCCTGACCTTGAAGATCTTGTTGAACTTGGAATCGTTGTTCTGGAGGGCCTGAAACAACTCGTAGCTGCCGAGCAAAATCACCTTGACATCAATGGGGATCGGCGCCGGCCTCAGGCCCACGGACCCCAGCAGCGGTCCGGCGGCCAGGTCTTCAATGTGGAGCTGCTTGTTCTGCAGGGCGCGTTTGAGGCCGTCCCAGACGTGGGCGTTGAGCAGCACCTGCTCCATCTCCATGATCAGCGTTCCGCCGTCGGCCGCCAGCAGCGAGCCGGCCTTGACCATGCTAAAATCAGATGCCAGGGTGCCCATCAGGGCTTGCTTCTCGATGCGGCCAAAAAGGTTCTGGTAGGTGGGGTTGGATTCGAAAATCACCGGCGCCCCGCGGGTGTTGCAGCGGTCCACGAGAAGATTGATATCGTAGCGCACCAGGTCGTTTTGGGGTCCCGGCAATCCCCCGGCGGCCTGATGGGGCCCCCGGCCCTCGCCGCCTGCCGCCCCGCTGGCGAAAAGGGCGGCGTTCTCGACAATGTCCTGCTGCAGTTCGTCCAGAAACCCCAGAACTCCTGCCAACCCGCGGTATTCTTCCCTGAGGATGCTCAGCCGGTTGCCGATCACGAAACTCGCCACCGCGGCGGTCAGTTTCTCGATCTCGTTCTGGAGCGTCTGTTTCAGGCGCCCGATCTCCTTACCGGTGGTCTCCAGCTCGGTTTGCACGGCAGCAACGCTGCGCTCGATCTCCCCGCGCTTTCCCTCGGGCAGCTGCAGAAAACTTTCCTGGGTGGCAGGTTTGCCGTCAATGATGGGCACCGGAATAAACCCCGACGGGGTTCGGCTGATCTGAAGCCCATGGGCGGCCGCCAGCTTTTCAAGCTGATCCAGCAGGCGGGCGCGCTTCTCGGTGTAGTCGTTTTCCAGAAGGTTTTTGCGCTCCAGGTGGGATTCACTTTCCAGCGCATTGGGAAGGTTGACCTTGAGGTCCTGGACCACCCGATTGACTTTGCGGGCAAAAAAGGCCCCCTGCCCGGCGGGCATGCGGATCGCCCGTGGCCGGTACTCGTCCTTGAAGTTGTTGACCATCAGCCAGTCGTCAGGGGTCGGACGGTTGGCCGCAAAGCGGCGGCTGAGGTCCCGGGAGATGGTGGACTTGCCGGTGCCGTCGCGGCCGGTCACGAAAATGTTGTAGCCCGGGCTCGCCATTTCCAGCCCGAAGGTGATGGCCTGAACGGCGCGTTTCTGGCCGATGACCTCATCCAGGGGCTCCAGTTCGGCCGTGGTGTTGAAATCGAACAAATCCGCAGCGCAGGCATATCTCAGATCGGCTGCCGCCAGTTCGCGGGGGTCGGGCATATGGTTGTCTCCTATGCGGAAGGGGCTCACGATGTCTATACCCGCGCTTTGCTAAGAACAGGCTGTTCTGGAAAGAAATTGGGATAAGAATGTCGTTGCCGTCAGTTTTATACGGTCGCCAAGTTAAGCAAAGGGGGGAGAAAAACCGCAGCGCAGGCCGTCGTCACGGTTTCATATCTTTCAAAGAACTTTAAGCTTAGTAATATAACATACCGTTTTTATATTTTAAAGTTTATTCATGATCGGTGTTCTGGTGCTCTGCGGAGCTCATCATTGCCGCAAGGGTGTCGATCGCCGCCAGTATTTTTTCAAACTCTCCCGGCGCCATGGCCTTGAGGCGCGCCACGAACAGCTCCCGCAGCGGGTCCGGGGCGTTTTCGATGAAGGCGGTTCCTTCGGGGGTCAGCCGAACATGGATCTGTCGTCGGTCACGGCTCTGGCGCACCCGCTGTACGAACCCGCGTTTCTCCAAACGGTCCACGATCCCGGTGACGGTGGAGTTGCTGAGAAACAGAAATTGGGTCAACGCCCCCAGCGGCAGCAGCCCGCGTTTATGGATCTCGCGCAGGCAGATGAGCTGCGGCACCGTGATTTGATAGTTTTCCTGGATGTACTTGGAGTGAACCGACAGGGCGTGTGCAATTTCTCGCAGGCGCGTGGTAAGGTGCAGGACAGGGTCGATCATGGTGGCTTTGGGTTGCTTGACTAGTAGAATAATGTGAAAGGCCCCCAAGTGAACCGCTTTTCAGCCGGGGGGACGATATTTCGCAACTTATGCCTTGCTGCAAAAATCGTCAAGCGTTGAATTTCCCTTCCCCTTTGGCAGCCGAAAATGGCTGAAAATCGGCGGGTTGACAGGCGGTGGGATCGGTGGTAAGATACTTCTTGTTGAAAATATGTTAACAAGAAATGTCAATGCCGGTTCATTCCGTTTTGCGAGGGGAGATGCCCTTATAAGTGTCACAGTTCCTGAAGATCTTTTTTTTGACATGGTCGATCTGCTGGTTGCGCCCTAAACCCTGCTGCCTCCGGCGGAAAAACAATAACAGTGCAGGAGGACCGCCATGAACCAGACCAACACCTTTTCCCATCGCGCCCTTCGCCTCTATGGCGTGAAATCCTTGGATCAGATCGGCCCCCTGCGCGACCAGCCCCGCCGGCTGAAACGAGGGATTCAGACAGCCGCATCGGTTTTTCCGTTCCGCGTCAACAATTACGTCATCGACGAACTGATCGACTGGCAGGCTGTCCCCGATGACCCCATTTTCCGTCTGACGTTTCCCCAGCCGGAAATGCTGGATCCCGCCGACCGACGAAAAATCGAAACCCTCTTGGAACAAAATGCCCCCGCCGCTGCCATCGGTCACGCCGCGCGCCGCATCCAGATGCGGCTCAACCCCCACCCTGCCGGGCAGATGGCGTTGAACGTGCCGGTCGAAAACGGCCGGGTGTTTGAAGGCATGCAGCACAAGTATCCCGAGACGCTGCTGTTTTTTCCCAGCCAGGGGCAGACCTGCCATGCGTTCTGCACCTATTGTTTTCGCTGGGCGCAGTTTGCTGGTATCGACCGGCTGCGCTTTGCCAGTCGCGACCCCCAGCAACTGGTAAGCTACCTGCAGCAGCACCCGGAGGTGACCGACGTCCTCTTTACCGGTGGGGACCCGCTGACCATGAGCGCCAAGGTGCTGAAGACCTATATCGAGCCGCTGGTTCGGCAAAAACCGGGCAACCTGTCAACCATCCGGATCGGCACCAAGGTCTTGGCCTACTGGCCCCATCGCTTTCTGACCGACCGCGATGCCGATGATCTGCTCTCCCTGTTCTCCACAGTGTCTGCCAGCGGCTTGCACCTCGGCATCATGGCCCATTTCAGCCACCCCCGGGAACTGGAAACACCCGCCGCGGGAGCTGCCCTTCAACGCCTGCTGGAGACCGGCGCAGTGGTGCGCTGCCAGGCGCCCCTGATCCGGCACGTCAACGACGATGCCGACACCTGGGCCCGCATGTGGCGCGCGCAGGTTGGGCTGGGGGCCATACCCTACTACATGTTCGTGGAGCGCGACACCGGGCCCAAAGAGTACTTCAAGGTGCCGCTGGCAAGAGCGTATCGCATTTTCACGGACGCCTATCGGCAGGTGTCCGGCTTGTGCCGGACGGTGCGGGGACCGTCCATGTCGGCCACCGCGGGGAAGGTGCTGGTGGACGGCGTCACGATGGTGGGCAGGCAGAAGGTGTTCGTGCTCAAATTCATCCAGGGACGCAATCCCGAATGGGTCAACCGGGTGTTTTTTGCGGCCTACGACCCGGCACCCGCCTGGCTGGACGAGTTGAAACCGGCTTTCGGTGCCGACCGGTTTTTCTATGAGCCCGAGTTAAAGCGGTCGAAAGCCCGCCAAGCGGAGGAAATGGTGGGGCTTGCCCCGGGGGAGGCCTAAACGCCGGTTTTCAAATGGACCTGAACGTTTGCCTGCCCAGGATTTTCCCAGCCTGAAACGGACCGGGAGGCCGGAATGAGGACGGCATGTTTTCAGAGTTCCTTCATCCACGGCAGTTTGCTCTGCTGCCTGCGGAATGACTCGTAGGTTTTGTTCAAAAAATCCTTGTAGTTTTCGTATAGCCCCTTGACCACGTAAACCACCCGCACCCGGTTCGGGCTGTTTTTCTGCAGCTCGATCAGGGTGCTTCCCTTTCGCCAGATTACGTGGGGCGCGTTGGTCGAAAAGTATTCGCCGCTGAGGTTCCGCTCCACCAATTGGTATTTGTCGTCCAAATCCTCCATGGTGACTTCAAAGAGGTCGGGATCCAGCACCACGATCAGGGCGTCGAGAACGGCCTCAGGGCTGAAAAACAGCAGTAGGCTGCGAACTCCTTCCATCCCTTCGGGGGAGGCTTTCAAAAACGTGTTGCGCCCTTGCCCCTCGGCAGCGGGGTCGATTTCGCGAAACTGTTTTTTTTCGTACTCCCGGAATTCCCATTTGCGCGCTTCAAGAACCGCCCGGGACTCGGCATAGGTCGCCTTCCCGATGGCCAGCCCAAATGGGCTGACAGTTTCGTCGCCAAATCCCGCCGCAACGCCTCCCAGGTTAAGTCCAAGCGACAAAACCAGTACAGCAATGGTTCGCAGCAGCATCAGTTCCTCCTTGGCCCGGCGCAGGGCGCCTCAGAGCCATTTTTTGCGCCGGAAAAAAATCAGCATACCGGCGGCGGTCGCAACCACAAGTCCCCAGAACCACAGATAACCCCAAGGCCATCTGAGCTCCGGCATGTACTGGAAATTCATTCCGTAGATGCCGGCGACAAAGGTGAGCGGAATAAAAATGGTCGCAATGATGGTCAGCACCTTGATGACCTCGTTCATCCGGTTGCTGACCGTCGAGAGATAGATATCCACCATCCCCGAAAGTATGTCCCGGTAGGATTCGATCGTGTCGACCACTTGGATGGTGTGGTCGTAGACATCCCGCAGGAAAACGCCGGTGGCCTCAGTGATGAGATCCATCTCGCGCTTGCTCAGACTGCTTAAAATTTCTCGCAGCGGCCAGACCTGCTTGCGAAAAAAAATCATCTCGCGCTTCATGTCGTGCAGCCCCTGGAGAATTTCGGTGGTGGGATTCGCCAGCAGATCCTCCTCCATAACTTCGATCTTTTCACCGAAGGTTTCCAGGATGATAAAATACTGGTCCACCAGGGCATCCATCAGGGTATAGAGCAGATAATCGGCCCCGCTGCGACGGATGCGCCCCTTGCCTTTTCTGAGGCGCTCGCGCACCCCTTCGAAAACATCTCCGGGAAGCTCCTGGAACGACATCAAATAGCGATCACCGAGAATCAGGCTGACCTGCTCGGCGCGGATATGCCGTTCAGCCGGGTCGTAGTGCAGCATCTTGAGCACCACGAAGAGGTAGTGATCGAATTCCTCGGCTTTGGGCCGCTGGCCGGTGTGGACGATGTCCTCCAGGGTCAGGGGGTGGATGGCGAAACCGTTGCCTATCCTTTGGATCAGATCGAGGTCCTGCAACCCGTCGATGTTGATCCATGAAACGGTGGGGTGTTTTTTGAAGGGCAAGGCGGATTCGATTTTGCGGACTTCCGTTTCCCGCAAATCGGTTTCCTCGTAATCAATCAGGCGGATGCGGGTTTCCGCGTGGCGCTTTTCACCGATATGCACCAGCGTTCCCGGCGGGAGGCCGGCTTTGCGGGATGCTTTCTGGATGCCTCTCCTCATCAATTTTCCTTGGGGGCCGCCGTTCGCGGGCAATGCCCGCAGGCGAGGTCGTTTTTTCAAAGCTGTTGCAAAAAAAAGGTGATTTTGTATAATTTAAAAGTGTTGATTTTCCCCGTCAAGGGAAATCAACCGTACTCAGCCCCCGGCAAGCAAAACCCCAAATCGAAAGCGACGCGCCATCAAGGGGGGTAGCGGGGAAACCCCGACACCGTCACAGAGGACGTTCACCAACCCGCCATGAAAAAAAATATCGGCTTCATCTCGACCCGTTTTGCCGGCACCGATGGTGTCTCGCTAGAGGCCAGCAAGTGGGCCGAAGTACTGATGAGCAATAACGGACATCGCTGCTACTGGCTTGCGGGTGAACTCGACAAGCCGCCGGCGCAAAGCCTGCTTGTCGCCGAAGCCCATTTCCAGTACCCCCAAAACCGTTGGATCAATGAGCGTGTGTTCGGCCACAACATGCGCAAATCATCGGTGACCGAAACCATTCACGCCGTCAAGTCGCTTTTAAAAGTCCAGATCAACGAATTCATCGAACGCTTCAATATCGACATCTTGATCGCCCAGAACGCCCTGACGATACCGATGCACGTGCCGCTGGGGGTCGCCCTGACGGAAATCATCGCCGAAACCCAGATACCCACCATCGCCCACCATCACGATTTCTACTGGGAACGCAGCCGATTCCTGATCAACGCGGTGGGGGATTATCTGCGCATGGCCTTCCCCCCCAACCTGCCCAACATGGTCCACGTGGTGATCAACTCCTCGGCCCAAGAGGAACTGGCCCTGCGCACCGGTATTTCCTCTTCGGTGATCCCCAATGTGCTGGATTTTGAAAACCCGCCGAAAACCACCGACGAGCACACCATCGAATTCAAAAAATCCATCGGGCTCGACCCGCAAGACATGATCATTCTTCAGCCGACCCGCATCGTTCAACGCAAGGGAATCGAGCATGCCATCGCCCTTGTGGAGGAACTCAACGACCCCCGCTGCAAGCTGATCATCTCCCACGAGGCCGGGGACGAAGGCATGGAGTACTTCGAATGGCTCAAGGGCAACGCCCAGGAACGCAATGTCGACCTTCGCCTCCTGAAGACCAGCGCCCTTGACGCGTCAACCCCCGAGCGGGAGCGCTCCGCGGCCCCCTATTCCCTCTGGGAAGTCTATCCCCACGCCGATTTCATTACCTACCCCAGCCTTTACGAAGGCTTTGGCAACGCCTTCCTGGAGGCGGTCTATTTTCGGAAGCCGCTGCTGATCAACCGCTACACGATTTTTATCAAGGACATCGAGCCCCGGGGCTTCGACCTGGTGGTGATGGATGGCTTCCTGACCCGCAAAAATGTCCAGCAAGTCCGCGAAATATTGGCCTCGCCAGCGCGTCGCCAGCAAATGGTGGACCGCAATTTTGCCATTGCGGCACGCTATTTTTCCTACGCGGTATTGCGCAAACAGCTGAACTACCTGTTGATGAACTTCTTTGGCGTGGAAAACTGAGCGCCTCCGGCCTTGCATCAACCCCGCCGAAGGTGGCCGGAATGATGCAGCGCCACAAAAGCGCAAAGTCGGTTAAGACCCCCACCGGATACCGGAACGAAGGGATATCGGCCATTTGAAAAGCCCGTTAAAATTGTCGACCGCAACGGCCAACGGCCGATGGTCGATTCTCGCAACGGCCCTATTGCTGCTGGCCGCCTTCAGTCTGGCCCATGCCATGGACGAGATGCCGGCACCGCCCGAGCTTTCCGCCCTGAAGCAAACCATTCAGGACGCCCTCCAAGCTGAAAAGAAAACCCTCTCGAGTCTCGAAAAAAGTTATCAAGAGCAGCAAAAATATTTTCGTGACCTGACCGCCGAGGTCGACTTCAAGAAGATTCAGCTCTCCACTGCCGGCAACCTGCTCCTGACATCCACGGCGCGCATCGACGACCTCGAAAAAGCCTGGCTCAGCATCCGCAACACCATTGAACAACTGGATGACCGCCTGGCCGAGTTGAAGGAAAAGCTGGACATTGCCCGCAAACTCGAAGGGCAGCTGAAAGAGCAGCGGGTGTTTGCCGAGCAGCAGCTCACCACCCTGAAAGCCGCCGACCACCACACACCGGACACCCAGCTTCTGGTCGGCGACATTCAAGCCCTGATTCGCAGCCAGACGCAGCGAGTCGAAATCCTGGAAGCATTGCAGACCGGTTACCGCGACCTGATTGCCAGGATCGATGAAACCCGGCAGGGGTTTAGCGACCTGACGGGAAAATTCAGCCAGGGGATTCGGGACAAAAAGCGGCAGGGCTTGTTTCAGCGAACCGTCAATCCGCTCATCAGCCTGGGCTGGAAAAACATCGGGAGCGAACTGAAGCTGCTGGGTGAACAGCTTCGCAAAATCGGCTCCCCGGAGTATTGGTTCGCTCTGGCGGGCGATCTGCTGGCCAGCAGGGGGCTGCTGCCGGTAAGCGCGGTGGTGCTCTACCTGCTCACCCTGGTGCTGATTCTGCGCCTGCGGCGCTTCTGCCGGTGGTTCCAGGAGAAGCCCTTGTGCACTGAATTTCCCTGGCGCCGCATGGCCGTCCGGCTTTTGGAACGTGCCATGCCGCTGCTGGGCAGCGCACTGTTTTTCTATATTTTTTTTCATGCCCGAAAGCTTTTCGAAACCGTTCCCTTCATCCAGGCAACTTTTTCTCTCCTGCTGGCGCTGCTTTTTACCAATTGGGGCCTTAGTTTCGTCCGCCTGCAATCCCAACAGGACCCCCCGCTGCTGCCGACCGCCTGGGTTCCCCACCTGAAACGGCTTATGCGTCTGGTTCGTTTTTTTGCAGTGGTCTATTGGGTGCTGGATGGGTTGTTGGGCTACGGGCAGGTTCTCATGACTCTCACCCGCATCGCTTTCGGGGCCGCTCTTATGGTCTGGATCTTTCGATTTCGCCCCAAATTCAGGGAACAACCGATGCCGGCGGTGGCCCCCGAGCTGTGGCAGAAATTCCTTCGCCCAGCGCTCTCCGCACTGGCCTATATCATTTTCATCACCGGTCTGGTGCTCGAGCTGGCCGGCTACGGCGCGCTGGCGCTCTATTGGTTCGCTTCCTGGGGGGCGACCGCGGCGGCGCTTTTCTGGGGACTGCTTTTTTTCCTCATCCTGCGGGAATGGGACCAGCGTTTCTACCACAGACCCCACGCAGCCTCGGCCGCGACTTCCCCCGCGGCACAACCTATCCGCTGGGCCGTTTTTCAGCTCTGCTGGCTGGTGTGGGGCACCCTGCTGGTGCTGGCATTGGTCCTGGCCTGGAGCGGCACCCAGGCGGTCTTTTCAGTGCTGTTGCGCGTGCTGCGATTTCCCTTCAGCCTCGGCGCCTTAAGCTTCACCTTGATGGGCGTTTTAACGGCCGCCCTGATCCTCTTTTTCACCCATTTGATAGTCCGGTTGTGGCGATACGTGCTGTCCAGCCGGATATTGGCCGGCAGCGGCCTGGAACTCGGCCTGCAGAATTCGGTGATCAGTATCACGGTCTACCTCCTGTGGGGTGCGGGGGTGCTGGCGGCTCTGAATGCCTTTGGGGTGGGCGGCACCTCCCTGACCGTGGCCTTCGGTGCCCTGAGCATCGGGCTGGGGTTCGGCCTGCAAAACATTTTCAATAATTTTATCAGCGGTATCATCCTGCTCTTCGAACGGCCGATCCAGGTCGGCGACGCGGTGGAGATCAACGGCACCTGGGCGGAGGTCAAAAAGATCAACTTCCGGTCCACCGTGGTGCAAACCTACGACAACGCCTCCCTGATCATTCCCAACTCGGAGTTCATCAGCAGCCAGGTGACCAACTGGAGCTTCCGTGATCTCACCCTGCGAATCAAGGTCAGCGTCGGTGTCGCCTACGGCTCCGACACCGAACTGGTGCGCAGCAGTCTGTTGGAAATTGCCGAGCGAACCGCCAAGGTGCTCCCGCATCCCCGCCCGGATGTGCTGTTCACCGATTTTGGTGACAGCGCCTTGATCTTCGTATTGCGCGTCTGGACCGACGTGAATAGTATGCTCACGGTCGGTACCGCCATTCGCTTCGAAATCGATCGGGTGTTTCGTGAGCGCAACATCGAAATCGCCTTCCCGCAGCGCGACATTCACATTCGCTCCAGCATCACGACCCAGGCTGCAAATGTCTTCAGTGCTGCGCCGCAGCCTCCGGAAAAAGAATCACCGCCCTACTCCGCAGATTCTGATGTCACACCACAAAAAGTATAAAAACCAACCGGTTGTGCAGAACAACAAAGAACGCGGCATCGCCGAAGGCCGTGGCACGCCCCCCCCGGAAGGGTGAACCGCCAGTCAAAACGGGGCCCCGCACCCTGCGGCGAAACCCCGTTTTAAGTTTTTAGACGGCTGCGACCTGAAATACGATGGCGTCGTTTTGCTCATCGGCCCGCACGCGGCTGCCGGGCCCGATGTTGCCTTCCAGAATGGCCAGTGAAAGGGGATTTTCCAGATATCTCTGGATAGCCCGCTTGAGAGGTCTGGCCCCGTAGACCGGGTCGTAGCCCTTTTCCGCCAGGAGCTTTTTGGCCCCTTCGGAGAGCTCCAGCGTGATCTGCCGATCCGCCAGGCGCCGCCCCAGCCGCTGGATCTGGATGTCCACGATCCGGGCGAGTTGGGCGGGGGTCAGGTTGTGGAAAACAATGGTTTCATCCACGCGGTTCAGGAATTCCGGCTTGAAAGTGGCCCGCAGGGTGTCCATCACCCGTTGCCGCATCTCCTCGGGCCGGGTCAACCCGAGCTCCTGGATCCACTGGCTGCCGACGTTGGAGGTCATGATGATGATGGTGTTCTTGAAATCCACGGTCCGTCCGTGGCCGTCGGTCATGCGACCGTCGTCCAGGATCTGCAGCAGGATATTGAACACCTCGGGGTGGGCCTTTTCGATCTCGTCGAACAGCACCACGGTGTAGGGCCGGCGGCGGACCGCCTCGGTCAGGTAACCGCCCTCCTCGTAGCCGACGTAGCCCGGGGGGGCACCGATCAGCCGGGCTACGGAATGCTTTTCCATGAATTCCGACATATCGATCCGCACCATGGCCTGATCACTGTCAAAGATGAAGGCCGCCAGGGCTTTGGCCAACTCGGTCTTGCCGACCCCGGTGGGCCCCATGAAGATAAAGGACCCGATGGGCCGGTTGGGGTCCTGCAGGCCGCTGCGCGCCCGCCGGACCGCGTTGCAAACCGCTGTCACCGCTTCATGCTGGCCGATGACGCGCTCCCCCAGCCGGTCTTCCATGCGCAGCAGTTTTTCGCGCTCACCTTCCAGCATTTTGCGCACCGGAATCCCGGTCCACTTGGCCACCACCTCGGCAATGTCCTCGTCGTCAACTTCCTCCTTGAGCATTTTGCGGTCTTGTTGAAGGGCCGCGAGCGCCTGGTTGGCCGTCTCCAGCCGTCGGGCGAACTCGTTTTGCCGACCGTAGCGAATCTCGGCCACCCGTGCCAGGTTACCTTCGCGTTCGGCCTGTTGGGCCTCGATCCCAAGCTGCTCCTGCGCCTCCTTGATTTTGCGGATGGATTGGATCAGGTCTTTTTCGTTTTGCCAGTGAGCCTTCATGGCCGTCATCTCCTCACGCAGGGCGGCGATCTCGACTTCGAGTTTTGCCAATCGCTGGATAGAGGCGGTGTCGGTTTCCTTCTTGAGGGCCTCACGCTCGGCAGGCCTTACCAAAGAAGCCATGGAAACGGCGCTGAAAAAAAGCGGTATGGAAACAGCGGAGATAAACCAAAGTTACAAAGACCTGATGGAAGGCCTGAAATCTATTGATCCGAAGGTAACGCTCGATATAGCCAATTCAATCTGGTATAGCCAGGGCTTTAGTGTGTTGCCTGGTTTTCT
>JAWOJK010000397.1:0-5877 GCA_046481705.1 Desulfobacterales bacterium | reverse complement strand
ATGGCGGTATCCATCAGGCTGTTGATGGAGCGGGTTACAAATTGTTCGTGTTTGAGGGTTTTCTCGAACATGTCGATGGGGGAGGCAAAATCGCGGGGCGGTTCTTCGATGGCTTTCAGGTGAACTTCACCGCCCTGGCGCAGGATGTACTCGTATATCTTCATCGCATGGTACATTTCTTCATGATACTGGGCCATGAACCAGTTGGCAAACCCTTTCAGACCGAGGGTTTCAGAGTGGACCGACATGGCCATGTAAAGGTAGGCGGAATACATTTCCCGGTTTACCTGCTCGTTTAGTTCGGCTTTCATCTTAGTGCTCAGCATCGAAAAGTCTCCTTTCCAGGTTGGGTTTAGACCGTCTTGTCTATCATTTTGGATCGACGTAGCGCTACGCTAAGCACTGCTCCGTAAAAAAACAAGAGCGCGGATCGGCCTGCATCAGGGGGACGCCCGCGCAGGGATTGGCGGAAGGTTACGCCAGCTATTGGGAAAACAGCGAATAATGACGGGCCAAAAGCGCGAACCGGGGGGCTCAAACCGGTTTTACAAGTCAGCCCCCCGTTTCGCGTTGGGCAACCCTGGCGGTCTGTGACAACCGGCGGGAACGTACAGCTCTACTTGCTCTCTTTGAGCTTTTCGGTCAGCTCGGGAATGAACTCGAGAATATCGGCGACCACCCCGACGTCAGCCGCCTGGAAGATCGGCGCCTTGGGATTTTTGTTGACGGCCACCATGAAGGGCGCCCCCTTGATGCCGCCCATATGCTGGAACGACCCGCTGATACCGAGCGCCATGTAAACTTTGGGTTTGACCGTCTGACCCGAGGTGCCCACCTGGCGCCCTTTTTCCAGCCACTTGGCGTCCACGATGGGGCGTGAACAGGAAACGTCGCCGCCGACCGCTTTGGCCAGCTCCTGGATGATTTCGAGGTTGTCCTGGTCCTCGATCCCCCGGCCCACGGACACCAGGATCTCGGACTTGGTGATGTCCACATCGCCGACCTCGGCCACCACCGTTTCCAGGTAGCGCCGCCGCGGCTCGGCAGCGCCGGCCTCGCTGCTCTTGTCCACCACCTTTCCGCCGGCCGCCTGACCTTCCTGGGCCTGAAAGGCGCCCGGACGAACCGTAATCACCGCGCCCCCACTCAGATCACAGCTCACATGGGTGCTGACCTGGCCGGAAAACTCCTCGCGCACCGCCTTGAGCCTGCCGCCGCCCTCAAGCCCTTCAAACGCCACCACATCCGGCAGGTAGGCGGCATTCAGCTTGATGGACAGCCCGGGAGCCAGATCCATCCCGAAATGCTCATGGGGCACCAGGGTGATCGCCCCCGCGGGGATGATCCGGGCCAGCATCGGCCGGATCACTTCGGCGTTGATGTGGGCCAGCGCGGCGTTATCGATCTTCCAGACCTCGGGATAAATCGCCGCCGCCTGCTCGCACACCTGGGACAGCTGCTCGCCGGCGCCGCCCACCACAGCCGTCACCGTGGCCTCGGGATCCAGTTTCCCGGCGGCGACGACCAACTCCTGGGCCGAATCGTCCGCCACCCCGTCCTTGTGCAGGATGTATGCAAATATCTGTTGCGCCATTATTTAATCCCTCCTTTGGCCTTGAGTATTTCAATCAGCTTCTCGATGATTTCCTCGGTGCTGCCCTCCAGCATTTCGGCCCCTTCGCCCAGCTCCGGCACAAAATAGTCCAGCCGGTTGACCTTGGCGCCCGTTTGGCCCACTGCATCGGCGGCAAGGCCCAGATCGGCGGCGCCCTTCACCGGGATCTCCACCGAGGCCACCTTGCGGATACCGCGGATGCCCACGTAGCGCGGTTCGTTGATGCCCGTCTGAATCGAAAGCACGCAGGGCAGATCGATCTCATTCATTTCCTGGTTGCCGCCGGCGATCTCGCGGCCGACCTTGATCTTCTTGTCGTCCAGAATTTCCACCAGGTTGACCAGCGAGGCATACGGCCAATCCAGCATGGCCGCCAGCATGCCGCCCACCTGCCCGGCGCCGTCGTCGGCCTGGGCGCCGGTGAGGATCAAATCGTATTTGCCCTTCTCAACCGCCGCCTTTAAAATCGCGGCCAGCGCCTTGCCGTCCGAGCCCTTGAAGGCGTCATCGCAGAGCAGCAGACCGTTATCGGCCCCCATGGCCATTTCGCGGCGCACCACCTCTTCGGCTTCATCGTCGCCGATGGATACCACCGTCACACTGCCGCCCACCTTGTCGCGGATCTGAATGGCCTCTTCCACGGCGTAGTTGTCCCACTCGTTGACGGAGTAAACCAGGTCGTCACGGTCGATGTCCGTTCCGGCCTTGTTCACCGCGATCTCGTTTTCGGCGGTGTCGGGCACCCGTTTTACACAAACCAAAATTTCCATGTTTTCCCTCCAAGATTGATGTTGTTCCAAATCCGATAAGATTTTCCGGCAACCTGTGCATGACGTTTCGGACAGCGGGGCCGGCTTCACAGCCGTGGGCGGTCAGGCGGCGACCGCTGCGGCTTTTTCAGTCGGCGCCGGCTGGTCGATGTCCAGCTGGCGGTCGACCAGTTCACTCAGGTCGATGGCTTCCAGCTGGCCTTCCAGCCCGGCCACCTTGATGGCATCCTCGATATTGGCCAGGCAGAAGGGGCAGGCCGTGACGATTACGCTGGCCCCGGCTTTTTTGGCCATCTGGACCCGCATCACGCCCATGCGCTGCTCCTCCTCGGGCTCATAGAAGAGATTCAACCCGCCCCCGCCGCAACAGAAAGACCGGTCGCGGCTTTTGAGCATTTCCACCCGCCGCAGCCCCGGAATGGCGTCCAGCACCTGGCGCGGGTCATCATAGAGACCGTTGTGGCGGCCGAGATAGCAGGGGTCATGGTAGGTGTAGACCTTGCTTGGGTCCGCCAGCGGCTTGAGGGACAGCTTGCCGCTGCCGACCGCGCGGGCAATGACCTGGCTGATATGCTCCACCGGCGGCATGTCCCGGTAGTCATGCTTGAGGGCGTTGTAGGCGTGCGGGTCGGAAGTCACGATGCGCTTGACGCCGGCGGCGTGAATGGCCGCGGTGTTCTGGGCGCGCATGTCCTGGAAGAGCATCTCTTCGCCGAAACGACGGATTTCATTGCCGCTGTCCTTCTCGTCTTTGCCCAGGATGCCGAAATCGACCCCGGCCATGGTCAGGATCCGCGCCGTGGCGCGTCCGATCGCCTGCATGCGGTCATCGTAGGAGGTGAAGCTGTCGACGAAGTAGAGGGTCCCGGCTCCGTTGCGGCTGCCGTCCAACACCGGCACATCGAACCCGGCTGGCAGGTCCTTGGTCCATTCGGCCCGCTTCTTTTCCATCTTGCCCCATGGGTTGCCGCGTTTTTCCAGCGCCCGCAGCGGCTTTTGAAGCGATTGGGGCACCATCCCATCGTCAACCATGCCCCGGCGCAGATCGACCATCTTATCGATATACTCGATCCCCAGCGGACACTCCTCCTCGCAGGCGCCGCAGGTGGTGCACGACCAGATTTCATCTTCGCTGTAAGTGTTGCCGATTAAAGGTTCGTCGGCCTTGAGGAACTTGCCCCGCAAGGGGTAGTGTTTGAAGGCGAAGTCACGCCCCTTGATGGAAATAAAACGCGGGGAAAGGGGGCGCTTGACGGCATTGGCCGGGCACTGGTCCGAGCACCGCCCGCAGTCCGCACACGAATAGAAGTCCAGGATATGCTTCCAGGTGAAATCCTTGTAGGTCTTGACCCCGAAGGACGCCAGCTCGTCGAGCTTCTCGGTGCTGACCCCGTGGCGGACAGGCTTGACGGTCCCCTTGTCCAGGCGCATGAAAAATGTGTTGGGCAGTGAGGTGATCACATGAAAATGCTTGCCCAGTGGCAGGAAACAGAGGAAAAAGAAAAACGTCAGATCGTGGATGTAGTAGGCCGCCAGGTGCAGCCCCTGCAGCCTGTCCAGCGGGGTGTTGATCAGCATGTTTTTGAGCATCCAGACCAGCGTGCCCGGCGCGAGGAATTCGGCGTGGAGGTCCTTCTGCACCTGGGCGGCCACCGCGGTGGCCTCGAAGAGGCTTTCGGAGACCATCAGGGTGGCGATCAGCCCCAGTACAAAGATCGCCTCGGCGGTATGCTCGTGGCCGTAGCGGGCCGGGACGGCGTAGCGCTCGGGCCGGAAAATCCCCCGACGCACCGCGGCGATCACCACGGCGAGAAAAACAAGGGTGGCCGCGTAGTCCTTGAGAACGTTGTAGACATCCCCCACCCGGCCGCCGAAACCGGGCACCACGAAATCGGGGGCAAGGCCGATGACCACCAGCGAAATGGAGCGGATCGAGAGGATGATAAAACCGGCGAAGACCAAAATGTGCAGCACGCCACCCATCATGTAGCGGGGCTGGCGGTATTGGCCGATCCCGATTTTAAGGAGGTTCCCGATTCGCTTGGGGATCCGGTCAAACCGCGGGTCCGCCTGGGATTTGACCAGGGGGGCGAGTCGTTTGGCAATGATGTAGGCAAAAACGGCGACCCCGACGACAGGGATCAGAAAGGAAAAAATCACCGTGGGTATGCCCAGGAACGTAGCCTGGGCCGGGGAAATCAACACTGTTTGCATCTCTTTTTTTCCGTCTCCCTTCTTTAATACAATGACTTTAAAATTTCCTGGAACTGTGCTATCAGAGAATGAATGAGCATTCATTCATTAACCGTACAAAAACGGGCTGTCAAGAAAAAAAGGGGCCCCCTGCGACCGCTGGCGGCGCGGATTCGCGCCCCCTGTGACAATTCGGCCGCCCCTGCTATCGGGGAGCCACCGGCAAAGGAATCACGGCACCGCAAATACTTGACAACCACCCTACATTACAAGTAAATTTTTGAATAAACTTCGGAGGGTGCCCGTTTTTGAACCAAGGGTAACCATAACATGGATAAGGGTCCTTAACAAACAAAAAAGGAGGCTCCCGTGACGCAACACACCAGCTCTCTGCAAGCCCCGTGGTTGTCCCATTACGAACAAGGGGTCCCCCCGACCATCGATTATGAAGAGACCTGCCTGCCCGCGTTTTTGGATCAGACTGCGACCCGCTACCCGGAGCGCATGGCGCTTGTCTTTCAGGGCTACAAGATCACTTTCCGGCAGCTCAAAGACATGGTCGATCGGTTTGCCGCCGGTCTGCACGCATTCGGCATCGGCAAAGGCGACAGCGTGGCCATCCTGCTGCCCAACACGATTCCCTGCGTGGCCGCCTACTTCGGCATCCTCAAACTGGGGGCCATTGCCGTAATGAACAACCCGCTGTATTCCGACCGCGAACTGGAGCACCAGTTCAACGATTCCGGCGCCCGGGCGCTGGTAACCCTCGACCTGCTGGCAAACCGGATGGTGGCCCTGCGCGCCAAAACCCGCATCAAGGAGATCATCTACACCACCCTCGGGGATTACCTGCCGTTTCCTAAAAACCTGCTCTTTCCGCTCGTCGCCAAGAAAAAGAAACTGGCCGCCGATGTGACGCCGGCTGAAAACCTGCACCGCTGGAAACCCCTGCTGGCCGAAGCGGCCGGGCCGCCGCCGGGGCCGGCGCTGTCCTTCGACGACATCGCGATGTACCAATACACCGGCGGCACCACCGGGATCTCCAAAGGCGTCATGCTGACCCACGGCAACCTGAGCAAGCAGGTCCAGCAACTCAAGGCCTGGTTCCCCGGTTTCGACGCCGGGGGCGAAACCATGCTGGGTGCCCTGCCTTTTTTTCACGTCTTCGGGCTTTCCACCGCCATGAACCTGGCCATTTACATGGGCTGGGGCAATATTTTGGTGCCCAAACCCCAGCCCCAGCAGCTGCTCGAGGCCATCCGCAAGTATCGCCCGACATTCGCGCCGCTGGTGCCGACC
>JAWOJK010000384.1:0-6939 GCA_046481705.1 Desulfobacterales bacterium | reverse complement strand
GCTTGCCCCCGAGGCTGCGACCCTGCTCATGCTGGCGGACCCGGATGCGGGCGTCGACGCAGCCCTCGCGCTCGAAGCGCTCGCGCACGAGCTGGACGCGCCGGCGCCCGTCACGCCGCCGCGGGCCGTGCAAGCATATGCTCCCAGCGGCCAACCGCTCGACCCTGAGAACTTGGGCCGCGCGCTGGCGGCGTTCACGCCGGAGGCGGCGATCGTGGTCAACGAAGCGGCCACCACCGGCTCAGTCTGGAGTGCGGCGCACGCTGCCGCTGCAGCGCCGCACACCATGCTCGGCCACACGGGTGGCGCCATTGGCCAGGGACTGCCCACGGCGTTGGGTGCTGCGCTAGCATGCCCGGACCGGCGCGTGATCGCGTTCCAGGCCGATGGAAGCGGTCTTTACACCGTGCAGGCACTCTGGTCGATGGCACGCGAGAGCGCGGACGTGACCGTCGTGGTGTGCGCCAATCGCCGCTATCGCATTTTGCAGGTCGAGCTTGCGCGCGCCGGTGTCGCACAGCCCGGAGCCAAGGCGCAGGCGCTCACCGATCTCACGCGCCCGGTGATCGACTGGACTTCACTGGCCAAGGGCTTCGGGATGCCGGCTTGCAGGGTGCGCACCGACAGCGAACTCGCAGGTGCGCTCAAACGCGCGCTTGCCGAGCCCGGCCCCAGCCTGATCGAGGCGGTGCTCGCCTGATGCCGGCGAGGGTGACGCCCAATTTTTTTTTTGCGCAACCGTTGCATGTATCACAAGGGATCTGGGCGTGGGAGAGAAAAACCGATCTCCAGTCAGATCAACTGAAAGTAAAACCGCCTAAATCCGTGTGCCATCTTCTTCTAAAACCAGTCTTGGCCGTGCTCAGGTCCGGCGGGGTGCTTTTTTATCTGCCGCTGTTGCTGGTACTTTCCGATCTGCAGAGACCTGCACACGGCCAGTCGCCTCAGGAAGTCAAGATCGGCATCCTCGCCAAGCGGGGCTCGGCAACGGACGTCGGAATCTGGACCGCCACCGCCGACTATCTCAGCGCCAAACTCGCCGGTTATCGTTTTCACATTGTGCCCCTTGATTTTACGCAGATTCATGCCGCTGTCGAAGAGCAAAGGATCGATTTTGTCCTGGCCAATTCGGCTTTTTACGTGGAGCTTGAAAAACTTTACGGTCTGAGGCGCATAGCGACCCTGATCAACCAGAACCTACCAGGACAGCAGACCACCACCTTCGGCGGCGTCATATTTGCCCGCGCCGACCGGGAGGATCTGCGGGAAATCAGCGATTTGCGGGGCCGGGCGTTCATGGCGGTGGAGCCGCGCTCCTTCGGCGGCTGGATCATGTGCTGGCGAGAACTCTACCGACTGGGCATCGACCCCCTGCGCTTTTTCTCCGCCCTCGAGTACGGCAATACCCATGATGCGGTCGTCAATGCGGTCAAAAACGGCACGGTCGACGCAGGCACGGTGCGCACCGATACCCTGGAACGGATGGCCGCCGCCGGCAGCATCAGGCTCGACGAGTTCCGCATTCTCAACGAACAGCACGTCAAGGATTTCCCCTTCCGGCTCAGCACCCAACTGTACCCGGAATGGCCGATGGCCGCCAACAAGGCCACCCCCATCGATCTGGCGCGCTCGGTCGCCGCCGCCCTGCTGGCCATGGAAATCGACGATCCTGCAGCCAGGGCCAGCAACAGCGCCGGCTGGACCGTGCCCCTGAACTATCAGCCGGTCCATGACTGTCTGCTTGACCTGCGCATTGGGCCCTATGCGGATTTCGGCCGGTTCACCTTGGTCGACGTATGGCGGCGTTATTGGCGGCAGCTTGCCCTGCTGCTTTTCGCCGTCATGGCCACCACCCTCACTTCGCTGTATATCCTCCACCTGAACCGCAATCTGCGGCAAAAAAAACGTGAGGTCGACGGCCTCAACAGAACCCTGGAGGCCAGGGTTGTCGAGCGGACCGAGAAAATCAACACCCTGCTTGACCAGGAGCTGTATCTGCGAGAAATTATGGAGACGATTGCCGAAATTAACAGTCTGCTCCTCTCGGCGACGGACTTGGCGACCCTCCTGGGCGGGGCCTGCAAAACCATGGCCGAGCACGGCCATTACGGGTACAGCTGGATCTGCCTTTTGCAAGCCGGCGTGGTCGATACGGTTTTTACCGCCGATGATTCCGTCGGTTTTCCCGAGGATCCCCCCGCCGATCCATTCGACCCCGCCGATCCCTTCTCATCGTCGCCCGCAGCCCGCTGCATGCTGACCGATAAAACCGTGGTCATTATCCAGAACGATCGGGAAGCAACCGTCACCCCGTGGCTTGACCGCTTTGCTGCCACCGGGTTTCAGGCGGTTGCGGCCCTGCCGCTCCGTTCTGACCGATACACCCGCGCCGTCGGGGCCCTCAGTGTCTACACCATGCGCAAGGAGGGCTTTGAACAGGAGGAGATCGCCATGCTGGAGGAACTGGCGGGCGACATCGGCTTTGCCGTCAACTCATTCTGGCAGCGGGAAAAGGTGTCCAGGCTTGAGAAGGAACGTACGGAGAATTACGAGGAGACCATCCTGTCTTTTGCCGAAATGATCGATCAACGGGATACCTATACCGCCGGCCATACCCTCCGGGTGGCTCATTACAGCAGACAGCTGGCCGTGGAACTGAGCCTTGACGATGTGCAGATCGACGTCCTGCAGCAGGCCGCGACCCTGCATGACATCGGCAAGATCGCCACCCCGGATTCGGTGCTGCTTAAGCCCGGCAAGCTTTCCGATCTGGATTATGACCTGATCAAGCTGCATGCCTCCGCCGGGCATGCCATGCTCTCCAACATCACTATGTACAAGGCGCTTGCCGAAATCATACGCCATCACCATGAACGCTATGACGGCACGGGCTACCCGGACGGGTTGCGGGGCAAGGATATCCCCCTGCTTTCCAGGATCATAGTCGTTGCCGACGCCTTTGACGCCATGACCACCAACCGTATCTACAAGCCGCGCAAGGCCGTTGCCGAGGCCTTGCGGGAAATGGAAATGCTCAGCGGCAGCCAGTTTGACCCCGAGATCGTTGCCGCAGCCCTCAAGGTGCTGAAAGATGTGGAAATTCCGGAGGCCATCGACCAGCTACCCAAAAACCAGATGGAGCAGCGCCGCTTCTCCTACTTTTTCAGCGATAAACTCACCGGCCTCTACAATGAGGACTACCTGCAGATCATTTTGCAAAACGACCAGATCCTGGCGTCCTATCGTTGCCTGCACATTTTGCACATCAAGAATCTGCCGCAGTTCAACCGGCGTCAGGGCTGGGAGCAGGGCAACCGCCTGATGCAGCGGTTTGCGGCCGAATTGCAGGCCAGGTATCGGGATGGGCTTTTGTTTCGGGCCTATGGCCGGGATTTTGTCATCATCACCCGAGACCACTTCGAACTCGGCCCAAACGACCTGCTCTTTGAGAGTCTCAAGGGGTCGGAGCTTGCAATCGAGCCCCACCACCTCGATCTGCGCACCGATACCGCCTACGGCATCCACAAGCTGAAAAAATTCGAGATCCGGGGCAAACCGAAAGCGTGACCCGACGGCGGATGGACCCCATGCCTCCTGCCGCGGTCGAGGTGACCACTCGACCACACCCCGGCGCCCCGCATCACCCACCGATGCCCAGCCCGATTAGCGCCGGTTTGCACTAAGCGGTTTCCCTTCCTTTGGGTCGAGGCCGCTCACAATTTCTGCAGGCGCTTGATGGCGCAGAACTCGCCGCACATGGTGCACACATCCTGATCGCCGATCGCACTGGCGTCACGATAGGCCCTGGCCTTGGCCGGGTGGATGGCCAGTTCGATCTGTTTTTCCCAGTCCAGCGCCTTTCTGGCCCGGGACATGGCCCGGTCCCGTTCCCAGGCGGCGGGCAGGCCCTTGGCCAGGTCGGCGGCATGCGCCGCGATGCGCGAGGCGATCACGCCGTCGACCACATCCGCCACCGTCGGCAGCCGCAGATGCTCGGCAGGCGTGACATAGCAGAGGAAATCGGCCCCGTTCATGGCCGCCAGGGCGCCGCCGATGGCGCCGGCGATGTGGTCGTAACCGGCAGCGATATCGGTCACCAGCGGGCCGAGAATATAAAACGGCGCGCCGGCGCACAGCGTTTTTTCAAGCCGCATCTGATCGGCCACCTGATTCAAGGGCACGTGCCCCGGCCCCTCGATGATCACCTGGACGCCCTTGGCCCAGGCCCGCTCGGTGAGTTCCCCCAAGATCAGCAGTTCGCTCACCTGGGCCCGGTCACCGGCGTCCGCCACCGCGCCGGGTCGCATGCCGTCGCCCAGGGAGAGGGTCACATCGTAAGCGGCCAGAATGTCGAGAATTTCGTCGTAGTGTTCGTAGAGCGGGGACTCCTGGCGGTTGTGGCGCATCCAGGCCACCAGCATCGCCCCTCCT
This sequence comes from Desulfobacterales bacterium, assembly GCA_046481705.1. GTDB lineage: Bacteria > Desulfobacterota > Desulfobacteria > Desulfobacterales > JAABRJ01 > JAABRJ01. The sequence goes on along the minus strand of JAWOJK010000384.1, from coordinate 2,508 downwards.
CGACTGACCACGTCCAGCGTGCGGCCCTGCCGCTCCATGGCGGTCAGCGACTGACGGGTCACACCGCAGTGGATGGTCATGAAATCGACCCCCTCCTCGGCCTGGCGCCGAACCGTTTTGAGAAAGTCGCCGATGGTCATGTCGGTCACATCACGCCGGGCCGCGGACAGCTCAAAGGCGCTCTGGTAGATGGGAACGGTTCCCACCATAACTTCTGCGCGCTCCAGAATCGCCTTGCGGATCCGCAGCTGATCGGCGCCCAGGGAGAGATCCATCACCGCATCGGTGCCGCTTTCCTGGGCGGCGCTGAGTTTTATCAGTTCCTCATCCAGGTCTGAATGCAGCGGTGACGCGCCGATGTTGGCGTTGACCTTGGTGCGTGTCCCCTGGCCCACGGCGCGGATGTGGGGATACTGGCGGTTGACGTTTTGGGGGATCACGACGCGGCCCGCGGCAAGCCCCTCCCGGATCGTCTCGGGCGGGAGCCCCTCATGGAGCGCGGCGGCCCGCATCTCATCGCTGATGATCCCGCGCTCGGCTTGTTGTTTGCGTGTCATACGGCCTCCAGTACCAGACGGTTGATGGCGGTCATAGCCGCCAGGGGGTTTTCGGCCTGGCTCACGGCACTGATCACCGCCACGTTGTGACAGCTGCCGAGATCGAGCTCCGCGATGCGCGTTGACGTCAGGCCGCCGATGGCGACAATCGGATGGCGGCTGGCGGCCGCTGCGGCGCTGAGCTGCCCGGGGCCCAGCACCGGATCGGGCTTGGCCTTGGAGGTGGTGCCATACAAGGGGCCGAAGCCGATGTAGTCCACCGGTTCATCGTTGGCGTTGCGCACCTGGTCGAGGTTGTGGGTGGAAAGCCCCAGCAGTTTATCGGGTCCGATGAGGCGGCGTACCGCCTGGGGTGGCAGGTCCTGCTGGCCCACGTGAACGCCGTCGGCATCGGCCATCAGGGCGATGTCGGGCCGGTCGTTGACGATGAAGCGGGTTTGACTGCCGGCCGTGATGCGCCGCATTGTCAGAGCCGCGGAGAGGAATTCCCGGTCATCGTTTCCCTTGCAGCGCAGCTGGACTGCCGGCAATCCCGCCTGCAGCGCCCATTCGGTGAGCTTCACATAGCCGTCGCGGGGTTCGGTGAGCACCAAGTAGAGCCCGCGCGCCAGCGTTTTTGCGCAAACGCGCAAGAGGGTCAACCGCTCGGCCTCATAGGTGTCGTAGCGCAGGCGCTTCATCGCGGCTGCGGTTTGGCCCTCCCGGAGCTTAAACAGCTCCTCGAGGCTGCGAAGACCCTCCTGGGCGCGCTTGAAGTTGGCGCGCAGCAGGGCTTGCAGGTCCGGGCGCGCATATTCCAGTTCCCCCGCAGCGTCCAAACCCACGTCTTCCTGGGGCCGCCGGCTGCTCACATAGGCCTGTCCGGGCACGGCGGCCGCCAGTCGGTGGCGCAGCGCCTTGACGCGCGCCTGCAGCGGCCCGTCGTCCAGGCTGAAGCGCAGGATGTCCTCGGCCACGCGCAACCCCTCGCTGACCCGGTTCAGGTTGGCATCGATGGCCCGCAGGGTGGCGGCGTCAGTTTTCATCACGACAGCCTCCCGATGAGTTCCCGGGCCACCTTGCGGCCCGAGAGCAGCATGCCGCCGAAGACCGGCCCCATGCGATACCCGCCGCAAACCGCGTTGGCGGCCATGCCGCTGACGTAGAGGCCCGGGTAGACCTCCCGTGAATTGTCGACCGTATCGCGTTCGCCGGTTTCGGCCGCCATCGATTTTTCTCCCACCAAGCCGCCGGTGGCGGTGTCGAGGGTTACACCCATTTTGCGGACCAGAACGGAGGCGACATTGGCCGGGTGCCCGGTGGCATCCAGCACGAAAGTGGCGTGCAGGGTGAGGGGGTCCACATGCCATTTCAGGGTCTCCACCGCGCCCCAGTTGATCACCAGGCCTGCAACCCGCTGGCCTTTGATCACGACGTCCTCCATGCTGACGAGATTGAAAATCTTGAGGTTGGCGCCCATGGCCTTGTATACTAAGCCCGAGGCCAGATAGACCGAGTCCAGGGTGTAGTAGCCCGGGCTGCTGGGCTGGGCCGTCAGGCCCATTTCGTCGAGGACCGCCTTACCCTCTTCCTGAACCACGACTTCGTTGAACATCATGCCGCCGCCCCATACGCCGCCGCCGATGGAGAGCCGGCGATCGAACAGGGCTACTTTTTTCCCGGCGGCGGCCAGGTAATAGCCGGCCACGAGACCCGAGGGCCCGCCACCGACAATGGCAACGTCGAGCTGCAGTGCCGCGCTGAATTTCTTGAGATAGGCCTCGATAATTGCCTGGCTGATGGTGACTTCGTTTAGCATACGAACCTCCCTGCGTGCGGTGGGTTGGGCATAACCCTGATCGTGGAAAAATTGATGGGCCTTATGGCATGCAGGGGCGGAAGGAGGGCGTGCCAAAAAAAAAGCCGTTTCCGGCAGGAAACGGCTGGGAGATTGATCGTCCGCTTGAGCTCC
>JAWOJK010000363.1:0-21131 GCA_046481705.1 Desulfobacterales bacterium | reverse complement strand
CCAAGCCCAGCCACAGCGGTTATCACCACTGACGGGAGGTCTCGAATTATGCGTAACGATCTGGGAGAGATCCTTAATCTAATCGGGGAAGAATATCGGGATCAAGTTTCCAATGACTCCCGATACTATATCGAGGTGGACATCGGTGCCAAGGCTGAAAACCGGAGGTACGCCGGGCTCAATCGCCGTTTCCACAAAATCAACGCCATCGTGCGTCTCAAACACCCCCTGCCGGGGATGAGGGTCCGGGTCGACGGGCGAACCTTCGTGGACTACGCTCAGTTTGATTCCGGCGTCGCTGTGCCGGGGTACGTGGCGCGGGAGTCCGGGCTGCCCTTTCGGGTATTTGTCCCGGATGACAGCATGATTCTGAATTTTGCCTGAGCCAGAGCCCGCTTGTTCTGGAATTTTTTCGGTCCTTGGGGGTGTCGGGACTATATCGAAAAACAGCAAGCCACTCAGAAGGCGGTTGACTTTGAAAAACCGGCTGAATAAGGTGGGGGTGTGTTCCGAGAAAACTGAAACAGCCGGGCCCGTGGGGCGCCACCCGGCCCGGCGGGGCAAGCGGGCTCTCCTCAAAAAGCCTGGCCCTTCAGGCGCCTGGTGTGAACCGACACAACCACCTGCGAGTCTCGATGCCAAATCGGCGGACGTTACCGAATCCCCCCCTGGCGGTGGTTTTTGTCCACGGATTTCTGGGTTTTGAGCGCATACGCCTCGCCCGAAAAGAAATCCGTTACTTCCGCGGTGTCTGGCGGCGGCTGGCGGCCGCCGGAGTGCCCCTCTATTTTCCCGCCCTGCCGCCGGTGGGGCGCATCGCCGTCCGTGCCCGGAAGCTGGCCAGCTGTCTGGACCGGGTCCGCGCCGAGCGCATCGGCCTGATCAGCCACAGCATGGGCGGCCTCGACAGCCGCTACCTGATTCAGCGCTTGGACCCGGGCCGCCGGGTCAGGTTTCTCGCCACCGTGGCAACGCCGCATCGGGGCACCCCCCTTGCCCAGTGGCTTATGGAAAGCAAGGGGATTATACCGTGGGCGAGCCGGCAGCTGATTCTGCCGGGGCTGGCGGAACTCACCCCCCGCCGCTGCCGGCGCTTCAACCGAGTGGTGCCCGACCGGCCCGATGTCACCTACCATGCCTACGCCGGGCGCCGCGGCACGGCCGAGCTGCCGCCCTGGTTGCGCCCCTGGAGCCGGCTGATCGCGCGCCAGGAAAGCGACAACGACAGCATGGTGTCGGTGCGCTCCGCCCGCTGGGGCGAATTCAAAGGCTGCCTGCGGGCCGATCACCTGGAACTAGTTGGCTGGAACCTCTATCCACCGGTCAGGCGTTTCGACCGGCCGTTTGACCATTTTTCGCTCTACCGCCGCATTCTTCAGGATGCGGCCGACGCCGCCCTTTCGTAGCCGTCTCTTTTCTCCGAACCCTCTCCGAACCGGCCGCCGGGAACAGTCCTATCGCCCCCAGCGGGGTTTTCTTGGTATCAGCCGGGATTCCGGGGTCGGCAGAACCCCCAGGCAGGTGAGTCCATGGCCGTCCAGCCAGAGTCCAAATTCAAATCCCTCTCCTTCTGGTACAACCTGCTGCTCTCGGTCTTTTTCAGCCTTTTTCTGATCGCCTTTATCGCGATTGTCCTCTTTCTTTTCTTCCTCAGCGTCAAAAATGAAGCGAAAGCCCCAGGCGGCTCATGGATCCAGGCCCTGACCGGGATCACCCGGTGGTTTGATCCGGTCTTTTTCCAGTACAACCTCTTCTTGCTGCTTTTTGCCGTGCTGATCGTGCCCGCCATCACCGTCTTCTATCTCATCAACATGCGCGGAGAGAAGGAGCGCCGCCTCCGGGCCGACATCCCCCCGGAGATCTGGGACCAGGAAGAGAAGCGCAACAAGATCCAGGAAACCATCGCCCGGGCCTTTGAGCTGCGCAACTACTTCGGTTCCATGGTCACCCTGGCGGTGATCACCATGCTGGGCTGTGGGATCATCACCCTGCTCAAACCCCTGCCCCTGTCCGGCGAGGGCAGCGGCGTGGATTACACCCGGGGGGTCAATTTCCTCATGCTGGGGCCCTTTATGGAGCTGTTTCTGCGGGGTGAAACGCAGCGCTACATCCCCAAACTGATGGTCTCCCTGACCGCCTTCCAGTTCGGTTTTCTGGGAGCCTACCTCTATTTTATCGGTCATTTGGTGCGCAGCTATTTCACTCTGGACCTTACCCCTCACACCTTTGTCGAAAGCAGCGTGCGCATGGTGCGGGGCGCGGTCATGGCCCTGATCCTGTCCTTTGGCTTGCAGCAGTGGGGCTTTTTTCAATCCGATGCCGGTGCCGGCGAGAGATTCCTGGGGTGGCTGCCGCTGGTCAGCTTCTTTTTCGGGTTCTACCCCAGCCGCGCCATCCTGGTGATCGAAAAATTGGCCATTCGGGTTGTCAACCTCAAGGAGCAGCGCTATTTTTCAACGCCCCTGACCAAGTTGCCCGGGATGAGCTACTCCCATGAAATCCAGCTTCACCGGGAAGGCTTTGACAACGTCGAAAACCTGCTGCGCCTGGATGCGATCAACCTGGCCATCCGCACCGGCTTCAGCTACCGCCAGCTGATCCAGTGGAAGCGCCAGGCCCTGCTGCTGGTGCATCTGGGGGCGGATTACCACCATTTTTGGCAGGCCACCGGCATTTCAAGCTGGGATGAGCTGGCCGATTTTTTAAACCGTCCCAACGGGTCGGTGGCCCCGGCCGATGCCTGTGAGCCTCTGATGAAGGCCGTTGCGCCGGCGTTGCGGGACAAACTGCGGATTCTATGCGCCATGGTTGCGATCTCTCCGGTCCCAGCCGAGGCGCGGATCGGGTTTAAACCCGATGGGCTGGAGAACTCAGATGCATAGGTTGCGAGGGATGCTGGCGGGGGCGCTGATTTTGCTGGTTTGGGCCGTGCCGGGGGCTTCGCAAGATCCCTGTGGACCGGGGTTTGGGGTCGCACCGGATGACCTGCTGCAGGAAGACGGGTGGCAGTGTGCGGCTCGGCAGGCGGCGGTCCACGTTTTCAGCCGCAGGTCGCCGGGCACGCGGATTCACGAGGTGGCCGCGACCAGCTTGGTCGACGCCCCGCTGCAGACGGTCGCGCGGGTGATTGTCGACTATCGGCGTTATCCCGAGTTTATGCCCTATGTCGGCATCTGCCGGGTCGAAGCGCAGAGTGGTGCGCTGGCCTGGGTTTTTCAGCAGCTGACATTTCCGTTTCCCATCAGCGACCGCTACTACACCATCAAGCTGGCGGCCGACGATCCAGCTGCCGCCGGCGTGCTTTTTCGGGTGGACTGGCAGCTGGCCGACGATCTGCCGGTTCTCCGCAAGGGAGAGGGCGAGCCCGTTTTGACCAACAAGGGATTCTGGAAGCTGGAGGCCCTTGAAAACGGCCGTCGCACCCATGTGACCTACTTCATTCACACCGATCCCGGCGGCGCGCTGCCGGCCTGGGTCGTCAACCTGGCCAACAACGCCGCAGTGCCCAAGGTGATCGAAGCTGTCCGGCAGCGGGCCCTGGCCGCAGACTGAAGCACGGCATCGCCGCCTTCTTACTTGATCCGCCGCAGCCGGTGCTGCCGCACCCGCCACTTTTCAAGGGTTTTGAGCTGTTCGTCGAGATCCCGGCATTCGATCCGGAAGTTGACAGCCTCCCCGCATTTTCGGGGGTCGATGTGGTCCGCGAAGTAGTGAAAGATTGTCTCGCGGCTGCCGGCGCTCATGCGCGCGAGCAGGGCCCCCAGGCGGGTGGCGGTGGCGTAGTAGTCGGCCACGTCCAGCGGATTGGAATTGATGGCGCTGACCAGCTTTTTGAGCTCCAGATAGGTCGACCGCTGCTCAAGGATCGCCTGGGCAGCGCCCATCAGGGCCTTTTGCCTTCTGCGCTGCAGGTCGTCGATCGTAAAGCGCTGCATGCTGCCCATCCGGATTGCTCAGAGGGGGGGACCAGCCGTCCCCAATTCGGGTTTTTTCGAAATTGTCGTTCTTTCACCCGCCGGATTGCGGACGCGTCAATCGGCGATCGCGGACGACCTTCGTCGCTTGCGGGTGCTCATTGCGAAAACCCGGGATGCGGCTGCCGGCGGTGGCAGCCGCATCCCGCCAACAGGGGGATAGAAAAACCAGGAGACAGGATGCGGCCCAGGTTCAGCTCGGCAGGCACCCGGGATCAGGTGCAGCCCAACACCCACGCCGCTGGCGCACCACAGAAAACGTCTTTCACCCGCCTGCATCTCCCGTTTTTCGACTACATGGCGGTTTCGGGGTGAAACACTGCCACTTCCTTCAAATCATCCCTCAAATATTCACGTTCATTGGGCCCCAGAATGCCAAGTGAGAGGCAGATCAGGGTCCAGAGGTGCACGACCCCGTATTCGGCGCCGTAGTGTTCGCTGAGCTCGTGGATCTGGGCGTGGCAGTTGTGGCAGGCCGCGATGCAGTAGTCCGCCTTGGTGGCCTGGATCTGCTGGTCTTTGATGCGGCCGTATTCCAGGCGCGCCTCCTTGTAGCCGGACTGCAGAAACCCGCCGCCGCCGCCGCAGCAGAAGTTGTTCGAGCGGTTGGGCGTCATGTCGATAAAGTTCTCCTCGCCCACGACGGATCTGACCACGAAGCGCAAATCCTCGGCAATCGGGTCGCCATAGCTTTTGCGCACGATCTGGCACGGATCCTGGACGGTGAACTTGATTTTGAGGTCCTTGTTCCAGTCGGGGCTGACCTTCAGTTTACCCTCGCGGATCCACTTGGCGTAGTACTCGTAGATGCTCTTGACTTCGAATTTGTGGGGGATGTTGAATTTTTTCAGTCCTGCCAGGACCGAGAAAGTAACATGCCCTCACTCGGTATTGAGAAAAATGGGGCACCCCAACTGATCGGCCTGATGGGCCGAGGTGCTGGTGATATGCTTCCAGGCCTCATCATCGGAGAGGAACATGCAGTAGTTCTCGCCCCCCCAGCCTTTGGAGCCATAGGTCCAGTTGACCCCTGCGAGGTGCAGGATCTTCCAGAGCGGCACCATCTCGTCGGGCTCGGTGACCGGCTCACGGGAATTCTGGTTCAGAATGAATTCGGCGCCCTGCTTGTCGATGGGTGCCTCCATTTCCGCAAATTCCGGCTGAGACTCGCGGTACTCTTCGAGAACGTCGCCCACCACAAATTTGAAATCATCGGGGCTTGTGCCCATGGCGCTGCAGCTCTCGTTTCTGAGGGCCATGTCGCAGGAGCCCAGAATCCCCTTGGGGCGCTCTTCCCGCGGCCAGCTTGCGCGGGCGTTGTAGACCAGCTGTGGGATGTTGATCTTCATCGGGCAGACATAGATGCAGCGCTGACATTGCGTACACATCCAGACCCAGTTGCTTTTCAGGATTTCCTCGTCCAGGCCCAGGGCCGCCATCCGCAGAAATTTGCGGGGGTCCATGTTTTCAAGACCGGTCGCCGGGCACCCCGAGGAACAGGCCCCGCAGGTCAGGCAAAGGTTCAGGTTGCCCCCCTCCGGCAGCAGTTCCCTGACCTTGTCAAGAAAGATGCTCTTTTTCTTTTTGCCGAGTTTGATGGTGTTATCCGCCATACACTGAAACCCTCCTTTTGCACGTTGGGGTAAAAACAATAAAACAGCAGACGGTGGTTCAACGATTAAATAAACAACCCACAGCACTGTTCATGCCAAACGCCAATGAGGGATACTATCGGCCACTGGTATAATAATAGAAATAAAAACTGTATGTTGGAAGAACGCCAGGTTTTTCCTGGTGGGTTTGCATCTTTGCAGAATTCAGTTGTCGGTGGCAATTGATTGCGTTTCTGCGATATTAAACCCGGGCCTGCACGGGCCCTCAGCCCCCGCAGCGTTTTACCCGCCAGTCCCGATTTTGCACTGCGGTTCTAATAACCTTGGGGGGCGCTCTTGCTTTCACGGGGGATGACGCCTAATCTTTAGCCGCTCCATCTTTTTGATTTCACCTGATTCGAAAAACCGAATATGAATCCCACTGGCATCAGCCCCCAGGTGCGCGCTGTTTTTACCGTCGGCTGGCGGGAATTCCGGTGGTGCGCTTGTGTGGCAGGCCTGCAGGGCATCCGGGTGGGACTCGCCACCGGCCGGCGTGAAGGCCTCTCGCGGCACGCGTCGCTTCCGGAAGGAGATTTCCGCAGGATGCGTGGAAAATGAGGGCAGTCGACAGCATGCAAAAGGAAATCAAGCCGCAGCTGCCCCGCAAAGGGGTGCTCAAGCGGATCGTGATCTGTATCCTGGTCCTGGGGCTGGGGCTCTCGGGGATGCTCGCCCTGACGTCTCTGAAAAAGCCGCCGGCGGAGGTCGTGCGGCAAGAGCCTGCGCTCCGGGTCAGGGTGATGGTGGTGGCCCCCGAGGACGTTGCGGTGATCATCAGCGGATATGGTGAGGTGCTGCCGCTTAGAACTGTGGTGATTGCCGCCGAGGTGGCCGGCCGGGTGGTGAGGGTTCACCCGCGCCTGGTAGCCGGCGAGGTGATAGCGGCCGGTGCGGAGCTATTTCAAATCGACGACCGGGATTACCGCGCCGGTTTCGAGGAGGCCGACGCCGCGGCGGCCCAGTGGGCCAACGCCATCGAGCGGCTCAAAAAGCAGCTGACCATCGACCGGCAGCGCTTGCAAACCCTCGAGCGCAGCCGGGAACTGACCCGGGGCGAATTCCAGCGCCTCAAGCAGCTCTACGAGGTGGATATGGTGGGCACCCGCTCGGGGGTCGAAGCGGCCGAGCGGGCGTTTAACGCCGCCGTGGACCAGGCGGCCCAACTGGCCCAGGCGGTGGCCCTCTACCCGCTCCAGATCCGGGAGGCCGAAAACAGCCTGGCCGCCGCGCGCGCGCGTCGCGAGGCGGCCGCGGCGCGGCTGGAACGCTGCCGGGTGGCGGCGCCTTTTCGCGGGCGGGTGCGGCAGACCGCGATTGAAGCCGGCCAGTATGTGTCCCCCGGTCAACACGCCGTGACTTTGGCCGACGATTCAATCCTGGAGATCCGGGTGCCCCTGGACAGCCGTGATGCCCACCAGTGGCTGCCCTTCGACAACCCCGCGACAGCCCCGAGCGCCTGGTTCAGCCCGCTGCCGGCGCTGGGCTGCACGGTGCGCTGGACCGAGGCCCCGGACACCCATTTCTGGAGCGGCACCCTGGACCGGGTGGTGGCTTTCGACCCCCAAACCCGTACGGTGGAGGTGGCCGTTCGGGTTGCGGCGGCCGACGCTGTCCGCGGCGGTAACGGCCATCTGCCCCTCGTGGAGGGCATGTTCTGCCGGGTGGAGATCCCCGGCCGCACCCTGCAGGGCGTTTTCCGTCTGCCGCGGCATGCCGTCAGCTTCGAGAACACCGTCTACGTGGCCGACGGCAGCCGCCTCAAAACGGTTGCGGTGACGGTCGCCCGCACCCAAGGCGAGGAGGCCCTGGTCAGCGGGGGCCTGCAGGCCGGGCAGCAGGTGATTGTCACCCGCCTGGTGGACCCGCTGGAAAACGCGCTGCTGACCATCGAAACCGATGGGGCCTCCTGAGACCCCTCAGCCTCACGGGGGCAGGCGGTTTTTTCGGCCGCGGCACCCCGAAATTCGAGCTCAGCTTATGAAACTGCTGCTCACCGCCTTCGCCAAAAACACCGTCTTCGCCAATATCAGCCTGATCATGATCCTCGTGGCCGGGGCGCTGGCCATGGCCTCCATGATCCGTGAGAATTTTCCGGAGTTCTCGCTGGACATCATCACTGTCTCGGTGGCCTATCCCGGTGCCGATCCCGAGGAGGTGGAAGAGGGTGTCAGCCGCAAGATCGAGGAAGCCCTCGAGGGCATCGAAGGCATCAAGCAGGTCACCACCGACTCAAACGAAAACGCCGCCTCTGTCACCATCGAGGTCAAAGAGGGCTACGAGGTGTCGGAGGTTCTCGATCGGGTGCGCTCCCAGATCGACGCCATATCCACTTTTCCGGTGGATGCCGAAGCCCCTGTGATCACCGAGCTGACCCTGAAAGACCCCGTTGTGCTGCTCTACCTTTCGGGGCGGATGGACGAAGGGCGCCTCAAGGAGTGGTCGGAGCGCATCAAGGACGACCTCCAGCAGCTGCCTGAGATTTCCCAGGTGAGCGTTTTCGGCACCCGCGACTATGAGATCGCCGTCGAGATCAGTGAAGAACGCCTGCGCGAATACGGACTGACCTTCGACGAGGTGACCCGCGCGGTGCGGCGCAGCAACCTCAACCTGGCCGGCGGCACCCTGCGCACCCGGGGCGAGGAAATCCGGGTGCGGACCCTCGGCCGCAAGTACACCGCGGCTGAAATGGCCAAAATCGTGGTGCTGGCCAGCCCCGACGGCCAGATCATCACCCTCGACCGGATCGCCCGCATCGCGGACGGCTTCACCGAGGACCCCATCCAGGCCTTCATCAATGGCCACCCATCGGTGATGCTGATTGTCTACAAGACCCGCGCGGAGGACAGCCTGGCAATCTCCGGGGCCGTCCAGCAGTTTGTGCGCGAAACCCGCGCGCGCCTGCCCGCGGGCGCCACCCTCTCCATTCTCTACGACAACACCGACATGCTGCGGGCGCGCATCAACCTGCTGGTCAAAAACGGGGTCATCGGCCTGGTGATCGTCTTCATCCTGCTGTGGGTGTTTTTAAACGCCCGGCTCAGCCTGTGGGCCGGAATGGGCATTCCCATCTCCATATCCGGGGCCCTGGTGATTCTCTGGGCGCTGGGGGGCACCCTCAACATGATTTCGCTTTTCGGATTTATCATGGTGCTCGGGATCGTCGTGGACGATGCCATCGTGGTGGGGGAGGCCATCTACGTTCACCGCAAGGCGGGCCAAGCGCCTCTGGCGGCGGCCGTCGAGGGGGTCGGTGAAGTTGGGATGCCGGTGATCGCCGCGGTGACCACCACGATGGTCGCTTTTATCCCGCTGGCATACGTGGGCGGCATCATGGGCAAGTTTATCGCCGTTTTGCCGACGGTGGTCATCGCCTGTCTGGCGGTGTCGCTGCTGGAATGCCTTTTCCTGCTGCCGGCGCATCTCAGCCACCTGCCGGACCTGAACCGCCCCGAGGCCGGCAAGGATCGTCTGACGCGGCGTTTGGAGGCGGTGCAGCGGCTGACCCGCGCGGGGATGGCGTGGTCTGTCGAGCGGGTTTACCTGCCGCTGCTGATCAGGGCCTTGACCTGGCGTTACGTTTCCTTCTGCATTGCCATCAGCGTGCTGATGATCACCGTCGGCCTGATGAAGGGCGGCCTGCTGAAGTTCGAGGTTTTTCCCGAAATCGACGGCTTTGTGGTCACCGGCACCGTCGAGATGCCCGAAGGCACGCCAGCGGCGGTCACCCGCGAGGCCTTGGGCCAGGTGGAGGCGGCCCTGCTGCGGCTGGCGGCGCGCACCGTGACCCGTTCGGGTGACCCCCTGGTGGTCGACCGCCTGACCCTGATCGGCCAGACCCTGGAGGACCTGCCGCGCTCCGGGCCCCACCTGGGCTCGGCCCAGGCCATATTTCTGGATTCCGAAAAACGCGGGATACACTCCAAGGACCTCATGGTGGCCTGGGAAAAGGAGGTCGGCGCCATTGCCGGCATCAAATCGCTCGCCTTTGCGGGCATGGCGGCGGGGCCGCCCGGGGCCCCGATCGAGGTCTGGCTGCAGGGCAGCCGTATGAACGACATTCTGGCCGCGGCGGACGATCTGATGGCGCGTCTGCGCAAATTCGACGGGGTCTACCAGATCCGTTCGGATTTCTCGGCCGGCAAGAACGAGATGCGCCTGGCGCTCAAGCCCGAGGCCACCGTTCTGGGGCTGACGGTGGACGACCTGGCCCGTCAGGTCTACGCCGGTTATTACGGCGATGAGGCCCTGCGGCTGCAGCGCGGCCGCGACGACATCCGCGTCAAGGTCCGCTACCCGGCGGTCGAGCGCCGACGCCTGGCGGACATCGAGCAGATCCGGATTCGCACCGCCAGCGGCCACGAGGTACCGCTGCGCTCGGTGGCCGACGTGCACTTTTCGCCCGGCTATTCCACCATCACCCGCACCGACGGAATGCGGCGGGTGGCGGTGAGCGCGGGGGTCGACACCGACCGGGCCAATGCCAATGAAATATTTGGCGAGCTTTCCGCCGGCTTTTTTCCCGAACTGATGCAGCGCCACCCCGGGGTGCGGGTGGCGTTGCAAGGCGAGCAGAAAAAGATGCGTGAATCCTTCAGCAGCCTCTACATCGGGTTCCCCTTGGCGGTGTTCGGGATTTTCGTGATCGTGGCCACCATGTTCCGCTCCTACCTGCAGCCGTTCGTGATTTTGTTCACGATCCCGTTCGGCATCATCGGGGCGGTCTGCGGGCACCTGCTGCTGGGCTACGATCTCTCCATCATGAGCATCTTCGGTATGGTGGCCCTGACCGGGGTGGTGGTCAACGACGCCATCGTGCTGATCGAACGCATCAACACCAACCTGGCCGAAGGCATGCCTTTTTTGGAGGCCATCACCCAGGGCGGCCGTCGGCGCTTCCGGGCGATCATCCTGACCACGGTCTCCACCATCGGCGGACTGGCGCCCATGATCCTGGAAACCGATTTTCAGGCCAAGTTCCTGATCCCCATGGCGCTTTCGATTGCAGCGGGGGTCGCCTTTGCAACCCTGCTGACCCTGGTGCTGATCCCCAGCCTGCTGGTGATCGTAAACGACCTGCGGCGGCTGCCGCCCCGGCTGTTGACCGGCACCTGGCCCCCGCGCGAAGCGGTGGAGCCTGCCGCGCGCCGCATCGCGGCCGACCTGCAGGACCTGCGGGCAGCCGCACCGGAGTCGGCCGGCAACGCGATGGCCCCGGGCGCAGCGCCGGACCTTGGCCCGGGGCTGCATACCGGGGCCGCGGCCCCTCATTCAAAGGACGGAGTGGATGCGATACGCTAGGCAATTGAAGGGGTTCTGGTGGGGTGCGCTGGCGGCGTGGCTGGTGATCACCACCATCGGCCGGTCGGGTGCGGCCGAAATCGGAAGCGCCGCCCCCGCCGGGGCGGCCCTGGTCGGCCTGGAAGTGCTGGATCTGGCCGCCGCCAAGGGAATCGCGGTGGCGGGCAGCCCCAGCCTGGCCGCGGCCGTCGAACGCGTGCGCCAGGCCGAAGAGCGGGTCCGCCAGGCCCGCGCCGCTTACTGGCCCTTCCTGGATCTGGGGGGCTCGGCCGTGCGTTCGGAGCTGTCCGACAATGCCGCCCGCTCCCGGCTGGTGGTGGGCCCCAGTTTCGATCCGAATGCAGCGCTTGCGGATCCGGAGACGTTCTACCGGGCCGAGCTCACCGCCGGCTGGACGCTTTTTAGCGGCTTTCGGCGCTGGTATGAAAACGCCCGTGCGCGTTTCGGCGAGATGCAAAGCCGCTCGGCGCTGGACGAGGCCCGACGCCTGCTGGTGGTTTCGGTGGCCGGCAGCTATTACGCGGCCCAGCTGGCCCGTGAGGACCTCACCATCGCCCGCGCCGACGAGGACTTCAACCTGCGCCAGACCGAAGAGGCCCGGGCCCGGCGGCGGGCCGGCAGCGGATCGCTGAGCGATGTACTCAATTTCGAGGTCCAGGTCAATGCGGCCCGCTCGGCCATCAACGATGCCGAGCGCCAGTACACCCTGGCCCGCATCGGGCTGGCGGTGTTGATGGGCCTGCCGGAGGCAGTCATCCCGGAAGCCCTGGAGCTGGCCGCCCTCCCCACCGAAAGCCCCGCGGACCTGGCGCTGCCCGATGCCGGGCCGCTGGTCGGGTTTGCCGAAAATCACCGGCCGGACCTGATGGAAGGCGCCTACCGGCTGCGCCAGGCAGCAGCGGGTATCGGGGTCGCCCGCTCGGATTTTTTCCCCGATCTGTCCCTCCAGGCGGCCCTGGACGGGCTGCGCGAAAACAGCGGGCGCTTTGAAGGCGATGACTTTGGCAATTCCATCGGGGTTTACATGACCTACAACCTGTTTGCCGGCGGCGCCACCCGCGCGCGGGTGGCCGAGGCCCGCGCGGGCAAGCGCGAGGCCGAGCGCAACCTGGCGGCGCTGCGGATCTCGGTTGCCTCCGAGGTGCGCGAGGCGCTGGCCAACCTGCAGGCCTCTCAACGGGAGCTGCGCCTGCAGCAGCAAAACGCGGCCCTGGTTCAGCAAAACCGGGATCTGGTGGAAAAGGAGTACGCCGCGGGGCAGGCCTCGTTGGTGCGTCTGAACGAGGCCCAGCGCAACCTCACCCAGGCCCGCAGCCGGCTGGCGTTGGCGCGCGTGGCCCTGCGGCAGTCCTGGGAGCGGCTCGAAGCGGCCACGGGGCGCAACCTGGCGGATGTTGGGACCGCTGGGTCGGCGGACACGCGCTGAACCGGCGCCCGGGTTGGCGCCGGCCCCCTCAAACCCGCTGCCGCTGATCCCTCAGACCGGCACGGTGACCACTGGAACGGTGGTGCACTTGATGACGCGCTCCGCCACGCTGCCGAAATCAAAGTGGGATTCACTTCCGCGGCTGGCCAGGACCACCAGATCGATGGCTTCCTTGGTGACAAAATCCAGAATGACCTGCGCAGGTTCCCCCACGGCGATGTGGCGAATGTAGAGTGGGCATTCGTTGAGGAATTTATCGCAAATTTCGGTCAGGCGCCTTTCGGCCATCTCTTTCTCCATGGCGTGCATGGTTTCTTTTTCCTGGGGGTCAAAGTCGCCGTAGTGGGCGCCAAATTCAGGGTAGTCTTTCATGACGTAGAGAATATGGATTTCGGCCCCGTATTGTTGCGACAGCGAGGTGACCACGGGCAGCGCCCGGGATGCATTCTCGGAAAAATCCGTCGGCCATAGAATTCTTTTTACCTCCATGTTTTTACCTCCCTCGTGTTGTTGGATTGTCCCGCTGCACCGGTTCCGTCGAACGGACGCGTCGGGCTGCGGCGACAGTTTTTTTGGCAGGCGTGCCGACAGCGCCTGCACATACAGGTGGCTTGGCTCAATCGCCGGCTGCGCCGTCCTTGGTCTGCCGGGCCGCCGAACCGCGCCCCGCGACCTCGGCCATCAGCCGCAGCACGGCCAGTTCCTTGGCCTTGGCCTCGACGTCGATGGTGATGTCCATCCCGCACCAGCTTTCGGGGACGTCCGCGATGTCAATAAAATCGTGATGGTTGCGGGGGTTGCCGTGGCCCCAGGGCGTCAGGGGGCTGGAGACGTGAAACAGCGGCTCCCGCTTCCAGGTGGTCAATGCCCTTGCGGTTGCCACCGTCTCGGAAAGCCCATCGGGCAGGCAGCGGTGGTGATGGACATCGTAAACCAGCGGAACCCCGACCGTTTGACAGACCGGCAAAAGGTCCGTCGGGGAGTAGACCCGGTCGTCGTTTTCCAGCGTCAGGCGCGCGCGGATCGCCTCGGGCAGCTCACCGATGCGGCCGGCCAGGCGCTTCAGGGCCAGGGTTTTGTCACCGTAGGCGCCGCCGCCGTGGATATTGATGACGTCGGCGGCCACCCACTCGGCCACCTCAGCATGGTAGCACAGTTCGGCCATCGAATGGCGGGTAACTTTTTCGCTGGGCGAGGAGAGCAGAATGAACTGGTCCGGGTGAAAGCTGGTGCGCAGGTCGTGGCGGCGGCTGAACGCGCCGCAGTCGCGGAATTTGGCCACGATTTCACGGTGCCCCGGCAGCTCGCCGATCCCGTAGCCGGTTTGCGGGTGGGTTTTCAGCGGCAGGATCTGGCTGTTGATGCGAAAGGCCCCGATGCCGTTCTCGCGGCAAAACGCCAGGGCCTGCTGGAGGGCCTCGGCGTTGCGGGTGCAAATTTCGGCCAGGCGGCGCAACTGCTCCTGGCGCGGCCGCTTTTGCAGGAAAGTCGCCGTGGTGCGGCCAAATTTGATGGGTTCACGGCGAAAGATGCAGCACAATCCCCAGCGTGGCATGGACGTTCCTCAGAAGCGGCGAAGTCCGAGACGTCAGCCACCCCAATGGCAGGTTCCGCCTCTCATCGCCCCCCAATTTCTCTGGCATTGCATTGTTCCGATTCAAAGTAATCATAAGTAAGTACAATTTGCAATTCTTGCCTGTGCATCCGTCTTGTTTTTTACTGTGAGAACCGCAGTGATGGAGGTTTTATGAGGAGCGTCCTGCACATTCTGCTTGTTTGGCTGATGGTCCTGTTTTGGCTGCCGGCCGTGGGCATGGCCGGTGTTGCGGTCGAAGGCGTGGTCTTCCCCGCGGTCTACGAGAGTCGCGGGCAGCGGCTCGAACTGAAGGGAGCCGGTCTTTTCCGTTACATGGTGTTCGTCAAGGCCTACGTGGGGGCGCTCTACAGCGTTGCCGGGACACGCCCGGAGCAGATTCTGGCCGACCGGGCCAAACGGCTCGAGGTCCAGTATTTCCATCCCATTTCCGGGGCGGATTTCGGCCCGGTGGCCACCCGGGCCATCTCCCGCAACGTGGATGCAGCTGTCCTGGCGCGCATTCGGCCGCAGATCGATCGACACAATGCCCTTTACCGGGACGTTAAACCGGGCGATCGTTACGCCCTCACCTACATTCCGGGCTGGGGCACGGAGCTCGCCCTGAACGGCGAGCCGTTGGGGGTGATCCCGGGCGCCGAGTTCGCCGCGGCCCTGTTCTCCATTTGGCTGGGGCCGCAGCCCCTCAGCACGGATTTCAAACAGGCTTTGTTGGGCCAGATCTGACCAAGCGCGGCCGCCGGCTGGCCCTCCCGCTGGTCGCGCCGCGCCTGGGCCGTGGTTGCCCCCTTCCCGCCGGGTTGCCCGGGGCGGTCGCCAGAGGCTTGGCGATGGATTGCAGCAGCCGTCGGGTGCGATCTGGCGTCATTTTCGTTGGCTTGACCATATTTTTGTTGCTCCGATCCCGTTTATGTGGTGTCCTTCGTCGGCCAACCTGGATTCGTTTGCACCCGGCGTCCGCCAAGCGTTCGGGGCGCCGCTGCGGGTCGGTGTGCGACAAGTGTCATCAGGGGGAAGTGTGCCACTACCGCTCGAAATACAGCCCGACACCGCTGCCAAAGAAGATGTCATCATCGAAATCAAGCACATGCACAAATGGTTCGGTGACTTTCAGGTGCTCAAGGACGTCAATTTGACCGTGCGCCGCAGGGAGCGTATAGTCATCTGCGGCCCTTCGGGTTCGGGTAAATCGACCCTGATCCGGTGTATCAACCGCTTGGAGGAGCATCAGCGCGGGCAGATCCGGGTGGACGGCATCGAGCTGACCAACGACATCAAGAACATCGAAAAAATACGGGCCGAGGTCGGCATGGTGTTCCAGCATTTCAACCTCTTCCCACACCTGACGATCCTGGAGAACCTGACCCTGGGGCCTATCTGGGTGCGCAAAGAGCCCAAAGCCCAAGCCGAAGAAACCGCGATGGCCCTCCTTGAAAAAGTGCGGATCGCCGAACAGGCCCGGAAATACCCCGGCCAGCTATCCGGGGGGCAGCAGCAGCGGGTCGCCATTGCCCGCAGCCTGTGCATGAAACCCAACGTGATGCTCTTTGACGAGCCCACCTCGGCGCTGGACCCTGAAATGGTCAAGGAGGTGCTGGATGTCATGATCAGCCTGGCGCGCGACGGGATGACCATGCTGGTGGTGACCCACGAGATGGGGTTCGCCAAAAGCGTCGCCCACCGGGTGCTCTTCATGGACCAAGGGCAGATCGTGGAGCAAAACACGCCCGAGGAATTTTTCGAAAACCCCAGGAGCGTTCGCACCCGGCTCTTCCTCAGCCAGATTCTGCACTAGCCGCCACTGACCCCATCCCCTTTTCCGCCGACGGGGGCGGCCGCCGCGACTTGAATCTTCCAAATTAATCGGCTTTTCGATACCACACGGACGGAAAAAACCATATGAAACCGATTGTCGCCATTCTCGGACGGCCCAATGTGGGTAAGTCCTCGCTCTTCAACCGGATCACCCGCTCGAGAAACGCCCTGGTGGACAACACGCCGGGCGTGACCCGAGACCGCATTTACGGGGAGGCCCTCTGGGAGGAAACCCCCTTTACGGTGGTGGATACCGGCGGGTTTGTTGAAGGCGACCCGGACCACTTTTCGGGTCCGATCCGCCAGCAGGTCCAGCAGGCCATCCACGACGCCGATGTCCTGGTCATGGTGCTGGACGCCAAGGGGGGCCTCTCGCCCTACGACCGCGACATGCTTCCCCTGCTGCGCAACGCCGGCAAGCCGGTCTTCTATCTGGTCAACAAGGTGGACGGACTGGAGCAGGAAGCGCTGCTCTACGAGTTTTACGGGCTGGGGGTCGCGCCCCTCTACCCGGTGTCGGCCGAACACGGTTATGGGGTGCCCGATTTCCTCGATGTCCTGGTCGCAGCGCTGCCCGTCGCTGCGCCCGAACCGGCGGTCGAGATGGTGCGCGTCGCCGTGGTGGGGCGCCCCAATGTGGGCAAATCCTCGCTGATCAACCGGATCCTGGGCCAGGAGCGCCTGATGGTGAGCGAAGTCCCCGGCACCACCCGCGATGCGGTGGATGCCGTCTGCAAGGTCAACGCCAAACCCTACGTCCTGATCGATACCGCCGGTATCCGGCGCAAGGGCCGGGTGGACGAAAAGCTCGAAAAGTTTTCGGTCATCAAGGCCCTTCAAGGGCTGGAGCGCTGCGACGTGGCCCTGATCGTACTGGACGCCCACGAGGGCATTACCGACCAGGATATCACCATCGCCGGCTATGCCCACGATCGCGGCTGCGGCTGTATTCTGTTGCTCAACAAATGGGATCTGGTGGAAAAAGACAGTCTGACCACCCGCCGGTATGTCGAGGAACTGCGCGCGGCGTCCCGTTTTCTGCAGTTTGCGCCCATCATGACCATTTCGGCCAAGACCGGTCTCAGGGTTCCGCGTATCTTCGAGCTTGTCGAAGCCGTCTACGGCCAGTACGTCACTCGCATGGGAACCGGTCAGCTCAACCGCATCATGGAGTGCGCCCTGCAAGCCAACGAGCCGCCCATGCACCGCGGCCACCGCCTGAAATTCTACTACACCACCCAGGTGGGAACCAAACCGCCGACCTTCGTGAGCTTCGTGAACTATCCCGATGCCGTCCATTTTTCCTACAAACGCTATATCATCAACCAGATTCGGGAGGGCGCGGGGCTGGACCAGACCCCGCTGCGGCTGATTTTCCGGCAGCGCTCGGGCCCACTCAAGGATTTTGTGGCAAGCCGCGCCCGGCGACCGCAACCGAGGAAGGGGCGCGCCAAAAAAAAAGGATAAAGGCAGACCAGCGTGGATATTTTTGAACAGCGGGCGCAGCAGGCCGCAAACGCCGAGAGGCCGCTGGCCGAGCGGATGCGGCCGCGCAGCCTGGACGAATTCGTCGGCCAGGGGCACGTCGTGGGGGCGGACAGCCTGGTTCAGCGGGCCGTTGCCCGGGATCGGATCTTCTCGATGATTCTCTGGGGTCCCCCAGGCTGCGGCAAAACCACCCTGGCCCGGATCATCGCCCGGGAGACCCGCTCACACTTCACCCAATTTTCGGCGGTTCTCTCGGGGGTCAAGGAGATCCGCGCGGTCGTGACCGAAGCCCGCGAGCAGCTCAAGATCCATCGCCGGCGTACGATCCTCTTTGTCGACGAAATCCACCGCTTCAACAAAGCCCAGCAGGACGCCTTCCTGCAGCACGTCGAAAGCGGTCTGATCACGCTGATCGGGGCCACCACCGAAAACCCCTCCTTTGAAGTCATTGCACCGCTGCTCTCGCGCTGCCGCGTGATTACCCTCAAGCCCCTGGAACCCGATGAGATCGGCGTCGTCCTGGACAGGGCCCTGTCGGATGTCGAACGCGGCCTGGGGCGGCAGGGGCTTTGTCTCGACGCCAACGCGCGCGACCATCTGGTGCGCATCGCCGGCGGAGATGCCCGCAGCGCCCTCAACAGCCTGGAGTTGGCGCTCGAGCTGGCCGCCGATGGCCCCGAGGGGCGGGTTCGGCTGGTGGACCTGGAAAAGGCGCTGCAGCAGAAGGCCCTGGTCTACGATAAGGCCGGGGATCAGCACTACGACCTGATCTCGGCCCTGCACAAAAGCCTGCGCGGCAGCGACCCGGACGGCGCGCTTTACTGGCTGGGGCGGATGCTGGCGGCCGGCGAAGACGCCCTTTACATCGCCCGCCGGATGGTGCGGTTCGCATCCGAGGATGTCGGCAACGCGGACCCCTACGCCCTGGGGGTTGCCATGCAGGCCGTGGAGGCGTTTCGATTTCTGGGGCACCCGGAAGGCGAGCTGGCACTCGCCCAGGCCGCCGTCTACCTTGCCACCGCGCCCAAGAGCAACAGCCTGTACCGCGCATACGGCGAGGTCCGGGCGGCCGTCCAGAAAACCGGCACCCTGCCGGTGCCCTTGCACCTTCGCAACGCGCCCACCGGGCTGATGCGCGATCTCGGCTATGGCCGCGACTATCGCTATGCCCACGACTTCCAGGACGCTTACGTTCCTCAGCAATACCTGCCGGACAAGCTGCGCGGGCGGCAATTTTATCACCCCACCGAGCGCGGCTACGAGCAGACCGTCAAGCGTCGGCTTGAGCATTGGCGGCGGTTGCAAGCGGCCGCCAAGCCCGATCGGCCGTCGTGAGGCCGGCCCGGTGCCGTTCCGGCGTACACCCTGCCTGCCTCAGGGCGATCCTCCCGGCGGAGCGCTCCCGCAGAACGCGACCGGCAACCGGAACGTCCGGTCCGGAGGCTCCCAGCTGCCGGGCGGTTCGCTGCCGTAGGTGCGCTCCGTGATCCTTAGACCCCCCTCGCGGTCCCCCAGCAGCAGGCTTGAAGAGCGGGTGCCGTAGTCGCGGCTGGTGATAAATAGCGGCGACAGGCGCTGCTCCCACTCCGGGCCGACGCCGGTTGTCGGGAGGCACCCGAGCGGGGCCGGTGTGCGGTCGCCGAGAAGTTCGAAGACCGCCTCGGCCGCGATGGGCCCCTTTGCCGCCACCAGCCGCTGAAGCCGCTGCTTACCCTTTGCGACCTTGGGCCAGGGTGTGTCCAGCAGGTGGTTGCTGAGACCGTAAAGACCGGGGCGCAGGCGTCGGATGCGGCCGTTGCGGTTTGAAAAAAAGAACAGCCCTGCGCGGTCCCCCACCAGCAGGTTGAAGCCGTTGAAGCGCCGGCTGTGGGGGCGCAGGTGTTCCAGGTAGGCGCGCGGCGGTTGGTTGCCGGCGAGAAAATCGACCACCAGCCGCCCGCGGCTCGGGGCCCCGGCCTTGAGCGCCGCCGGGTCGCGGTAATTGGTGATCGCCGCCCAGCGGCTGCCGGCGGCAATTCCCATCCAGGTGCCGTGGGCCTCCAGGTCGCGGCCGGCCAGGATCGTCGGCCGATCCTGCCAGAAGCCCAGCGGCGCCGTAGGCCGGGCATAGAACTCATCGCGATTGGCGACCAGTACCAGCGGATAATCCGGCCGCATGCGGTAGGCGAACAGAATCAGACACATTATTGTCCCCATTGACCTGTGAATTCTATCTATGTTAATAATCCGATTTTAATTTGTTAAGAAAAAATCTTTTCATCTGACAAAATAGGAGGAAGTCAACATGCGTGAGGTAGTGTTGGTCAGCGGGGCGCGAACGGCTATCGGGGCCTTCGGTGGCGGCCTGCAATCAGTGTCGGTGGTGGAGATGGGCGGGCTTGTGATGAAAGCGGCCCTTAAGCGGGCGGGGTTGCGGCCGGTGCCGAGCGAGGACGTGAAAGCCCTCACCCCGGATAAACTGCAGGGCCGGGGGCTGGTGGAGCCGGAAAAAGCCGGCCACGACTGGGACGAGAGCGCCACGCCGGTAAACGTCGACGAGGTGATCATGGGCAACGTCCTGCAAGCCTGTCAGGGCCAGAACACCGCACGCCAGGCCATGATCCGGGCCGGCATCCCCAAGGAGACCCCGGCCTTCACCATCAACAAGATCTGCGGCTCGGGACTCAAGGCGATCGCCCTGGCAGCCGACGCCATCCGCTGCGGGGACGCCGATGTGATCGTCGCCGGCGGGCAGGAGAACATGAGCCTGGCCCCCATGGCGCTGCCCAAGGCCCGTTGGGGCCATCGCATGGAACTGACCGGTACCGGCGACATCTACGACCTGATGGTCTTCGACGGCCTTTATGAAATTTTTTACGGTTATCACATGGGCATCACCGCCGAGAATATTGCCGCCGCCTATGGCATCAGCCGCCGCGAGCAGGACGAACTGGGGGTGCTCAGCCATACCCGGGCCCGCAAGGCCATCACCGATGGCCTTTTTGCTCAGGAAATCGAACCAGTGGTGATCAAGAGCCGCAAGGGGGATATCGTCTTCGATACCGATGAACGGCCCATGGACACCAGCATCGAAAAAATGGCCAAACTGCGGCCGGCCTTCAAATCCGACGGCAGCGTGACCGCCGGCAACGCCTCCGGCATCAATGATGCGGCGGCGGCGGTGGTTCTGATGAGCGCTGGTAAGGCTGCGGAGCTGGGCCTGGAGCCGATTGCGCGGATCAAGGCCTATGCCGCCGGCGGGGTGGACCCGGCCTACATGGGGCTCGGGGTGGTCCCGGCGGTGCGCAAGGTGTTGAAAAAAACCGGCATGACCGTAGGGGATCTGGGCATAATCGAGCTGAACGAGGCGTTTGCCGCCCAGGCCATCGGCTGCATGCGGGAGTTGGGCATCCCGACGGACTTCCCCAACCAGCTCGGCAGCGGCATTTCACTGGGGCACCCCATCGGGTGCACCGGGGCCCGCCAAATGGTTACCGCCATGAACCACCTCAAGCGCACCGGGAAAAACAGCGCCCTGATCACCATGTGCATCGGCGGCGGTATGGGCATGGCGATGGTTATTGAAAGGTGACGTTAAGCGGCCTTTTTCCTTTACTTTATAGGCTCTTATTGCTATGAATGGCAAGCTTCGGAGGCGCCTGGCGCGCCTCCGAAGGCAAAAGAGGACTTTCAGCAGCCCAAAGGAGTCATGCGATAATGGATATTCCAAGAAGGTTGGGAATTTTAGTGGTTTTCGGCGTTCCGGTCATCGTCGGCGGCGGAATTGTCTATGCCCTCTTCGGCGATCTCAAACCGGTGTTGATCTACCAGGTGCTTCTGCTGCTCGTCGCCGGTGCGCTGGTCAGCAGATAAACCCCCTGTCCGGTAAGGGGCGCGGCAAA
>JAWOJK010000354.1:0-16595 GCA_046481705.1 Desulfobacterales bacterium | reverse complement strand
GCCGTGGCCACCTGGGCGGTCCTGTGGGTCCTGCTGCGGCCAAAGGAAACGGAACTGGTGGGCATCGAGCTGGCCGATCCGGGGCCCATGAGCGGCAAGGAGTGGGGGGTCTTGACGGTCTTCGTGATCACCTTTATTCTCTGGTTTTCAGGGGACCTGACCGGCTGGCATTACAGCGTACCGGCGGCCTTTGCGATTCTCGGCTTCTGTGCGCCCGGCTGGATCAGCTTCCGAACCATTTGCGACAAATTCCCCTGGGAGTCCTGGATTGTCTTCGGTGCGGGCGTGTCCATGGGCGTATCCATGCTGGACAGCGGCGCCGGGCGGTTTCTGGCCGAGACCCTGCTGCCGCTGCTCGACGGCAAACCCATGTTTGTGGTCTACTACGGCATCGGCTTTTTCGGGTCGTTTCTGTCCAGCATGATGAGCAATTCGGCGGCCGTGGCACTGATGCTGCCCATTGTTCTGCCCATGGCCGAAATGATGCAGATGTCGCCGCAATCCGTGGCCATGCTGGCGCCCATGACGACCTCCTTCATCATGCTCGTGATCGGCTGCCCCCCCACCATTATCGCTTACAGCACCGGTTACTTCAGCCAGAAAGATTTCGTCAAGATCGCCGTCCCCTGGTGCCTGATCCTGCTGGTGATTTGTGTCGTGAGCATGATGATTTACTGGCCGCTCATCGGGTTTGTCAAATAACACCAGGATGCGCCCATCGATCCCCGCCGGATCGGACAGATACCGCCCGATCCGGCGGTTTCAACTCGCAACAGATCGTTTTTCCACCCAACGGCCTGGTTTCAGCAAGCCGATAACCAGAAGACAGGAGAGCCATCATGTTTAAAACACCCAGTTACATCATGCTGGTCGATGATGAAGAAGATTTTGTGGAAATGTTGAGCCTGCGACTCACGGAAAAAGGGGAGAAAGTCCTTTCGGCCTTCAGCGGGCAGGAATGCCTGGACACGTTGGACAAGTCGGAAATCGATGTCGTCATCCTGGATGTCAAAATGCCGGGCATGGATGGCATTGAAACCTTGCAGGAAATCAAAAAAAGACATCCGCTGGTTGAAGTGATCATGCTGACCGGCCATGGTACGATGGAGGCCGCCGTTCAGGGAATGAAGCTCGGCGCATACGATTTTCTATTCAAACCCGCGGATTTCGACGATCTGACCGACAAGCTCAGCAAGGCCAGGAAGCGCAGGCATGATCAAATGGAAAAAATTCGCCATGCCGAGGCCGATCTGCTGTTGCGCAGTTCCAAGATATAGCACGCAATGTGGTTGAGGTAAGAGATCGGTTTAAACCTCGGGTGAAACTTTTTGTGACTATTTTTTTGAAGTTCCTGGGCACACGCCTGCCTCCTGAAACATGGCCCGGCCGCCTCCCGCCGTGGGGGTGCGGCACAAGGGACCCGAAAAAATAACCCCACATCTTGCTTGTCTTTTTAGACGCGTTTCGCCGGGCTTCGCGCGTGCAGGAGTTACTTCAGCCATTCCGCCACATGACAGGACACCACCATGACACAAGCAACCGAACTTCCCAGCGTTTCCATGGCCAACACCAAAAAAGAGCTGCTGGACGCCTATGAGGCGGCCAAAAAACGGGTCGACATCCTGGACAAGGATCTGCTGGATGCGGAAAAGGCCCGCAAACGACTGGAAAAACAGGGGGCCGCGACGACCGCCGACGCTCAGGCAGCGCAAGATCCCGTGCAGCGCCTGCACGACTTGCGCGGGGCGATCAGCCGTGAATTGAGCGATCTGGCGGAGCGTTTCGAACGCGAAATCGAGACCTACCGCAAGATAAAGTCCGCCATCGAGACCAAACAGGAGGAACTCGACACCCTCTACGAGGTGGAAACGGCCGCTTCCGACCTTGCCGCCCTGATCGACGCTCAGCGGGCCAAGAAAGCGCAATTCGAGCGCGACATGACGGCCCAAAAAGACGCGTTCGAAGCCGAGATGCAGGAAATCCGCGCCCAGTGGCAGCGGGAAAAGGCCGAACACGATCGGCGCATCAAGGAGCAGGCGGAAGTGCTCAGCACGCAGCGCCAGAGGGAAAAGGAAGAATACGCGTATGCCTTTGCGCGGGAAAAAGAACAGCGTAAAAACGCCCTGGCAGATGAGTTGCAGACCCTCGAAAAGGAGATCGCCGTAAAGCGCGGCGATTTTGAAACGGCCCATCAGCAGCGCAAGGCCGAGCTCGACACCCGCGAAGAAACCCTTGGCAAGCAAGAGAAAGAGGTGGCGGCCCTGCAAAAAGAGGTGGAAAGCTTCCCGAAGCGCAACGAGGCAGCGGTTCAGGCCGCGGTGGCGGAAACCAGCGAGCGCATCACCCGGGCTGCCGAAAGCGCCAAAGCGCTCATGGAAGCCCGCTTCGAGGGCGAAAAGAACGTCCTTGTGGGTAAAATCGAGGCACTCGAGAAGCTCGCGGCCTCACAGGCCGCCCAAATCAGCGATCTGTCCAAAAAGAACGAACAGGCATACGAGAAGGTTCAGGACATCGCCAACCGGGCAGTCGCCGCCTCCCGACGAGAACATTATCCGGCACCCGGTTACCACCCCGCCGCGGCGGCTCGTGACGACAACCAGGGCTGAACAAATACGCCCAGCGCGTGCGGCGCAACTCCAGGCTGCACAGGCACCTGTGCTCTGCACAGGGCGCCCCCATGACCTGATCCTGGTAGGCCCCTGACGGCCAGTTAGCGCCGGATTGAGGGGTGGCAGCGGTTAAAGACGCCAGGTTCATCATAGCCGCTGGTTCCTGCCGGCGTTATGAAGCGCAACTCAGCGGCTTGGGCTTTTTGCGGAACCGTCAAATTTAAGGAGGCGATCATGACGTCCCACCCCACAGATCCCCAGGATAAAAGCGATAATTTGCACTGTCCCGAATGCCGGGCCCTCTTGAAAAAACGCAAAACCCGCAACCCGGATGAATGTGAAATGGTTTGCGGCGGTTGCGGCCAGACGTTTGATATCTGCGACCTTGAGACCGTTGAAAAACTGAAAAAATAATGTCCGACCCTTGGTGTTGAAAAAACCCAACACCAAGGGGGCGCGGTGGACTCTCCCCGGATGAGATGCGTTGACCCCAACCTGGCAATGAGGCGGCGACCGATAGGTCCCGGGGCTTAGAACCTCAAACGCCCGGGCGGTGCCGAGTGGATGTCCTGGCAATGGGCATCTTTTTTAATTTTTAATTTATTTTCAAATGGTTACGTTTTTCCGGATCCGAAAATGCAGCTTCAAAAGAAGTTTCAGAAAGCGGTGGCGATCATCGACCAGTTGACCCCGGAGGAGACCCAGCGACTGCACAGAATCTGCCGGGACATCCAGGCCGCCGAAGAGCAGCTGCTGACGGCAGCCGCGGAACTGATCCGGCGGTGCGTCGACTCCTGCGAGGGGCTCTGCTGTCGCAACCTGCGCCTCGAGCAGGTCATTGACATCTATGACTTGATTTTTATTCTGACGGCTGCCGAGACGATGAAACCTCGGATCCAGAAACGGTTGGGGCGGATGAACCCCTTTTTCTCCGCCGACTGTGTTTTCCTGAAAGACGGCGGAGGGCCCTGCATCTTCCCGTTCAACACGCGCCCCGAGGTCTGCATCACCTCTTTTTGCGGCCGCGAAGATCAGATCGGCGCCGAGATCCGGCTGGTGGCGCGCAGATTTGCCGCCCTGCAGCGCTTCCTGCTGTTTCGCAAACCGCGCCGCCTGCAGCGCCGGCTGCGCGGGCTCCTCGCAGGCCACCGCCGGGCTTGAGGGCAGCGGTGGCCTGCAAGCCTCGCCAGGCCCCTAAAACATTCGGTGCGGCAGGCTTTCCATCCGGCCGGCGGGCGTAATCTCGATGTAATCCAGTTTCCGCTGCAGCTCACGGATGGTAGCCGCCCCGCCGTAGGTCAGGCCGGAGCGCAAGCCGCCGACGATGTCGGCGACGATCCTGTTTTCGTCCTCGCGGTAGGGAACTTCGGTGGCAATCCCCTCGGCTGTTTTCCACTCGGCGATGCCGCCGTGAAAATCTTTTTGAACTTCGCGGCTGGCCATGCCCCGGTAGCATTTCACCTTGCGCGCCTCACCGTTGGGGCCCGGCCGATTGAGCACGGCCCCCGGGGTCGGCCGGGTGCCGGCCAGCAGACTTCCCACCATAACGAAATCCGCCCCGAACGCCAGGGCCTTGACGATATCGCCCGGGTTGCGGATGCCGCCGTCGGCGACGACCGAGCGATCCACCCGGGTGCAGTTCTTGATCGCCGTCAAATTGGGCACCCCGAAACCGGTCTTGATCCGCGTGGTGCAGACCGAACCACCGCCGATGCCGACCTTGATGATGTCGGCGCTGCAGGAGGCCAGATAATCGGCACCGGCGTATGTCGCCACGTTGCCCGCCATGATGCAGGCGCTGTCTCCCAGAATTTCGCGAATTTGCTTGAGGGTTCGGCCCACGTATTTGGCATGGCCGTGGGCCACGTCCACGCAAAACAGGTCGGCGCCCGCATCCCGCAGGGCCTCGGCCCGCTCCAGCTCCTTTTCGCTGCAGCCCAGGGACACGAAGGCGGGGTAGCGGCAGTTTTTAAACATGGCCACGTTGTCTGCCACCGCCATAAATCGGTGCAGCACCCCGATGCCGCCCTTTTCACCGATAAAGTTGGCCATATCCGCCCCGGTGATGGTGTCCATGTTGGCGGTCATCAGGGGCAGATCCAGGGCCAGCTTGCCGGTTTTGCAGCGGATCGAGATATCGACCACCTTGCGAGATTCCCAGTGGTTGTAAGATGGCACCAGGAGTACATCGTCATAGGTGAAAGCTTTCATGGCCGTTCCTCCTTAAATTTACCCTAACCCTCTTTCATTTGCCCGCTGGGCGGACACCCCTACCACAGATAGCGACCTGGCCGCCAAGTTTTTTTGCGGCCGCTGAAAAAATGGCCGTTCGCCAACGCCAGACCGATCCCCAAGACCCCTGGAGGCACGCTTTGATCGCTGAGCCACAGTCACCCCCCAGCGGCAACGATCCAAACAGGCGGCGGTGAACCCGCCTTGCGGACAGGCCCAAACCCGGCGCCTGTTCAGGGAATTATTTCCTGCCGCGACCCTAACCTTTTATCTGCAGCGCTCCGATAATATCCCCAACCGTCACCGGCTCAAAAACGGAGCAACCAACTCTTTTCTGCGGAGGTATTCTGACAATGAGAAAGCGTTCACTCGGATTTAAACTGGTCACCGGCGGCATCGCTCTGGTCCTCATGCCCCTGCTGGTGGTCGGGTTGTTTTCCGTCGGCAGGTCCACCGAGGCCCTGACGGTCTTGTCCCAGGGGCAGGCCGAGCTCACCGCCCGCAACCTGGCCACCATGGTGGACCTGGTGCTTTCCGAGGAGATCAAACTAACCCGGGAGCTGGCGGTGGACCGCACCAGCATCCAAGCGGCCCAGGCGGTTTTGACGACGGGCAGGGCGAACGCTGGCGAGGCGATCGCAGCATTGGACGAAAAACTTTCGGCTGCGATGAAACAAATCGGGAAAGACTACGAGGTCTTTATCGCCACCGACACCAGGGGCGTCATCTTTGCCGACAGCCAAGGCGGAAGCTACAAAGGCACCGACATCTCCGAACGGGACTATTTCAAAAAAGCCGCCGCCGGTCACGATGCGATTTCAGATCCGGTGCGCTCAAAGGTCAGCGGCAATATCGTCGTTCCGGTCTGCACGCCGGTTCACGATCAGGCGGGTCGGGTGATCGGCACGCTGGCAGCGGTACTGGACATCAACTTTCTGACCGAAAAAATCACCTCGCTTAAAATCGGTGAAACCGGGTATCCCTTCCTCACCAATGCAGACGGCCTTATAGTGGCCCACCCCAACAAGGACATGATCCTGAAAACCGATATTTCCAAAATACCGGAAATGAACGGCATCTTCGCCGCCATGTCCACCCGCCAGAGCGGTGTCGAACCCTACCAGTTTATGGGGGTGGACAAGATCGCCGGCTTTGCGACCGTCAAAACCACCAACTGGCGCATGGGGGTTACCCAGAACAGGGATGAGTTCATGGCCGCGCCGCATGCCATCCGCAATGTCATTCTGATGATCAGCGGAATTTTCCTGGCGCTCACGATCTTAGCCGTCCTCTTCTTCACCCGCTCCATCAACCGCCCCATCAACCGGGTGGTCGGAATGCTGAATGCCGGGGCCGACGAGGTGGCCGCGGCCTCCGAGCAGGTTTCTTCGGCCAGCCAAACCCTGGCCGAAGGGGCCTCCCAGCAGGCGGCCTCCATTGAGGAAACCTCATCGTCGCTGGAGGAAATCTCGTCGATGACCAAGCAAAACGCCGATCATGCCCGGGAAGCCAACTCGCTGGTGGCCGAAGCCACGCGGACGATCGCGAAAGCAAACGATTCCATGGGCCAGCTGACCACCTCGATGAAAGAGATTTCAACCGCCAGCGAAGAAACCCAGAAAATCGTCAAGACCATCGACGAGATCGCCTTTCAGACCAATCTGCTGGCGCTCAATGCCGCGGTGGAAGCCGCGCGGGCGGGCGAGGCCGGCGCGGGTTTTGCCGTAGTGGCGGATGAGGTGCGCAATCTTGCCCTGCGGGCGGCGGAAGCCGCCAAAAATACGGCCGCCCTGATCGACGGATCGGTCAAACAAATCCAGGACGGCTGCGAGTTGGTGGACACCACCAACGTAGCGTTTCATGAAGTCGCGCAGAGCTCAACGAAAATCGCCCAGCTGGTGGCCGAGATCAATGCCGCCTCAAGCGAGCAGTCACAGGGCATCGAACAGATCAACACCGCGGTGGGCGAAATGGACAAGGTGGTTCAGCAGAATGCGGCGACCGCCGAAGAGTCGGCCAGCGCGGCGGAAGAAATGAACGCCCAGGCCCAGCAGATGAAGGCCTCGGTGGAAGAACTGGTGGCGATCGTGCGGGGCGCGGGCGCGGCCAAGCAGCCGCCTGCCCCCGGCGCGCCTGCCCGCCGCAGCCCCGCGGCGGCAAAAACCGCGACGCACCGGCTGCCCGCGAAGAGATCCAAGCCGCCGAAGCAAGACTCGAAACCCAACGCCGAGAAAGTCATTCCGTTCGACGATGCGGAGTTTGCGGATTTCTAAGCCCCATTCCAAAGGGGGGTGGGTTGCCTGAACTCCGCGGCAACCCGCCCCGCCCCCATCTTAATCAGTGCCTGCAAATCGCCGGGCAGCGATCGCTCCCGGCAGCCCCGCGGCCGCACCCCCACCGTTCGCCGATTGTTCGTCGGCATTTGAGTTCTGACGATTTTTATTTTATGTATCCGCTAAAAAACGTCCCCCTCGGGGGATCGTCGGATCACCCCGTGGGGGTGCAGGGGAAATCGAAAATTGGTCGAAAAATCAAATCACCGCAGACGGTCGATCCGCATTTTTCAGATGGCGCTGTGGTGGGCGCTGGCGCTGGCGCTGGTGGCACCGGCGGGTGCCGCAACGCTTCTGGTCAAAAGCTATTAGGGTCATTACGACGTTGCGCAGAAAGTCCCCGGCTTGCCATCCGCAAGCCTGCACCCGCCGCAAATAGAGGCGTGGACCGTTCCCGTGCCCCACAAAAAATATCATATCGGTGTTCTTTTCCCCCATTTGCAGGACCCCTACTGGGAATCCGCCAATTACGGCATCGTCTCGCATGCCCGCCGCCTGGGGGTCGAGATCACGCTTTACACCGCCGGCGCCTACAACAACTTCGGCAACCAACGGGCCCAGCTGGAAAGGCTGACGACCCGCGATAAAGTCGATGGCATCATTCTGGCCGCGGTGGATTATCACAAGACGGACCCCTTTGTAAAAGCGGCCCGCCAGACCGGCATCCCGGTGGTCGGTCTGATCAATGACATCTATTCACCGGAAATAAGCGCCAAGTCGTTGGTGTCGTTTTTCGAGATGGGCTTCAAGGTCGGCGAATACGTCGTGAAGCACGCCATGGGCAGCGACTGTAAAATCGCCATTCTGCCCGGCCCGAATGACACCGGTTGGGCTCCCGACAGTCTTCAGGGGTTTCTTGCCGCCGTGGCGCAATTAAAGCCGGCCGGGCAATCCATGACCCTGCTGGCACCGCTTTACGGCGATACCCGCCAGGACGTGCAGCGCATGCGGCTGGATGTCCTGAGCCGAAAAGAAAACCACCGCCTGGATTACATCGTCGCCAACGCCGTGGCAGCCGTTGAAGCGGTGGCCTATCTCGCAAAACACCGGCATATCCATCCGCGGGCCAAGGTGGTGTCCACCTACATCACCTCAAAAGTCTATGAGGAAATAGAAAAAAACACCATTTTAGCCGCACCTTCCGATCAGAGCCTGAACGTCTGCCAGATCGCGCTGGATATGGTGGTAAGGATTTTAAACGGCGAGAAATCGGGGCGGGACTTTCCATTCCGCGCCGCCCCTCTGATCCCGTTGATCACCCATCAAAATATCACGCATTACGAATATGAAAAACTTTTCGGCACCAGGGGCTTTGATCCTGTTTTCAACCGTTTTTAGGAACCGCTGCGGCGCCTGAGCGGGCGTCCCGTCCCGTGTCTGCTGGACTTCAGCGAAGAAAGGGCAACACGAATGCCGGCTCCTTCAGGACGCGTGTATTCTTTCCTGAGAAGTAGCGATCGCTCCATATCCAGAAGGCTTACCGTCAGTCTGATCGTCACGGTCAGCATCGTTTCGATTGTCTCCGTCGGTTTTATCTACCTCAACGAGTCCCAAAAGACCCGGCAGGCGCTGGAGCAAAAGGCCGACGACATCATCGCCTACCAGATCGGTGTGCTGCAGATTCCCTTGTGGGATCTGGACCAGCGCGCCATCGAGGTCATCGGCAAATCGATATCCCAGAATGAGGTGGTCGCCGAGTTGGTCATCAAGGACTATTTCGGCCGGGTGGTCTATGCCAGCAAAAAACAAAACCTTTTCGAATCAATCACCCGATCGGCGCGCATCCGCTATGACGACAACTTTGTCGGTGACGTGTTTGTCTCCCTGACAAAGCAGTTCTACGAAGAAGAAACACGTAAATTATTATCCTCGTTTGCCCTGATCGTGGTCTTGATCCTCTCCTCGTTGATCCTCGTTTCGGGTTTCCTGGTGCGCACCTTCCTCAAAAAACCGCTCGACCGACTCAATGCCATCATCAGCGCCTATGCCGCCGGTGAATACGATTCGTTTGAACATCACCAGCCCTATATCGAGTTCAAGCCTTTCAGCCGCGTGCTCCAGCAGATGGGCGATAAAATCACCGAACAGCTGAAAGAACTGGCCCGAGCGGAGGAAAAGTACCGCAGCATTTTCGAAAATGCCATCGAGGGCATTTTCCAGTCCTCTCCCAGCGGCCAGTTCTTCAACGTCAACCCGGCCATGGCCGAAATTCTGGGATACGACTCACCGCAGGATCTGCTCTCCTCCGTCCATGACATCGCCACCCAGTTCTACGTCAACCCCAGGGACCGGGAAAGATTTCGGCAGTTGGTGGACCAGCAGGACCGCGTGCTCGAATTTGAAACCCAGCTTTATCGCAAAGACGGCCAGATCATCACGGCCTCGGAATCCGCGCGCTCCGTCCGGGACGCCAACGGCCGGATTCTGTATTATGAAGGCTATCTGGTCGACATCACCCGCCGCAAAGAAGCGGCCGAGGCGCTTCGCCAAACCAAGGAACAGCTGGCGTTGCTGCTGGAATCACTGCCGATCGTTCCGTTCACCTGCAAGGCCGAGGGGGATTTCGGCATTACCTATGTCAGTAAAACAATTGAAGAAATCACCGGCTACAAGCCCTTCGAATTCCTCGCGGATTCCTCCTTCTGGACCCGACATGTCTCCGAGGAGGACAGCGGCCGGATCCTGGGCGAACTTCCGGGCCTGCTGGAAAACAAACGCTTCCGCGCCGAGTACCGTTTCCAGACTGCGGACGGGTCCTTTCGGTGGTTCGAGGACACCCGCCGCTTGGTGCGCTACCCTTTCGAAGGGGTCAGCTATATTGCCGGCACCTGGCGCGATGTCACCGAGGAAAAGCGGCTGCGAAAAGAAGCGGACTACCGCCTGCAGCAGGTCATTCAGGCCGAAAAATTGGCCTCCCTGGGCGAGGTTGTCTCCGGCGTCGCTCATGAAATCAACAACCCCAACAGTTTTATCTCCTACAACGTACCGCTGCTGGAGGAAACCTGGCAGATTTTGGAGCCGATCCTCAGCCAGCATGCCCAAAAAACCCCGGACTGGCGGCATCGGACCATGACCATGAACGAATTGTGCGAGGACATGGTCGACATCATCCAGTCCATCAGGGCCGGTTCAGACCGCATCAACCGAATCGTCACCGATTTGAAGGATTTTGTGCGGCTGGATGAAGGCCTGCCCCTGGGGCCTGTGGCGGTCAACCAGGTGATCGAAAAAGCCCACACGATCTTCGGCGCCCAGGTGCGCAAGTCGGTTTCCAAGCTTCAAATGGCCCTTGGCCCGGAAATCCCGCTGATTCAAGGCCATTTTCAAAAACTGGAACAGGTCGTCACCAATCTGGTGGTCAATTCGCTGCATGCCATTCCCGACCGCAACAAGGGCAAACTCTCGCTCAACACGCGCTTTCTGCCCGGGCATGGCGCGGTCGTGATCCAGGTGGAAGACAACGGCACGGGAATGGCGCCCGGCATCGTGGACCGCATCTTCGAGCCCTTTTTTACCCTGCGGCGCGAAGGCGGCGGCACCGGCCTGGGGCTTTCGATCTCCTACAACCTCGTCAAAGAGCACAACGGCATCCTCGGGGTACTCTCGCGGCCTGGGCGCGGCAGCCGTTTTTCGGTGTTTCTGCCCGTGGATCCGGGTGCCGCGCTTGACCTGCGCCCTGCCATTCTCTGTCTGGACCGCAATCCGGACTTCACCCGGATGCTGTCCTCCTATTTTGCCGAGGCCGGCAACATCCTCCTGCTGCCCCTCAACGATCCGGAAAAATTGCGCCAGAGTCTGGAGCAACGGCCTGAGATCGACATCCTGGTGGCAGACCTGGACGCGCTCTGCGTGCCCAACTGGCAGCTGCTGGCGCAGGTCAGAACCCGCTTTCCGCTGATTGCGACCATCGTCTATGCCGATGACCCGTCCGCCATGGACCGCAAACCAGCCGAAATCCCAGCGCCGGATCATGTGCTCAGCCGGCCGTTGCCACTGGAAGAACTAAAGGACATCATCGCCACGCTGGGGAGACAAAAGCTATGAAGATATTGGTTGTCGACGATGAACCGATCGCCCTGACCTCCATACGGCGGCTGCTGAGGCGACGCGGTCTTCGGGACGTCCAGATTTGTGACAACGGGCCGCAGGCCATCGAGCGGATCAAGGCGGAGGATTTCGACGTGGTCCTGCTGGATGTCTTGATGCCCGAGATCGACGGCCTGGAGGTGCTTGAAAGAACCAAACCGTTCAAGCCGGACATCGAGTTTGTGATCCTGACCGCGGTGGACGATGTCGACACCGCCGTAAAAGCGATCCGCTTCGGCGCTTTTGACTATCTCGTCAAACCCGTGGACAACGAGCGCCTGCTGATCGCCATCGAACGGGCGTATGAGCGCCGCGGCCTGCGCGCCGGGCTGGCAGGCTCGTTCAAGGGCGGCGGCAGTTTTAAAATCCCCGAGCCCTTTGCGGCCATCGTCACCCAGAATCCCCGGATGCTGGAGCTGCTCAGCTTCGCCCAGATAATGGCCCGGGGCAACAACCCGATCCTGATCACGGGCGAATCCGGCACCGGCAAGGAGCTCATGGCGCGCGGGGTTCACACCGCCGGACCGGCCAGCCAGGGGCCTTTTGTGGCGGTGAACGTCTCGGCCATTCCGGAAAGCCTTTTTGAAAGCCAGGTGTTCGGCCACGTCAAAGGGGCCTTCACCGGCGCAGGGGAGGATTACAAGGGCTTTTTCGAGCAGGCCAGCGGCGGAACCCTTTTTTTGGACGAAATCGGCGAGCTTCCCAGTGCGCTCCAGGCCAAGCTCCTGCGAGTGATCGAGGAGCAGACCGTTTCCCGCATCGGCGCCACCAAATCCATTGCGGTCAACGTCCGCATCGTATCGGCGACCAATATTGACATCGACACGGCCCTCAAGGAAGGGCGATTCAGGCTTGATCTGATGTGCCGCCTGAAATCCGTCCACATTCACCTGCCGCCTTTGAACGAAAGGGAGGGCGATATCGCGCTGTTGGCCAATCACTTCCTGAGACAGGCCTGCAAACGCTACCACAAGAAGATCAGCGGTTTCAGCCCGTCGGCGATGACCCTGCTGCAGCACAAGAAATGGCCCGGCAATATCCGCTCATTGGGCCAGGAGGTCGAAAAGGCCGTATTGCTGGCCAATTCGGAACGCATCGAACCGCAGCACCTGGGCGAACACCCGAAGCCGGCCCCACTGGGCGTGCGCACTTTGTGCAGCCTGAAAGAGGACCATTACCGGCATGTGGCCTACGTGCTCGATCACACCCGGGGGGACAGCAAGCAGGCCGCCGACATCCTGGGCGTCTCGATCCGTCAGGTGCAGCGGATCGTTATTCAGATACGGCAAGACCCGGCCCACCAGACGCTTCTCGACGACCTATAGGTCGCGCGAGACCCCGACAGGGGTCGTCACACAATAATTATCTTTTTATTTCGGTCTTTTGACTCCGGCAGACCCTCGGGTCTGGGCGGGGTTGGCCCCTTTCCGCGAGACATTTTTGTCGCAACCGCCCCCCTCCTTATACTCCGCTTTTTCATCAAAAAAACAAATCATTTCAAGTTTTTAATCCCGACAAGAACGGGTTTCGGCCAACTGGTACACCCATTGCTAAATCGAAAGGCACCCCATTTGCCTGGACTGCCGGGTTTTTTAATCGGAATGCCGCATGCGCCTCAGAGAACCGGGGCTTTCCCGCCAGCGGCGGAAACCGATTCCGTTTCCTCAGCGTTCTGCGCGTCTCGAACGCAGCGGGCGGGGAATAGATGCAATTGAGGGTGCCGTCAGTCACCGAGCGATGGGCAGCCGGACGGCAGCGGCCACGACCACTTGGAAAAGGAGGGGGTTGATGCAGATCGATATCAATGTGGACATGGGGGAAAGTTTCGGCATGTACACCATGGGAAACGACGCCGAGTTGATGCCCCACATCACGACTGCCAACGTGGCGTGCGGGTTTCATGCCGGCGACCCCAGCGTCATGCGTAAAACGGTCACGCTGGCCATCCAGAACGGGGTTCGGGTGGGGGCCCACCCAAGCCTGCCCGATCTGCAGGGCTTTGGACGGCGCGAGATGAAAATGGCCATGTCGGAGATCCGCGACGACATGGTGTATCAGATCGGGGCCCTGAAAGCCTTTGTGGAAGCCGGCGGCCAGCGGCTGCAGCACGTCAAACCGCACGGATCGCTCTACGGCATGATGGCCAGGAGCCAGGAGGTCAGCCGGGCGGTCTGCGAAGCGATCCGGGAAATCGACCCGAACCTCTTTCTGTATACCATGAAAAAGGGGGTCGCCGGGGAAACCGCCGCCGAAATGGGCCTGCGGGTGGTTTACGAGGTCTTCGGCGACCTGGACTACGATGCCGAGGGCAACCTGGTCATCACCCGGCAGCATGCCGTGTTGAAACCCGAGGAAGTCGCCGGGCGGGTGCTGAGGATGGTCCGGGACAAAAAAGTGACCGCCACCACCGGAGCGGAAATCGAGATCGAAGGGGACTCGGTGTGCCTGCATTCGGACAGCCCCGGCGCGCTCACACTCCTCAAGACCGTTCGCCGCGCATTGGAAGCGGCCGGCTACAGTATCCAGGCGCCCTGAACGGGGCCCCGGCCGGCGGCCGGAAGCGCTGACCGCCGCAAACGCCGCGCTTCCTTTCCCGGGAAGCCGCAGCAAATGAAGGTTCCGAAAATTCTCAAATCAAACCGAAGGGGGAAAGCCGCATATGGAATCAAGAGACTATGAGGTCATCATCGACACCTTGCCGGCAACCGATTCGCGCCTTGAGGTGCTGTTCCGCCAGGCCGGCGATGGCTTCCTGCAGGTGGAATACGGACGCGTGCAGCGCGCGGAACTGGTGGATTCTTTCCGGATCGGCACGGTCAACGAGAAGCTTGTGGGCCGGCAGATCCCCGGGCTGATCGAAACGGTCCCGGGGATTCGGACCAACCTCTTGCACTTCGATCCGGAAGTTCTAAACGCAGAAAACCTGATCGCGATCATCAAAAAGGAGGAAGGCGCCCTCGCCGATGTGGAGGACATCGAACTGGAATCGCGCCTGATCCATCTGCCGATCGCTTTCGAAGACAGCGAAACCCAAAAGGCCGTCGCCAAATATGTCAAGGAGGTGCGCCCCGGGGCCCCCAACGTCATCAACGGCTACAATCTGGAATATATCGCCCTGTGCAACGGGGTCTCGGTTGCAGAGATCAAACGCATGCTGCTGGAAACCGAGTGGTACAACAGCGGCTGCGGGTTTTGGCCGGGCGGCGGGTTTTTCTGGCCGATGGACCCCCGCTGCGCGATCGTCGTTCCCAAATACAACCCGCCGCGCACCTGGACACCCGAGGGCACGGTCGGCATCGGCGGCCCCTGCGTTTTTACCTATACCACCGCCACCGGCGGCGGCTACCAGCTGTTCGGGCGCACCATTCCCACCTTTCAGTTCAGCCAGCGCCACCCGCTTTTCAAGCAAACCCCCTTTCTCTATCGAAACGGCGACCGAATCAAATTCCACGAGGTTTCCGAGCCCGAAATTCTCCATATTTTCGAGCACGTTCACGACAAAACGGACTATCGCTACGAAATCCAAGAAGGCCGGATCGTGGTGAAGGACTATCTCAACTTCATCACTTCAGACGAGGTCCAGCAGGGAGTGGCGGCCTTCAAGCAAAAACAGGCTGAAGGCTCTCGCACCGCCCCGCGGCTGTAAGCCGCAAGGTATGAAGCGGCAGACGCACTGAGATTTCAGCACGTTGCCCCGCCGTTTTTGCGAAAGACCGGCGCCAATGCACGCATCGAAGGCGCAACCACCCAAGGAGGAAAAATAGATGCTGAAGGTTATCAACGGGGGAATCGAAACGGTCGTCGAGGACTGGCCCGGCAGGCTCGGGTTTTTGGGAAAAGGCATGTCCGCATCCGGCGCCCTGGACAATGTGGCCCTTCAATTTGCCAACCTGCTGGTGGGCAACCCGATCGGTGAGGCCGGGCTCGAAATCGCCGGGGGCTATTTTGAGGCCGAGTTCGGCGTCGATACCGTAATTGCGGTCTGCGGCACCGACATGCAGCCGACCCGCAACGATAAGCCGATCAAAAACTGGGAATCGGTGGCGATCAAGGCGGGCGATCGCATCAAGTTTTCGCATTTCGGGGAAACCGGCTTTCGCGCCTACCTGGCGGTCGCCGGGGGCATTGACGTGGCCCCCTACCTGAACAGCAAGTCCACCTGTATTTTCGGCAGCTACGGCGGGTTTGAAGGCCGCAAGCTGGCGCCCCAGGATGTTCTCCGGTTCGGCAGGCCCGCCGGCGCCCTCGAGAACCTCGCAGGGCGGCGCGTCAAGCAAAGCGCCCTCCCTGAATATGAAAACGAGTGGCATGTCAGGGCGATCCCCGGCCCCAACGCCAGCCCGGATTACGTCACCCGAGAGGGGATGGACTACCTGTTCGAGAACTCCTTTAAAATCCAGCACACGTCCAACCGCTCCGCCTACCGCCTGGATGCGGTCAAGAAGGGGTTTTTCGCAAGAGCGGACGGGGGTGTAGGGGGCAGCCACCCCTCCAACATCGTCGACCATGCCTACGCCATCCGGGGGGCCCTGAACATCTGCGGCGACACCCCCATCATCCTGATCGGCGACGGCCCCACGCTGGGGGGCTATTTGTGCGCACTGCAGGTCATCAATGCGGATTTGTGGAAAATCGGCCAGGGGACGCCGTCCCGGGACCGACTGCGCTTCGTCCTCTGCACCCGCCAGGAGGCGCTCCAGGCGCGTATCGATCAGAAACAACGCTTCACCGCGGCATCGCTGGAATAGGGGCCGCGGGTTGCTCCCCGGAAGCTGAAAAAGCCAAAACCCAGTCGCATCAAGGAGGAACTCAATGGATTTCAATGTCAATGCCATCATGCCGGGGCTGGTCGCCCGTGTAGTTGTGGAAGAAGGACAGCGTGTTGATCAGGGCCAGGAGGTGGCCGTCATCAACTGCATGAAAAACGAAATCAGCGTGACGTCGGGAAAATCCGGCGTGGTGAAGGAAATCCTGGTGAAGGAATGGGATGAAATGCAGGTGGGCATGCCGATGGTGGTGTTAACGGTGGAAAGCTGACCCCGCCCGGCCCTTTTTCCCCGAATCGCGGCGCCTTGACGGCGTGTTGCGCACAGGGCGGCCGACAGGCCCGCTTTCGGCCCTGCCATCTTGCCCATACCCCTTAGCGAGAAAGGCTGATCATGGAACCCAATGAAATGAACGTAAAAGTCCATACCGCCGACGCGGGCCCTGCAGGCTGGATTGCCTATTCCATCGCCACCTGGGTTGCCTGGGCGGCATTGTGCGGATTTGTGTCCGGCAGCGCCTATCTGTTCATGGCCTGCATATCACTGGCATGCACCATCCCCTACCTGTT
>JAWOJK010000325.1:0-9435 GCA_046481705.1 Desulfobacterales bacterium | reverse complement strand
GAAATCGAGGCCTTCTGCGACGAGTTCGGGGTGGAGTTCGGGGGTCAGCCGGCGCGCTTTTTCAAGGGGGTAATCATGGTCGGCGAGGGCCGCGCCGAGGAGGGCCTGACCCTGTTGGAGGAAAGCTGCCACAACTGGCGCCAAAACGGCAGCAAGCTGCGCTTTGCCGCCTTCGGGGCGATGCTGGCGGGCGTCTATTCGGAGCTAAGCCGCAAGGCCTGCGCCGGGGGACGCGCGGAATTGGCGCTTTGCGCTGAAAAGCAGGCGGCGGCCTATTTTCAAGACGCCGTTGAATCGGCCGCGGAAATCGGCGCCAAGGGCACCCTGGCCCGGGCTTACCGCGCCTGGGGCCGTTTCTACCAGGAGCAGGGCGACACCGACCAAGCCAGGGGGTGCTTGACCGCGGCGGCGGCCTACTTCCGTTCGTGCGGCGCGGAAACCCTGGCGCGACAGGCCGAAGACGACCAGCGGGCCCTTGAAGGAGACCCGGGGGTGGCGCCCACGGGATAGGGCCACTGGGCTGCGGGTGCCAAGTCCTGAAAGCTGCCGCTCACAATCGAAGCACCCGGTGGGATCGACGCCGTTTGC
Source organism: Desulfobacterales bacterium (assembly GCA_046481705.1). Taxonomy (GTDB): domain Bacteria; phylum Desulfobacterota; class Desulfobacteria; order Desulfobacterales; family JAABRJ01; genus JAABRJ01. The sequence continues at coordinate 8,847 of JAWOJK010000325.1, read as the reverse complement.
TTCAACCCCATGCCCCCTCGAGGGCCCCAGCAAACGAACATCTTCATCGCCTGTCGACCGGCAAGAGACGGCTGACGGGGTATGGCGGAAGAGATGCGAGGCTGGGTCCACCAGTCTCCCGGCAGCTTTTCCCGCGCGTTTGGGCGGGTTTTAGCCATCACCGGGTCGCTTCAGCCCCGGGAGTTAGGTGGGTTTATTGGCCTGCAGGTCCCACCCCGCCAAGACGCTTCCGCCGCCGGTGCCGTCTGCGCGCTTCTGTTTGACGTAGGTCTGCTGGATCCTGCCGTAGTTGAAAGAAACGCTTTCGGTGGGATCCCCGCCACCGCCCCCGCTGACGGCAACACTGCTGACGGTGACATCGCTCATCTTGTATTCCATCCATTTCAGTTTGTCTCCGCCGGCCCGGCAGAGTTCCAGGATGACCTCCTTGATGTGCTCCCCTGTGGCGCATGCCTTGAAAAGCAGGGGCGTTGCGGCATCCAAGGGCTTCACGATGGTAAGATCCGCAAAATCCGCCCGCCCGCTCGACCGGCCTCCGGAGCCAACCTGGGATGCCCCGGCCTGCTGGCTGCAGCCCCAGGAGAAAGAGAGGACTTCGATCCACTCCCGATGCTTGTCATCGGTGCTTTCACCTTTAATCCCATCGATTCTCAAAAATGCATTCGCCGGCATGCAGTCCTCCTCTGCTTTTTGGGGATTGCGCTCAATATTCGGGTCGGCGCGGCGCCGGAAACGCCCTTCGCCCCCTGGCGGGCGCGGCAATGCCGAAACAGGCGCGGGCGCTTTAGGATGCATTTTCAGCCAGGATGCCGTCACCTTCGCCCACAGGCTCCTCGCCCGTCATAAGATGAAACAGATTGGGATTCTGATCATACCAACCAAATCTTATGGGTTTTTCGTTGCGCAAGAGATCCACCATCGTTTGCATTTGCTGATAGTCCATGTGGCCGTAAAAGCGCTGACCGAAGGTCGTGGGCGCCGACGCGTTGGGGAGGGGACCGTCCTTATGGAAAGTTAATAAGGCATATAACCCATCCCCCATGAGCTGGACCCCGCCGTAGTAGTTGCCCTGACCGCCCACCGACACTTTGTAGCTGGTGATTTCATACCATTTCCACGCCATGGGACACCTCCTTTATGATGTGATGTTTGTTGCCATTCCAGCCCTGCCCCTTGCAGAACAATCACTCCCCTTCCCATAGTCCACACCGGGTTCGGTTCTGGCGGCATCGGTGAAAACAAGCGCTTTCCCGTTCAAATGCGCCGCGCGGCAAGACGCGTTGGGCCGGCTTTCAGATCGCGTTCCGAATCATCGCCAAGGTCTCATCGATCCTGGCATTGGGCGCCTCGTACACTTCCATGATAAAATCCAGGTGCTCCCGGATCGAGGCCATCTGCCGGGGGCTGGTGCCCCGCAGGCCGGCATCCCGGTATTTTTCCACGATGGCCTTGGCGTCCTCGTCCATCTTTTGGACTGCCGCATTGGGGTTGGCCAGGAGCAGGACCAGCAGGCAATCCGCTTCGGCCACGGCACCCCAGAAATCGGGGTTTTTTTCATAGCGCTTGCGGGCGATGTCGATGGTTTGATGGCATTCGGTTACCAATTTCGATTTCCAGGTCGCCGCACGGGATTTGCGGATGCGCTCCAACATCACCCTGGCCAGGGCATAATTGGTGAAGGCGTAAGGGGCTGGGGTGGTGCTTGCCTCGCGGTCCAGGTCATAGGCGCCGCGGTAATAGTTCATCATGCTTTCAAGTGCTTTTTGCCTGTCTTCGCGGGTTTGAAAAATGTAGACTTGGCGCTTGAAGGCCCCGCCCAAGAGGTTCAGCCGCTCGATGCTCGCGCCGGTTTTCGCCAGGCGCTCCAGGGTGTCCAGCGCCTGCGCGACCTCTTCCAAAACCTGCTTACGTTTGTCATCCTGCGCCTTGTCGGCCTTCAGCCGGCGCAGATCCTGCCACGCCATGGCGGCGGCGCGCACCTTGAAATTGGCGGCCTGCTCCACGGCCCGCATGGGGCAGTCGCCCCGGTCGGCCTTGATGGCCTTGTCCAGCCAATCCACCGCCTTGCGGTAGGCGCCGGTTTCGCCCCATGCAAAACCCAGGGCGGCGGCCACATCGGCGCGCTTTGGCCATTTCTGGCGGTGTGACTCCGGGATCCGTTTCATAAACTTTTCGATCTGCTGCCCCATGGCGGTGAGCGACGCTTGATCTGGGTCTTCGGCGCGCATTTGCATGCGTATCCACTGGGTATGATTGTTCAGGTCGGCAATCAGTTCATGGGGGGTGAAATAGGCCCTTTTCTCCTTTTTTATCTCCGGGGAGCCGTCTCCGTGCAGCCGAAACGCGGGGTCCCCGTAGCACTGATAGGCGCCCCAGGTGTTGACGTTGGAAAAGCGCAGCCAGATTTCCTGCCGCGCCGCCCTGACGGCCTCGCCGAAGGCGTCTCCGGACAGCAGGTGATGATAGAAAGTCTCCGCAAAGGCCTCGGCGGCGCCGTCATCCACGGCCCAACCGGCCGCCACCACCGCCTTGACCCCCATTTCGATGAACTGCATGGCCAGGTTGGCCGCCAGCATACCGTAGGCGACCTGGGATGATGGGCCGGTTTTGCCCAGGTGGCAGCAATTGACGAAGACCAGCTCCGGCACCCAGCGCAACTGTTCCACATCACCCGGCGTCAGGATGGTGTCCTTGCCGATGACCATGCCGGAGATGCGCTTTGGGGCCTTCCCGACTTCCCTGCCGGTTGGGCGCTCTTGGGTTTTCCCGAGGCCCTCGGAATTCCCGGCGCTCACCGGGTCGTCGACCTCAAATGCATGCACCCCGTGGCCGGCCAGATGCAGGATGCGCCAGGCATCCTGGTGGAGCCCGGAAAGGATGGCATCGGTCCGCTCGTCGATGCAGCCGATGGCGCGGAATCCATGGGCGTTCAGCATGGCCAGCACTTTCTGGGCCTCGCTGCGCGCACCGGGCAGGTCGCTAAAAGCGTCCCAGCCCTCCAGGTCGGGGTTGCCGATCACCAGTGCGGTGGGTTCCACGGCGTGTGCCGGGTGGGGCCGGAATCTGGGGGTCTTGCACTGACGGATCAGCCCCGAGGCCACAGCCGGCGGCCGGCCTGATTGACACCAGCGGTCCTCCAGCAGTTCCCAGGGAAACCGCGCGGATTCGCCATCCAGCAGCAAAACCAGATCGTCCTGTTTGGGGGCCTGCTCCTTGAGCCGATTGGGAAGCAGCATCTCAAAGAGGGTCTTGGCCACCTCGGGGTTGGCACTGGAAGATTGCGAGGCCTGCCGGATGAAGCGATCGGCCAGGCGCAATTGACCGGTGGCAAGGGTTTCCTCGGCTCTGGCGCGGTCCGTGGTGGCAATGAACCGCAGCACGTCGCTCTTTTCTTCGCGGACGATTTCCAGCCGCTGCCACCACCCCTCGGCCTCACCGTATTGGATTCGGCGCCGCCCGCCCTGCCCCGCTTCGACCACATGCGCGGGCCAGTCCAGCGCCAGGTCCAATTCGCCATCGGCAATCGCGACTTCCAGGGCCTCGGCGGCGGTGATGGCGACATCTTCGAACAACTCGAGAAATTCGATCCGATCGATCACCACGCGGTCCTCCATGCGGGCATCGACCAGTTTACGGTTGACCGCCGCGGCCCCGCGCAGGATGGCGCAAACCGAATCCCTGACGGTCATGCCGCCGGCGCCCGTGGCCACCAGGAGGGAGGTGATCCTGACCGAGCGGGGCCCCCCGATGGGCCCGAAGCGTTCATCCGGCCACTGGGCCGCCTTCAGCGCATAATCCAGCAGGGCATCGCGCACGCAGGAGGTGAGAAGGTTGGGCGAGATCTCGCCCACCTGCCCCAGCCCGACGACGATGGCACCCCCCGGCCGGACATCTTTTTTCCGGTTGAAGAACAGGGCGTGGGTGCCCAGCCGCCCGGGGTAGATGCCCAGATCGCGCCGCTCCGAAAGCATCTTGTCCAGCCGGCGGTCCAAGGCCTCCTCCGCGCTGACGATGGTGTCCCCCCAGTAATGGCCCACCAGGACCGGGTGGGAGGCGTAGGCCAAGTCCCCGTGCCGGATGCTGACCGTGATGGCGGGCACCCCCCGGCCGGCCGCGGCCGGGTCGAAGGGCCGGCTGGGGCCAAAGCCAAAGCCGAGCAGGCTCTCCTCGTCGGGAATGCCGTCGCTGGGGGGCACGAGGGGCATGCTGAAAAGGCTTTCCGGCCGCCGCCCCGCGCGAACCGCCAGCGGCGGCACCTTTGACAGACGGGTGGTGGTCCCCGTCATCAGCAGTTCGAGATACCCGGGAAATGCCCGTTTTTTGGCGCAAAGCTCGTCGTGGGCCGTATCCTCCACATACCAGACCGGCACGTTGCCGATGGCGCCGGAGGCCCAGGTCACGGTGCCGTCGCCTTCCGCAGTGCCTTGGAATTCCAGCCGTTTTCGGCCCGACAGGTAGGCTTCCTCATAGGGCACCAGCTGGTAGTCGGCGACGGTCGCCCGCTGGGAGCCCGCCACGTAAACGCTGACTTTCGGGTCGGGAACAATTTTGCTCAGCGCATCCCAGGTGGTTTTGGCCTCTGCCAGAACCGCTTCACCGGCTGTTTCCCAGCGCGCGGCCATTTGCTGTTGCAAGTCCCGCCACAGGCCCGGTTGGCTGAAATCCGGGTCCCCCGCGGCGAAGGGCAGCAGTTCCAGGAGACCGGGGAACTTTCGGACGATATTGATGATCTCGACCATGTCGTTTTTCAGGTCGAGCAGGGCGAGCTTGGCCTGGGTGGGGTTGAAACCGGTCAACCAGCGCATGGCCTCGTAGGAGCCGTGGTTGGGGGTGCCCAGCATCAGGAAGCGGCTGTTGGGCAGCGCCGCGATCCGCTGCCAGAGTTTGCCGCCGCGGTCGCCGTCGCCCATCATGGCGCGCACCACGAGACCGCCCATGGAGTGGGCGATGATGTGCACCGGCTGCCCGCTACGCTCGGCTTCTGGCAGCCAGTCTTCAAGTCTGTCCGCCAGCTTTTGGGCCGCACCGCGAACCGAGTCGCGCCAGTTGTAGGGGAATATCTCCACGCGGTGGCTGCGCGCCAGAAACTCCAGCAGAGGGCCGTAGAACTGGTCCAGCAGATCGGTGGGCGCGATCCGATCTACGGGCGCTTTGAGGCGTTCCAGTCCCCCCCACATCAACGCCCAGTAGTTCAGCCAGACCGGGGCACCGTCCACGCGCAACGCGCTGCCCATGGTCCCCGGCAGCACCACCGCCAGGGGCCTCGGCGTGCTGACTGCCCGGCTGCGGCGCACGGCCTCGCGCCAGCGCGGCTCTTCATGCTTGGCTTTCTCGATCAGTTGGAAGCCGCCGTCGCCGGCATCGCTGCGGGTCAGACCCGAGACCAGCCAGTTGATGCTTTTTTTGTTTTCAAAATAGTTGAAATGGCACACCGCGGCGCCCTGATCGAACTGAAAGCGCGCGCCTTTTTCCGGGCGCCGGATACCGCCGTACATGGAGCCGGTGTTGACCACCAGGTCGTGCTCGGCGCCGTAGAACCAGTCGGTGGCCAGCAGCTTGATCTGCCCCCAGAGGGTCTCGCCCTCGATATCCCCGGAGATCACCGCGAGATCGGCCCCGGTTTTCAGATCCGGGTGATGCAGCAGCCGGGTGAGCGCCGAGCCCGGCATCATCGCCTCCAGACCCGGCAGCGTTCGGGGGTCGGTGCGCTCTTTGACCACCGCCAGCAGAAAATCCACCGCGTCCCCGAAAAACCCCTTGCCGCTGATGAAATCCAGCACTGACAACCACCGGTCCAGGCGTCCCGAAGCCAGGGTCGTGCCGCGCGCCGGGCAGGCCACCCGGACGAATCGGGTCACCTGGACCTTTTTGAGATCCAGAAGGTCCCGCAACTCTGCCAACATGCCGCGATCCTTTGTATAAGCCTCGTCTCTGGCCTTGGCGGATTCCGGATCCAGCGGCTTCAGGCCAAGCTGGCGGCCGATGGTGCGGTCGGCTTTGAAGAGTTCCATATAGTCGGCTTTGAGGGGGTCTTTTTCCGTGTCGCGCTGGGCAAGGCAGAGCAACTCGCCCACCAGGCCGCCCCGGGAGTGGCTGACCAGATGAAGCTGCGCGCCATCTGGGAAGAGCTGTGCCAATTCCAACGCGTTCTGAATGGGGCTTTGGGTCAGCGAGCGGTGTTCGAAGGCATAAACGCGCTCCCCGTATGTCTCTCCCAGGACCTTGCGGGCCTCTTCTCCCTGGGAGTTTTTAGCTTCCCACAGTTTCCCGAAACTCCCCCGGGTGCTGGATGCGGTGCCGTGGAGGAAGACCAGGATCGGCCCCTTACCCTCGCCAACGGGGTTTTCGGCATCCACCGGCAGAAGGGAGAAGTCCCCCGTCATCCGGCAGCGGTAGAGCCCGGGGGGATTGCCGCCCAGTTGCCTGGCCTCGAACTTGTGGCTCAGGCCGTGGGCGGTTTTACCGGCCAGATCGATGCCGAAAAAATCCAATACCCGGATGCCCAGCTTCAACCAGCCGCGCTCCCCCCGCTGCCGGATGCGGCTGGGCTCCCGCAGGGCGATCTCCCAGGCAGGCTCGCCGCCGCGGCCGAGGACCCGGGTCCCGTGTTCGGCGACGAGGTCATCCGCCCGCGTCCACAGAACGAAGCCGTTGTCTAGCTCCACCCGGACCACTTCATCCGAATGAACCACCATCTCGTCGGCCCCGGATTCCCGCAAGCCCCGCGGCAGCAGCCGCCGGTTGGAGGAAATGGTGACCTCCCGGGTGGTGAGGCTTCCAGTGGCGCCTTCCAGGCCGGCAACATGAAATGATTTGGCAGTGGTCATGGCTCACGCTCCTGTTTGTCATGGGGTCTCAGAAAACGCGCAACTTTCGCGGCTTTGGGGATAATACAGCCGCCTGCAATTGGGAGTGTTGTGCTGAAAAACACCCTTTTGCGGGCATTGACTGCCCCGGAACCGGGTGCAGCCAAACCCAGCCCGGGGAGTGACGTTGTGACATTGGGCCGCCCGCCCAGATCCACGCCGTCCACGACCCGCAGGTCCGGGGCGCTGCGCGCCGGTAGGGGGATAAATCCCCCTGTACCCCCCTTTGGGGCACGCCCCTTGGCGCGAAGCCCCGTCCCAGCCGCTGCGTTCGGTTCGCTCCGCCGCTGCCGGCTCACGCTACGGCAGCGCTTCGCGCCCCTCACGGCACTCCCCGCGGCCGCCGGGGCCAAGGGCTCAAGAGCCAAGGGCCTGGCGAGACGGAAACCGATGTCGTTGTTGCGGTTTCGGGCGCATTGTTGTTGCGCGCGGCCGACCAGCAGTTGTGGGCATCGTTGTTCGGCATGGCCGGAGCCCCTTTCGCCCGTTTCAGACGTCCTTAAAGTCCGCACCCCTTAAAATGACGCCGATTTGCTTGGCCTTGTCGCTGAAGTCCTCCAGCAGCCGGTTCAACGGGATCTGTTGGTCTTCGCGATACATCAGGATCAAGGTCGACAGCTTGCATTTCTGAAGTTCGGTGTGCTCGAGGCGCAGGCCCATCTGGCGCACCAAGGGCGCGATCTCCGCCAGCGCCTGCCCGACGCTCCGGTATCTGGCCTTGGGGTCGCGGGCACAGGCTCTCAGGATGAAGTCCCGAAGCGGGGCCGGCAGGTCCGGCACGAAATCGGCCGGGTCGGGGATGTCGCGCTCGACGATGTGATCCATGACAGCCAGCGGGTCCTCTTCATCGAAGGGTCGGCGGCCGCTCACCATTTTGAAGGCGGTCAGGCCCAGAGCGAAGATGTCGGTACGCTCGTCCACCGGCAGGCATTCCACCTGCTCGGGGGACATGTAGAAGGGGGTGCCGGTGAGCGGGTTTTCGGATCCGCACGAACAGGCCAGGCCGAAGTCGAGGATCTTGACCTGGCCGTCCGGGAGGATGAAGATGTTGCTCGGCTTGATGTCCTGGTGGACGATGTCCTTTTCGTGGGCGTAGGCTATTCCGCGGCAGATCTGGGCCAGGACTTTGAGCGCGTCCCGCACGGACAGCCGGCCGACCGCGTCGAGCAGCTCCTGCAAGGTTCTTCCCTCCAGGTGCTCCATGATGATGAAGACGGTGCGAAAGCGCTCCTCGATGTCGAAGACCTTGACGATGTTCTCGTGGTTGAGGTTGGCGATGGTCTGCGCTTCTCTGCGAAAGTTGGTCAGAAACTCCGGGTTGATGGCCATGTCGTGGCGCAGCATCTTGATGGCCACCGGGCGGTTGAGGTCCGCGTGATAGCCGGTGTAAACCACCGCGAAGGCGCCCCGGCCCAGGATGGCGGTGATGAGGTATTTGCCGATCCGCCGGTCGGCGGTCAGCTTGCGGGAGGCGAACCGCTCGGCGACGATCTCGGTGAGAAATGTGGCCACCTCCGGGTCGGCCTGGAGCATCCCTTCGAAAACATCGCTGGGAATGCGCCACAGCTTGAGATCGGTCACCGCCTCCACGTGCGCGCTGCGGGGCTCGCCGGTCAGAAGGGCCATCTCGCCGACAAACTCCCGCTCCTTGACCAGGCCCACGACGTGGCGTTCGCCCTGCTTTTCCAGAACCACCCGGCAGGTCCCAGTGTGAACGAAGAAACACGCATCGCCCTCCTCCCCCTGGGTGATGAAGGTCTCCCCGGCCTTTACCGGTTGGTGGCGGATGATGTTCAGCAGCGGGCAGACCGCGTCGCGATGAATGGCCTTCAGAAATGGCACCGTCCGGAAGAACTCGTAGTCCGGGGGGAAAGGGCGGAGAGCCGGGTCACCAGGTCAAGCGTTCGTTGATCACAGTAGGGCGCATCTGCGATTGGGTGCCACCTAACGGCGGCGTTTAGTCGAAACCGATGGATTGAGG
>JAWOJK010000276.1:0-2607 GCA_046481705.1 Desulfobacterales bacterium | reverse complement strand
TAGGGGGAGCAGGAGACGTAGGTCAGTCCCATTTCATGGCACAGGCTGATGGAGTGGGCCTCCCCCCCGTGCTCGCCGCAGATCCCGATTTCCAGGTCCGGTTTGACCCCGCGCCCCTTGGCGACCGCAATCCGCATCAGTTCGCCGACCCCCTCGCGGTCGATGGTGGCAAAGGGGTTGTTGGGCAGGATTTGGCGCTCCATGTACTCGATCAGGAAGCCGGACTCGGCGTCGTCGCGTGAAAGCCCGAAGACCGTCTGGGTCAGGTCGTTGGTCCCGAAAGAGAAGAACTCCGCGTATTCCGCGAGCTCGTCGGCGGTCAGGGCTGCCCGCGGCACTTCGATCATGGTGCCGAATTTGTAATCGATTTCCAGGCCCTGCTCGGCCATTACCTGGCGGGCCTCGGCTTCCAGAATCTGCCGCTGGATTTTGAGCTCGTTGACGTGCGCCGTGAGGGGGATCATTATCTCCGGGTGCACGCTGCCGCCTTCCTTGGCGACCCGGCAGGCCGCTTCGAAAATCGCCCGCACCTGCATAATGGTCAGCTCGGGCACGTGAATCCCCAGGCGTACGCCGCGCAGCCCCAGCATGGGGTTCTGCTCCCGCAGGCTTTCGACCCGCTGCAGAATCCGCTCCTTTTTCTTGTACTGGTCCAGCAGCTCGTCGACCTCTTGGAGGGTGGCGGCATGCTGCAGGCGGATCTTCAGATCCGAGAGCTCGTGCAGGAGCTCGAAGTGATTGGGCAAAAATTCGTGCAGGGGCGGATCCAGCAGGCGGATGATGACCGGCAGACCGTCCATGGCCTGGAAAAGGCCGACGAAATCCTCGCGCTGAAACGGCAGGACGGCATCCAGGGCCTCCTGGCGCTCGATCGGCAGGTCGGTCATGATCATCTTCTGGACGAACGGCAGGCGTTCGGCCTCGAAGAACATGTGCTCCGAGCGGCACAGGCCGATGCCCTCGGCGCCGTACTCGCGGGCGCGCTGCGCATCGCGGGGGTAATCCGCGTTGCACCAGACCCCTAAGGTGCGGAATTCATCTGCCCAGCCCAGCAGCTTCAGCAGCCACGGATCCTTGATATCCGATATGGTGGTGGTCAGCTTGCCGTTGAACACTTCGCCCAGGGTGCCGTCGATGGAAATCCACTCGCCCTCCTTGATGACGGTGTCGCGGAACTTGATGCGGCGCTTGTTCATGTCGATTTCCAGCTCGGCGACCCCCACCACCGCCGGTTTGCCGAACTGGCGGGCCACCAGGGCGGCGTGACTGGTGCGGCCGCCGCGGCTGGTGAGAATGCCCTCGGCCGCCAGCATGCCGTGCACGTCGTCGGGCTTGGTTTCGGCGCGCACCATGATCACCTGCCGGCCCTCTTCCTTGGCCCAGACCTCGGCCACATCGGCATCCAGCGCCACCACGCCCACGGCCGCGCCCGGTGAGACGTTGAGGCCGGTGGCCAGCAGGTTGCCCATCTCCTTGGCGATTTGGATCGCCTCCAGGCTGAACTGGGGGTGCAGATAGAAATCCACCTGATCGGCGCTGACCCGCAAGACGGCCTCCTCGCGGCTGATCAGCCCCTCCTCGGCCATGTCCACCGCGATGCGCACCGCGGCCTGGGCGGTGCGTTTGCCGTCGCGGGTCTGCAGCATCCAGAGCTTGCCCTTCTCGATGGTGAACTCCACATCCTGCATCTCGCGGTAGTGGCTTTCCAGGCGCTGGGCGATTTTTTCAAATTCGTCGTAGGCCGCGGGCATCTCCTCCTTCAGCTGGGAGATGTCCTTGGTCATGCGGATGCCGGCGACCACGTCCTCGCCCTGGGCGTTGGTCAGGTAGTCGCCCTCGATGTGCTTTTCCCCGGTGGAACCGTTGCGGGTCATGGCCACCCCGGTGGCGCTGTCATCGCCCATGTTGCCGAACACCATGCTGACGATGTTGACCGCGGTCCCGAGGTCGTGGGGGATGTTGGCGGCCTTGCGGTAGTCGATGGCGCGTTTGCCGTTCCAGCTTTTGAACACCGCCTCGGTGGCCAGCTGCAGCTGCTCCAGGGGGTCTTCGGGGAAATTGCGCGCCGCGCGCCGCCGGAAAATGCGCTTGAACTCGGCGGTCACGTCCTGCCACTGCTCGGCGGTGAGCTCGGCGTCGGTCTGCACGCCGGCCCGGCGGCGGGTAGCGGTCAGATACTCCTCGAAGACCTCGTCGGGAAGTCCCATGACCACGCTGCCGAACATCTGAACCAGGCGGCGGTAGGCGTCGAAGACAAAGCGCGCATCGCTGGTCAGGGTCAGCATGCCCTCGGCGGTGGCATCGTTCAGGCCGATGTTGAGCACGGTGTCCATCATGCCGGGCATCGAGAACTTGGCCCCGCTGCGGCAGGAGACCAGCAGCGGGTTGCGGCGGTCGCCGAATTTTTTGGCGGCGCGCGCCTCGATGGCCGCCAGCGCCGTCAGCTGCTGCTCCCACATTCCGTCGGGAAAGGCGCCGCCGCCGTCCAGGTAGGCGTTGCAGGCTTCGGTGGTGACGATGAAACCGGGCGGCACGGGCACCCCGATGCGGGTCATTTCCGCCAGGTTGGCCCCCTTGCCGCCGAAAAGGCTGCGTACCGCGTCCCAA
>JAWOJK010000248.1:0-12888 GCA_046481705.1 Desulfobacterales bacterium | reverse complement strand
CCGTTTCCTGGTGCACGCCGAGAGCCTCGCCAACCCCTATGTGGCGCCGCGGCCCTTCCGCGTCAACGCCGGACCGGTGCATGCCTACACCCGCATCCCCGGCGGGCGCACCCGGTATCTATCCGAGCTCTCCCCCGGCGACAGCATCCAGATCGGCGACTACCAGGGCAACACGGTCCCCGGGGTGGTGGGGCGCCTGAAGATCGAAAAGCGGCCGCTGATGCTGGTGACGGCCGCCATCGGCGATAAGGCGGCGAGCGTCCTGCTGCAGAACGCCGAGACCGTCCGGTTGACCCAACCCGATGGCCAGCCGATCTCGATTGTCAACCTCAAACCCGGCGACACCGTCCTAACGGCGGTGGAGGCCAGCGGCCGGCATTTCGGGTACAAAATCGATGAAACCATCACCGAAAAATAGTCCCCCCCCGGAACTGGAGCCCCTCCGAACGGCCATCGACAGCGTCGACCGGGAACTCCTGACGCTGCTCAACCAACGCCTGGGGTATGCCAAACAGATCGGCCAGCTGAAAGCGCGCCAGGGGGCCCCGGTCCTGGATGCCGGGCGGGAAGCGACCGTCCTGCGACAAATCCTGGACCACAACCCGGGGCCCATCAGCGACAGCGCCCTGCGCCACATTTTCGGGGAGATCATGTCGGTCTCGCGGGAAATCCAGAGCCCACAGCTGGTCACCTACCTCGGCCCGGAGGCCACCTTCACCCACATGGCGGCCATGAACCACTTCGGCCACTTCGCCAATTTCACCCCCCAAGTAAGCATCCGCGAGGTTTTCGGCGAAGTCGAACGGCAGGCCTTCCATTACGGTGTGGTGCCGGTGGAAAACTCCATCGAGGGGTCGGTCAACAGCACCCTGGACCTGTTTTACGACTCGGATATCAAGATCTGTGCCGAAATCTACTTCCCCATCTGCCACGGGCTGCTCTCCACGGAGGCCGCCGCGGATGCCATCCGGGTGGTATATTCCCATCCGCATGCCTTTGCCCAGTGCGGCCGCTGGCTGCGCAAACACCTGCCCGACGCCCGCCTGGTGGAATGCGGGTCCACGGCCCTGGCCGCCCGCCGGGCGGCAGCCGAAAGCGGGGCAGCCGCCATCGCCAGCCAGGAGGCCGCCGGCATCTACAACCTGAGCGTCCTGGCGGCGCGGATCGAAGACAGCCCCCGCAACACCACCCGCTTTCTGGTCATCGGCCGCGACGCCCCGCCGGTTACGGGCTGCGACAAAACCACGATCATGTTCGTCACCTCGCACGTGCCCGGCGCCCTCTACCGCACCTTGAAACCGATGGCCGACGCCGGCATCAACATGGTCAAACTGGAGTCGCGCCCGGCCCGCCATGAAAACTGGAGCTACATGTTTTTCGCGGATCTCGAAGGGCATATGCGGGACCCGCAGGTCCGGCAAACAGTGGCCGAGATGGAAGCCCTGAGCCGTTTTCTCAAGTGGCTGGGCTCCTACCCGCGGGCCGGGGGCGAGTCACAGGAGCAGCGCCCATGAGCCCGCACCCGATCGACGCGGCCACCACCCTTTACGGAGTTTTCGGCGACCCGGTGGCCCACAGCCTGAGCCCGACGATGCACAACGCCGCGTTTGAGGCCCTGGGGATCAACAGCGTCTACCTCGCCTTCGGCAGCGCAGACATTGCCGCCTGTGCGGCGGCCATGCGGGCACTGGCCATCCGGGGGGCCAGCGTGACCATCCCCCACAAGGTGTCCATCATGCCGCTTTTGGATGAGGTCGACGAGACCGCCCGCCGGATCGGGGCGGTCAACACGGTGGTCAACCGCAACGGCCGCCTGCTCGGGGCCAACACCGACGCCGATGGCGCGCTGCGGGCGCTCTGCGCGCACACCAGCGTGGCGGGGCGCACGGCGGTCGTGATCGGCGCCGGCGGGGCGGCCCGGGCGGTGGCCTTCGGCCTGCAGGGCGCCGGCGCCCGGGTGACCATCGTGAACCGCTCGCTCGCCCGCGGAGAGGAACTGGCCCAGCGCCTGGGCGCGGACTTCCGCCCGCTCGCCGAAGCCGCCGGGCTTGCCTGCGAGATTCTCGTCAACACCACCCCCCTGGGCATGCGGCAGTTCGGCGACGCCCTGCCGGTCCCGGTCGACCTGCTGCAAACCGGGATGGTCGTCATGGACATCGTCTACACCCCGCTGCAAACGCCGCTGCTGGCGGCCGCCGCGCGCCGCGGCTGCCGGACAATCCCCGGCACCGCCATGTTCGTCCACCAGGGCGCCCGACAATTTGAACTCTGGACCGGGCAGGCCGCCCCGACCGAGGCCATGGCGCACGCCGTGCACGCCGCCCTGGCCGCCGGCAGCGGTTCAAGCTGAGTTTTATTACTCTGACGGTGCCACACCCATCGAACTGCAACCGAAGGGATCCATCATGCAGACCATTACGCCCCGGCCGTTGAAGCCCGAAAATTGCGTCGCGGTGCCGGGCTCGAAGAGTTTTACGCACCGCATGCTGATCGCCGCCGCCCTGGCAGCCGGCGGCAGTCGCCTGGAAAACCCGCTGCACAGCGAGGACACCACCCTGACCGCCCGCGCCCTCTGCCAGCTGGGTGCGGCAATCGCAACCGAGGCCGACGGCACATTCGCGGTCACGGGGACCGGCGGCCGGCTGAACGCCTGCCGCGAGCCCCTGTATCTCGGCAACTCGGGGACCTCCATGCGGCTTTTGACTGCCGTCGCGGCCCTGGGCCGCGGGCAGTACCTGCTCACCGGAACCGAGCGGATGGGCAGCCGACCGATCGCCGAGCTGGTCCACGGCCTGGCCCAGATCGGCGTCGCGGTGCAAACACTGGAAAAAAACGACTGTCCGCCCCTGACCATCACCGGCGGCAGCGTGCGGGGCGGAAAGCTGTCCCTCGACTGTCGCCTGAGCAGCCAGTACCTTTCGGCCCTGCTGCTGATAGCGCCCTACACCGTCGATGGGCTGGACATCACCATCACCGCCGGCCCCGTCTCGCGCCCCTACATCGACATGACCGTGGCCACCATGGAAACCTTTGGGGTATCGGTCAACCGGGACGGCTACCAGCGCTTCCGGGTCGACGGCGGCCAGTGCTACCGTGCGGGTCATCACCGGGTGGAGGCGGATGCCTCCCAGGCGGGATACTTCTGGGCGGCGGCGGCACTCACGGGCACCACGATCACCGTGCGGGGCACCGCCAGGAGTTCCCTGCAGGGCGACAGCCGCTTCATCGAGCTGCTGGCGGCGATGGGCTGCCGCGTGGCGGCCGGCGCGGACGGCATCGCCGTCAGCGGCGGCCCGCTATGCGCCATCTCAGCGGATATGGGCGACATGCCCGACATGGTGCCCACGCTTGCGGTGGTTGCGGCCTTTGCCCGCGGCACGACCGCCATTCGCAACGTCGCGCACCTCAAAGCCAAGGAAAGTGACCGCATCGCCGCCGTGGTGCGCGAACTCAACCGGATGGGGGTTTCAGCCCAGGCGCGGGCCGACGGCATGACCATCACCGGCGGCCAGCCGGCCGGTGCCGTGATTGACACCTATGACGACCACCGCATCGCCATGAGCTTTGCCCTGGCCGGGTTGAAAGTTCCCGGGGTGGTGATCCGGGACCCCGGCTGCGTCAAAAAATCTTTTCCCGACTTCTGGCGCGTTTTCGAAACCCTGTTTGCGCCGTGAGCGGCTGCCGATCAAAAGGGCCCCTGGGACGCGGGCGGCTTCTTTTGGTTCGTTTTCTTGTCCGCACAAGAAAATGAACCGCGGCGCATCGGAATTGTCAACTCCCGGCCGATCCCCGGGGTACCTGTCAACGTTCCTTGCTGCAAAAACACCGCACGGCGGGGTAAAATACTTTTTGAGCGACGCTCAGGGCTCTGGGCTCAAAATGATGCGGGCATCCACGATGCTCAGCCCCTTTTCGTGGCTGATGACGGGGTTTAAGTCCATTTCCTGGATGTCGGGGTAGGCTTCGATAATCTCGGAGCATTTCACCAGCAGCTTGCGCAGGGCCTTTTTGTCGCAGGCGGGAATACCCCGGAACCCGTCCAGCAGGGGCGCGGACTTGATTTCCGCGATCATCTTCTCGGCCGAGAGGTGCGAAATCGGCAGGACCCGGAAGGCCACGTCCTTGAGAATCTCCACCAGCACCCCACCTAAACCGAACATGATGACCGGGCCGAACTGGTCGTCCCGTTTGGTGCCGATAATGACCTCCATCCCTTCGCGGGCCATGGGGGACACCAGCACCCCGCGAATCTCGGCCCGGGGGTTGTAGCGCCGGGCGTTGTCAAGGATTTCCGCATAGGCGTTTGCTATCGCCGCGGGGCCTTCCAGGTTGACCCGCACGCCCCCGGCGTCGCTCTTGTGCAGGATGTCGGGCGAAACGATCTTTAAAACCGCCTTGCCGCTGAAGCCACCGGCCAGCGCCAGCGCCTCCTCCACGCTGTGGGCGACCCCCTCGGCAGGCACCGGCACATCGTGCAGTGCAAGCAGCGCCTTGGCTTCCGGCTCCAGCAGATAGGCCCGCTTTTCCGCGCGCGCGGCCGCGATCAGGCGGTTGCCTTGGGCCTTGGCCTTGGCCCCCCAGTTCAACACGAAATTGGATTTGGCGTGATAGCTTTTGAGGTAGTTGCCGTATTGCGCCAGGACCCCCATTGATTTGCAGGCCACATCCAGGGAGTCGTAAACCGGGATCCCGTAGTAGCGCAGCAGGTGCAGCGAATGGGGTTTCTCGGAGCTGTAGAGGCTGTGGAGAACGATGGGTTTTTTGCTTTTGGCGACCATCTTGCCCATGCGGTGGGCCGCGTCCTCCTCCTTGAGGGCCAGCGACGCGGCAAAGCGGATGCCGTAGCCGCCGAACAGCCCGACGATCAGCAGCCCGCCGACATTGCCGTCTTTCAGCAGCACCTCGGCGCAGTCGGCGAAGATGGTCGGATCGGCGTCGGTGCCGCCGGCCACGTCGACCGGGTTGCGCAGTGAGGCGGCCGCCGGCAGGATGGCCCTGAGCCGCTCCTGGGTTTTTTCGGAGAGTTTCGGAATCGTGATGCCCATATCCGACAGCAGGTCGGCGGCGATGGTGGCATGCCCGCCGCCATCGGCCAGAATCGCCACGTTGTTGTTTTTCAGGGGCGGCAGACTGGACAGGGATTCAACCGCCGGGAAAAGCTCGTCGGAATTTTCGATCACGATGATGCCGGCGCGCCCGAAGGCCGTTTTGGCCACCTCGGAGATGCCCGCCAGCGCCCCGGTGTGAGACCCCGCCGAGAGCTTGCCGGTGCTCGAGCGCCCGCTCTTGAGCAGCACGATGGGCTTTTCCTGGGTGGTTTTGTAGGCCTGCTGGAGAAAGCGGCGGCCGTCGCGCATGCCCTCCACGTACATCAGGATGGCCTTGGTATCGGGGTCTTGGCGAAAAAACTCGAGGTACTCGTGAAACTTGATATCCGCCTCGTTGCCGACCCCCACATAGTAGGAAAACCCCCGCAGGCTCTTGATTTTGGCTTCCGTGATGAGGGTCAGGGCCATATTGCCGGACTGGGCCAGAAGCGCGATATCGCCCTTGGGAGCGTCCCGCAGCCCGACCAGGTTGAGGTTTTTCTTGAGGTTGAGCATCCCGGAGGTGTTGGGTCCGATCAGACGGATGCCGTATTGGCGTGCGACGGCCATCATCGCCGCTTCAAGCTTGCGGCCGGCCTCCCCGGTTTCGCCGAATCCGCCGGCGATGATGACCGCACCTTTGACTCCCTTCTGGCCACATTCCTCCAGCACGGCCGGAATCGAGCGCCCCGGGGTGGTGATCAGGGCGATGTCCACCGGGCCTTCGATGTCGGTGACCTTGGCGTAGCAGTGAAGCCCGAGGACGGAGGATTCTTTGGGGTTGACGGGATAAATCTCGCCTTCGAACTTCTCTTCAAGAAGGGTGCGAATGGCCTGGAAGCCTCTTTTGGTTTCATTGCGGGAAGCGCCGACAATCGCAACCGAGTCGGCGTTGAGAATGCGTTCGAGAGTCATTTTGGCTTTCCTGCAAAGTGGGGGTGGATGTCATCCGGGCGCGGGGCCAGCCTTCAACCGCGGCCGGATCTCACTGTTGATGAAGCGCTAAAAAGTCAAAAACCAGACGGCTTCGAAAAAAGCGCCGAGTTACGGCGCTCAAATCTCGAGTCGTTTTATGTCCCATCGTCCCGGGCCGAGCATCGCAGCAGCCGGCGATAAAGGCCCTGTGGCTGTCTGAGCGCAAGCGAGTTCCACAGGGCCCGCCGGCTGCGAGAAGCGCAGGGCAGCCCGAAGGGCCCCGGGACGCGGGCGGCTTCTTTTGGTTCGTTTTCTTGTCCGCACAAGAAAATGAACAGCGGCGCATCGGAATTGTCAACTCCCGGCCTATCCCCGGGGTACCCATCAAAGTTCCTTTCTGCAAAAAACTCCGCACGGCGGGGTAAAATGCTTTTTGCGGCAACCGTCATTGTTTGCGCTCGGCAAAGGCCGTCAAGGAGGCCTGGCGCTCCTTGGTGGACACACAGGCCAGACAGGCCTCGACTTCAAAGTCCATCAGGGCCTCGAGGCTCACGCCGTCCTGGGCCATCAGGAGACCCTTCTTGATCATCTTCAGCGAAAAAGCTGAATTGGCGCAGATTTTGGCGGCCAGTTGGCGCGCGGCGGCCATCAACCCGTCCGCCGGGACCGCGCGGTTCACCAGCCCGATGCGTTCGGCCTCGCGCCCGTCGATGGTGTCGGCGGTAAAGAGCAGCTCCCGGGCCTTGCCGGGTCCGATCAGGTTCTGGACCAGCCGCATGGCGCCGCCGGTGACCGAGGAGGTGACCTTGGCCTCGGGGGAGCCGATCTGAGCATCCTCGGCGGCCAGCCGCAGGTCGCAGGCCAGCGCCAGCTCGTAGCCCGAGCCCAAGGCATAGCCGTTGATGGCGGCAATGGTGGGTTTTTCAAAGCGGATGATCCGCCGCGAGGCCTCTTGCAAGGCCACGAGGTAATCGCGGTAGTCTTCCAGGCTGCGGGTCTTGGACTCCTTGAGGTCCGCACCGCTGGAAAAGGCCCGCCCCGCGCCGGTAAAGATCACGGCAGCGGCTTGCGGATCGGCTCTGACGTCCTCGAGCGCCGCCTGGATCTCGAGCCACATCTGTTTGTTCATGGCGTTGAGAACCTTCGGGCGGTTGAGCTTGATGGTGGCGATTCCCGCCTCCTTTTCAAAGATGATGCATTCAAATGGCATTTTTCCTCCTCATGTGATGGCGGCCTAAAACGTCCAGTTGCAGCGCTGGGGGGCATTCAATTATTTGCCGCAGCATTTTTTGAATTTTTTGCCGCTCCCGCACGGACAGGGATCGTTGCGGCCCACCTTCAGGGCCTTGCGCTGCACCGGTTTCTTGGCGGTGGCGGCATCCCCGTGGGAGAGAACCATGGCCTGCGGCTTGGGCTTGTGCAACTCCTGGATTTTTTCAGGCTCGGCGATCTGAACCCGGAACAGCAGCCCGAGGGTTTCCTCCTTGACCCGCGCGATCATCTCGTTGAACATTTCAAAGCCTTCCTTCTTGTAGACGATCAACGGGTTCTGCTGGGCATAGCCCCGCAGGCCGATCCCCTCCTTGAGGTGATCCATGCTGAGCAGGTGGTCCTTCCAGAGATTGTCCACCACCTGGAGCATCACAATCCGCTCCAGCTGCCGGAAGTCCGCCGCCCCGATGGCCGCCTCCTTCTCGTTGTATATCCGAAGGCTTTCCTCGGCGATCAACTCGGAGAGCCCCTCGGCCGTCAACCCGTCAAGGGTGTCGGCCGCAAACTCCGGCAGATTGAAATTGAACTGCTGGAAGACCGCGGCGCGCAGCCCCTTGAAATCCCAGTCCTCGGCCAGCTTGTGTTCATCGGCAAAGAGGTTGGCGATGGTCTCGGCCTTCTCATAGATCATCTCCTCGATGTCGCCTTTGAGGTCCTCGCCCCGCAGGGCCTCGCGGCGCTGCTGGTAGATGACCTCGCGCTGCTGGTTCATGACGTCGTCGTATTCCAGCAGCTGCTTGCGGATTTCAAAGTTGTGCGCCTCGACCTTGGCCTGGGCGCTTTCAATGGAGCGGGTGATCAGGGCGTTTTCGATCGGCTCGCCGTCTTCCATCCCGAGCTTTTCCATGATCCCGGTAATCCGCTCGCCGCCGAAGATCCGCAGCAGATCGTCTTCCAGGGCCAGGTAAAAACGCGAGGAGCCCGGGTCCCCCTGCCGGCCCGCACGGCCGCGCAGCTGGTTGTCGATGCGACGGCTTTCGTGGCGCTCGGTGCCGATGATGTGCAGCCCGCCCAGTTCGGTGACCCCTTCTCCGAGCACGATGTCGGTCCCGCGGCCGGCCATGTTGGTGGAGATCGTCACGGCCCCGCGCTGCCCGGCCTGAGCGACGATCTCGGCCTCGCCTTCGTGGTTCTTGGCGTTCAGCACGGTGTGGGGGATGCCGCGTCTCTTGAGCTTCTGGCTGAGGTCCTCGGAAACATCGATGGAAATGGTGCCCACCAGGGTGGGCTGCCCTTTTTTGTGCAGTTCGTCGATCTCTTCGATGACCGCTTCGAATTTCTCGCGCTTGGTCTTGTAGATCATGTCCGAATAATCTTTGCGGACCATGGGCTGGTTGGTGGGGATAACGCTGACATCCAGGTTGTAGATCTTCTTGAACTCGGCGGCCTCGGTGTCGGCCGTTCCGGTCATGCCGGCCAGCTTGGTGTACATTCGGAAGTAATTCTGAAAGGTGACGGTTGCCAGGGTCTGGTTTTCGTTTTCGATCCTGACGTTTTCCTTGGCTTCCAGCGCCTGGTGCAAGCCCTCGCTGTAGCGCCGGCCCGGCATGAGGCGCCCGGTGAACTCATCGACGATGATCACCTCGCCGTTTTTGACGATATAGTCCACGTCGCGCTTGAAAAGACTGTGGGCCTTGAGGGCCTGGTTGATGTGGTGCAACAGTTCGATGTTCTTGGGGTCGTAGAGGTTGTCCACCTGGAGAAGCTTTTCGGCCTTGGCGACACCCTCCTCGGTCATGGTGGAGGCCCGGGCCTTTTCGTCGATGGTGAAGTCCTTTTCCCTGACCAGGCGCGGGATGATGGCGTTGACATCGTAATACAGGCTGGTTGATTTTTCCGCCGGGCCGGAGATGATCAGCGGCGTTCGCGCTTCGTCGATCAGGATGCTGTCGACTTCGTCGACGATGGCATAGTTGAGCTCGGGCTGCACCACCGTCTCGAGGTTGAACTTCATGTTGTCCCGCAGGTAATCGAAGCCGTACTCGTTGTTGGTGCCGTAAGTGATGTCGGCGCCGTAGGCCACCTTGCGTTCGGGGTCGGTCAGGCCGTGCAGGATGGTGCCCACGGAAAGCCCTAAAAAGCGGTAGACCTGCCCCATCCACTCGGTGTCCCGGCGGGCCAGGTAGTCGTTGACCGTGATCACGTGGACCCCTTTGGCGCCCAGCGCATTGAGGTAGGCCGGCAGGGTGGCCACCAGGGTTTTACCTTCACCGGTCTTCATTTCAGCGATCCGGCCCTGGTGCAGGACCATGCCGCCGATCAGCTGAACATCGAAGTGCCGCATTTTCAGCACGCGTAGCGAAGCCTCGCGGACCGTTGCAAAGGCCTCCGGGAGCAGGTCCTCAATGGTTTCGCCGCGTTGCAATCGTTCGCGGAACAGCTGCGTCTGCTGGCGCAACTGGTCGTCGGCCAATTTCTGAATGTCGGGCTCGAGCGAGTTGATATGCACGACGAGAGGCTGCAGTTTTTTGAGTTCACGCTCATTTTTACTGCCAAAAAGCTTGGTTAAAACATGCATCAACATATATCTTGTTTTCCTCCTGTGGGATCTCCCACCAATTTTACATTCAGCTCATTATTGTCCGATTCGGTCACATTGAAAGGCGCACCCGCCATATTCGGCGCCGCCGGGACCGGCGATTTTCGGCAGCCGCCCACGGATCGCCGGCATCAGGCCGGCAGACCCGCCGGGCGGAGAACGGAAAAGTGCGGAGAATCGGGGGAAGCAACGCGACCAAGAGCGGGCCTGGGAGGGGCCGGACCTGCGGCCGAAAAAATGCGGCCGTGCGGCGGGCACTCTAGCGAAGAACGTATTTCTGGGGGTTGACCGGCATGCCGTTGAGGCGGACTTCATAGTGCACATGGGGGCCGGTGCTGCGGCCGGTGTTGCCGACCAGACCGACGGTGTCGCCCCGTTTGACATGATCGCCTCGATTGATCAGGGTTTTTGACAGATGGGCATAGCTGGTGATGATGCCGTGGCCGTGATCGATGACGATGGTTTTGCCGTAGGATGCCTTGGCGCCGCAGAAAGTGACGACGCCATCGGCGGTGGCCACCACCGGGGACCCCTTTTTGGCTGCAATGTCAACTCCCTTGTGAAACTCGCGGCGACCACTGAACGGGGACTTGCGGTATCCGAAACGGGATGAAATCCACCCCTTGGCGGGCAGGATGGTGGGCGTCCGGGCCAGCAGGTTGCGCTGGGCTTCCACCCCGGTCAACAGCGTTTTCAAGTCCTGCTGTTTTCGGATGGCGGCCGTTTTCAAAAGGCTGACCTGGGCGTGCATATCGCGCATGAGGCTGTTGTGCTGCTCGGCCAGCGCCAGCTCGGTGTCCAGGTCATCCGGCGGCGGTCCGCCGACACCGAAGATGTTTTCCTGATCGCCGCTGTCGTCCAGGTTGGCCGCCACGCGGATCTCTTGCTCAAAGGCGTTTAAATCCGCCACCCGGTTTTTGAGGTGGTTGATGTCGGCTGCGAACTGTTGAATCTGGCGGCGCTGATGCTGAATCTCCTCTTTCTGGCGGGCGATCTGGGCCGGATAATGGTCGGCAGCCGTCAAACCGCTTTTCAGGCGGAGGTAGTCGCACAACATCCCGACCGAGACCAGGATCAGCACGGCGGCCGTCGTGGCCAAGATGTAGAGGGCGCGGCGGGAGAGGCGCTTGCGGGCGAGCGGCATGCCGCTGTCGCTGAGGACGAACACCGTAAATTTAGGTTTCATAAGCATTTACCTGGATCAGTTACGGCTGGACCACCGGCGGCGGCAGGAATTTCGAGAGGAAGTGAACCGAATTTAGCACAAGAGCGGAAATGATGTCAAGGTCCCAATCGGCATCCCTGGGCTGCTTGGGCGTGAACCAGAGGGTAAGGATCGTTTTGCGATTGGCGCGTGTTTCTCTCCCGCCGGCAGCGGGAATGCGGCGCTCTTCGCGGCGCGGGTCGAGCGAAGCGGCAGAAAAGGAGGCGGGATCCCGCCTCCTTTTCTGTTCATCGTTTAAAGATCACCCGTCAACTCGCCTTTCACAAAACGCGATCCTGATCTTCCGCGCAGCTGGGGCAGCTTCGACAACCGACGCTTCCCGGGCGGGGCGCCATCAGGCGATTCCGAGCTTGAACTTGAGCGATTTGAGGGTGTTTTTCATCAGCATGGTGATGGTCATGGGTCCAACCCCGCCGGGCACCGGGGTAATCGAGCCGGCGATCTCCTTGGCGGCCTCGAAGTCGACGTCACCCTTGAGGATGGCCACTTTCTTGCCGGTCTTGGGGCTGATCTTCTCGCCCACCCGGTTGACACCGACATCAATCACGCAGGCACCGGGTTTGATCCACTCGGGCTTGACCAGGTCCGGCACGCCGGCGGCCACGATCAGGATATCGGCGCGCTTGCAGTGTGCAGCCATGTCCTTGGTGCGCGTGTGAACGATGGTGACCGTCGAGTTGGCCCCCGGCCCCTTCTGCAGCATCATGTTGGCGATGGGTTTGCCCACGATGTTGGAGCGGCCGACCACGACGACTTCGGCGCCGCTGGTTTCGACGCCCGCGCGTACGATCATCTCCTGGATGCCTGCCGGGGTGCAGGGCGGGAACTTGACTTCACTGCCGCCGATCATCAGCCGGCCGACATTGACCGGGTGGAAGCCATCCACATCCTTGTCGGGGTCGATGGCATTGAGCACCTTCTTTTCATCGATGTGCTTGGGCAGCGGCAGCTGCACCAGAATGCCGTTGATGGCATCGTCGTTGTTGTACTTCTCGATCAGTGCCAGCAAATCCTTTTCGGAAATGGTTTCCGACTGGCTGTCCTGAACCTCATGGAAGCCGACCCGGTGAGCGGTTTGGATCTTGAGCGTGACGTAGGAAATCGAAGCGGGGCTCTCGCCGACCAGAATGGTCACAAGGCCGGGCACGACACCGTGCTTTTCCTTGATTTCGGCGACCTCGGCAGAAATCTCGTTGAGTATTTTCTCCCGGATTTCGGTTCCCATGATAAGCTTTGCTGCCATGTTCACTCTCCTTTCAGTTGGTATTCGGTTTTGGAATGAGCTAAAGATGCTATAGTGCGGGGTGGCCCGTGGGCCAGCGTGAAGTATTATTGTGTTTAGTCCAACGGCGCGCCGATGTCAAGCCAACACGGCCGCAAACAGTCGTCTACCGGCAAACTGAAATTATTTTCTTGACACACCCTTGCCGAACGGGCATTAGTGGACGTCAAAATCACCCGCGACAGAAATAAAGATGAAACATTTCACCCGCACACATTACTCCCTTTTTTACCCCCATCGCTATTGATGGCTTGCCCTTCGCCCAATACGCGGGCGCGCAAGCCGCCCCCCAGCGTTTACATTATAGGTTTCAACCCAGTCCGGGGCGGTTCCTGTAACATTTTTAAAATAAAAACTCTCTCCGTTGATGCCGTCGGGATGACGGTTCATAGATTGGGGCCTGTTTTTCAGATAGGGTAAGATCCAGGGTGCAACCTGGTGATAGTAGCTGAGCATATCACGCTTGGTGATTTTCTCATTCGGCCAGTAGATTTTATTGAGGTTGGTGAATTTTATCTCATGCCCGTTAATTTTGCGCACCTGCGTTTTATCTGCGGGATTTAAAAAT
>JAWOJK010000219.1:0-4421 GCA_046481705.1 Desulfobacterales bacterium | reverse complement strand
TTTCGGAGAGTCCCTGGTTGTATTCGGCCGTGCCGATATTGTCGGTATGACCATTGGCTATGATCTGCAGATCCGGATTCTTGCGCAGCACGTCCGCAACGGTTATCAACTCGGGCACGGCATCGGCTCTGACAATGGCCTTATCGAAGTCGAACAGAAAGCTGCCCAGAATCCAGCAGCCGTCCGCGTCGATCTTGGCACCGGCGGGAGTCCCGGAACAGGGAACGGACGGAAGGGGTTCCGACCATTGAATTACTTCTAAATATATTAACTGGGATGCCGAAAGCAACCTCTTGCGCCGAAAAAAGTAAGCAAATTAAGAAAACCTGGCATGAACGGGGCAAAAGACCGCCGCTCGCAGGCGGTCAGCATTGTTTTCGACCGCTGCCACAAAGAGCCGCGGCCGCTTTCGGCCAAGGTCGGCTGCTATTGCCGGAAATCACGAGACCTTGGGCTACATGGCGCACTGGCCTTGGAAGATCGCGCCTCTCCACCAACCCGGGATACACAGGTCAATTCCGCGTCACGCCCTTCTGCCCGGCGGCCATCTGGCGGCCGCCTTGCCCGCTTTTCTTTTTTTGTTGACAAAACGTCTTTTGACCTTTAGAGTGCCCCAGTTTATCAACGCCGAATTTAAACAAGAATGGGGCCGGAAACACCAGTTTCCAGGCCCTTTCTATGTTCGGTATACTCCAAGGAGGTAGTTCCAATGATTTGTATTACCATTCGCAAGGGTCAGGACTGCGCATTCATGACAGCTAAGGGATGCTCCTACAACGGCGGCAACTGCTACCCGATCGTTGAACAGTGCAACGGCTGCAGCCGACCCCAACAGTTTGAAACCGGCTGGTACTGCGTCGCATGCCCCGAGCCCTCGAAAAAGTGGAAAAACGGAAACTGCAATTTGGCCACCCACTTGGTCAAAGAGACCAAGGTCAGCAGCCAGAAGATCAACCCGTTGAAAGCCTCAAAGCGCGGCGGCAAATAACCTTTTTTTTCTGCACGCAGCCAACCCCGCTTTTTCCGAAAAGCGGGGTTTTTTTCCCCCGCGGTTCCAGCCGCTCCGCCGGCAGACGCAGCGGCGCTTTTCCCTTGACTTTTTTGCCTCCCCGACAGTAAGAAACCGCTTGTCAGACTGGCTTAAACCGGGCGTTTGACCGCATCCGCAAAAGATCGAGACCGCCCCTTACCGCCCACAGCCCCCAAAAACCGAGGACCCGTTAAAATGCATCCCCTGGCAACCGAACTCAATCACATCATCCGCGGCGGCAATCCCCACATTCTGGAAATGCTCTCCGATCTGGGTCGCAACCTTTTCTTCCCCAAAGGAATTCTCAGCCAAAGCGCGGAGGCCAAACAAAAGGCCAAACACATCAACGCCACCATCGGGATTGCCCTTGAAAACGGCCGGACCATGCAGCTCGACTCGTTGATGAAACCGCTCGGTGGCATCTCCGCGGCCGATTCCCTGACCTACGCCCCTTCGTTCGGGTTGCCGGCCCTGCGGGAAGCCTGGCAGGCCGGTCTTTTCGAAAAAAACTGCTCCCTTGCCGGCAAATCCATCAGCCTGCCGGTGGTCACCAGCGGCATCACCCACGCGGTCAGCACCTTTGCCGAGTTGTGGCTCGACCCCGGCGACACGGTGGTGCTGCCGGACCTGTACTGGGGCAACTACAACCTGATTCTGGCCCTGCGCCGGGGCGCCCGGCTGACCCACTTCCCGTTTTTCACCCCGGACGGCGGCTTCAACCACACGGCCTTTGAAGACAGCGTCGCGCGCACAGCGGCTGAAACCGGCAAGGTCAGCGTTGTCCTGAATTTTCCCAACAACCCCACCGGCTACACCATCACTGCCCGGGAAGCCGAGCGGATCGCCGACTTCCTGACCGCAACGGCCGAAAAGGGCGCCAATGTCGTGGCCGCCTGTGACGACGCCTATTTTGGGCTGTTTTACGGGGATGAGCCCATCCGCGAGTCACTCTTTGCACGTTTGTGCAGCGCCCATCCCCGGCTGATGGCCGTGAAGCTGGACGGCGCCACCAAGGAGAACTTCGCCTGGGGCCTGCGGGTCGGGTTCATCACCTACGGCACCTGCATCAGCGGCGACTGCCGCCCGGTTTTCGAAGCCCTCGAGAAAAAGACCGCCGGCTGCATCCGCGGCTGCATTTCAAACGCCTCGCACCTCAGCCAGACCCTTCTGCTGCGATCGCTGCAGGCCCCCGAATACCCGGCCGAAAAACAGGCCAAAACCCGCATCCTGCAGCAGCGCGCGCAGCGGGTCAAAGCGGTTCTCGCAGACCCCAAGTACCGGGCGGCCTGGACCCCCTACCCGTTCAACTCGGGTTATTTCATGTGCCTGCGCCTCAAAACGGTGGACGCCGAGGCCCTGCGCTGTCATCTGCTGGATCGTTACGGGGTCGGTTTGATTGCAGTTGATGCCCACAACCTGCGGGTGGCCTTCTCCTGCCTGGAGGAACGGGACGTGGCGGAACTGTTTGACACGGTTCTGAAGGCCGTGAAGGAGTTGGAACACCCAACCGGATGACCTTTTGCTGTTATGGCCGCTTCCACCCCCCTCAGACACAGAGTCGAGACCCTGATCGGTAAGGACCGCTCCCACGCCATCAAGCACGCCGGCCGCTGGACCTTTTATTTTGTGCTGATTGGCCTGATAGCGGGTGCGGGCGCGATCGTCTTCCACTATCTGTGCCAGATCGGGGTTCACTTTTTTCTGGACTGGATGGCCGGTCACCGACCGCCGGCGCCGGCCGGTGAACATGCCCTCCTGCCGCCGACGACGACAGCTCTCAACCGCTGGATGCTCCTGGTGCTGCCGGCTTTCGGCGGGATCATCAGCGGGTGGCTGGTGTTTACCTTCGCCCCGGAAGCCGAGGGGCACGGAACCGACGCGGCCATCAACGCCTACCATCATCAGGGCGGCTTTATCCGCGGCCGGGTGCCGTTCGTCAAGACCATCGCCTCGGCCATCACCCTGTCCACCGGCGGCTCCGGCGGACGGGAGGGCCCCATCGCCCAGATCGGGGGCGGCTTCGGCTCCTATCTGGCCACCAGACTCCATTTCTCGGACCGCGAACGCCGCATCATGATGGCCGCCGGGGTGGGCGCCGGGGTGGGCAGCATCTTCCGGGCGCCCCTGGCCGGGGCCCTTTTTGCCGCCGAGGTACTCTACCGGGACCCGGAATTCGAATCCGAAGTCATCATCCCGGCGGGCATCTCATCGGTGGTGGCCTATTGTCTGTTCTGCCTGGTCTATGGTTGGGGCTCACTGTTCGAGTCTCCACCTTTCAAATTTCAGAACCCATTGGAGCTGGGACCCTACCTGGTGCTCGCCTTGGTACTGGTGGCCACCGGTTGGCTTTTCGTCAAGGCGTTCTACGGCACCATCGACGTGTTCCACCGGATCACCATCCCCAACCACATCAAGCCGGCCATCGGCGGGCTGTTGACCGGCATCATCGGTTTTTTCCTGCCCCACACCCTGGCCTTCGGCTACGGATTCGCCCAGCAGGCCCTCAACAACGAACTGACCGTGCCGTTTCTGCTGTCGCTGGCCCTGGGGAAAATTTTGACCACCTCCTTTTCCATCGGCTCCGGCGGCAGCGGGGGGGTTTTCGGCCCATCGATCGTCATCGGCGGGGCGATGGGAGGCGCAGTCGGCAAGATTTTTCATGATTTCCTGCCGGAGGTCGTAACCCAACCCGGGGCTTTCGTGGTCGTGGGGATGGCCGGTTTCTTCAGCGCGGTTTCCAACACCCCCATTTCCACGATTATCTTTGTCAGCGAAATGACCAATTCCTACCACCTGCTGCTGCCCAGCCTGTTGGTCTGTTCGGTGGCCTACCTGGCCTCCCAGGGCTGGACGATTTTCAGGCGCCAGGTGAAAAACAAACTGGCTTCCCCAGTCCATGCCGGTGATTTTTTCGTCGATATACTGCAGGCCTTCCGGGTACGCGACCTGATGCACCTGGTCAAAAAAGTCAGCCTGATCCCCCAGGGCATGAGCTTCTTGGACTTCAAGAAGCTCTTTTCGGCCACCAAGCAGCATTATTTTCCGGTTATGGACCAGCACGGCCGCCTGATCAGCATCTTCTCCAGCACCGATATCCGCGGCGTTCTGTTCTCCCCGGAGATCGAACACCTGGTGGTCATGGGGGATATCGGCACCTCGCAGATCATCTCCACCACCCCTTCCGACGACCTCAACTCGGTTCTCCAGAAATTCACCACGCGCAACATTGACAGCCTGCCGGTGGTAAGCGACGAGGACCACGGCATTCTGCTCGGCATGCTCAACCGCCGGGAGGTGATCGCCTTCTACAACGATCGCATCCAGGAGATGAAAAACAAGGCCCGCGCGGCCTGATCGCCGCCCCTGACCGGTTTCGCGATCCGGCCCTGAG
>JAWOJK010000202.1:0-4356 GCA_046481705.1 Desulfobacterales bacterium | reverse complement strand
AGGTCTTTCTGGCGCCCGCACCGGTCATTGCGGCCGGCCCGCTGGATTCCGACGGCGACGGTGTTCCCGATGACATCGATCAATGCCCCGACACGCCGAAGGGTGCCACGGTCAACGAAGTGGGCTGCTGGATAATGGGTGATGATACCGTTCTGTTCGACTTCGACAGTGCCGTGATCAAGGACACCACCATGCTGGAGAAGGCCCTCGAAGTTGTGAACCAAAATCCGGATCTCACCGGCGAGGTCGCTGGCCACACCTGCAACATCGGCCCGGAAGCCTACAATCAGATGCTCTCCGAGAGACGCGCCAACGCAGTCCGCGATTGGTTCATCCAAAATGGCATCGCCGCTGAACGCATCCGCGCCGTGGGTTACGGTGAGAGCCGCCCAGCAGCCAGCAACGACACGGAAGAAGGCCGTCGGGTGAACCGGCGGGTTGAACTGCACCCCGACCGGTAAGGAAGCCGCCGAAACGAGGTCAATCCGCCATGCCTGATAACTTAATCAGGCATGGCGGATGACCGCGCACAAGCAAGCCCTTTCGGGGGGGTTCGTGAAAACGGCCGGAAGGCTTCGCAAGGCGCCTGCATCCTGCAGCGCCGGCAAGCCCTTGATCCCGCCCCCGGAACCTGGGGGGCAGGCAACTTGACCCCACCCTACAGGCTGCAGTCATTGGCTTCAACATTCTGGCGCATGGATCGTTGCTTGAGTCGCCAGATCAACTCCTCATTCCCCGTTCTTCGTTTTCCCGTTCAGGGTCGCGGTAATAGATAATTCCGCAAGATGGCGCCGGATTTTGGCTCGTCAACTTGGCACATCCATCGACGCATATCGAGATATGGGTCGGTGGATGTAACGCCTTGGGCGGGCAAAAAGACAAGCAAGTCGTGGAATTGTTATTTGCCGGGGCCCTTAGTTATCAACTCGCCGTCGCCGCTTCCGTCGCCCGGTCCACCAGGTAGAGGATGGAGCGGTAATTCACCCCGGAATGATGGGACAACCCGATTTCGCAGGTGCGGCTGGTGGAGTAGCCGCCGGCGCAGTCCGCAGGAATCTGTTCAGCCAGGCGGCGCAGGCCGAAGGCGTTCAGTTCCGGGTGGGTGAAGCCCCGGTCCCCGGCGAAGCCGCAGCAGACCACCTCGGGGGCCGCGACCTTTTCCGCGCACATTTCCGCCAGTTGTCGCAGGGACGCTTCAAGCCCCATTTTCTTGGCGCTGCAGACCGTGTGGATCGCCACCGTTTCGGGCAGCTTGCGGAATTTCAAGCGCGGCGCGAGCACCTCCAGGGTGAACCGGATCGGTTCATACAGCCTCAGCCGCCGGTCCAGGGTTTCCCGCATGTGGTGCAGGCAGGGGCTTATGTCGCAGACCACCGGCAGGCGGCCGTTGTCCGAGGCATCCAGCAGGGCCCGGCCCAGCTCCCGGGCCCGCTTTTCGGCGACGTCCTCGATCCCCTTGCTGGCGAAGGGCATGCCGCAGCAAAGCGATTCCATGTTTTCCGGATAGATGATCTCGAAACCCGCCTTGCGGATCAGCCTGGCGGTCACCGCCGGCACATCGCCGTCGGTTTTCTCGCCCCGGGCCGGGCCCATGGACCGGGTGATGCAGGACGGAAAATAGACGACCTTGCAGGGGTTCTCGGCCCGCAGCGGCATGCAGGCGATGGCCGCCGCGTTGACCGGCATCCAGGGCGTCCACAGCGGCAGCCGGCCCCGGCCCAAGCGGCGCAGGGTTTCGCTGAGATGGCGCATGCGTTTGGACCCGATGACCCCGTGGACCCGGTCCGCAACCCCCAGCCCCAGCCGGGTCAGCGCGGTGACGGTACCCATGTGATCCCCGATCCACTCGGCCAGCCGATGGGCCGGGGCGCGCAGATGGGCGTGGCGCAGGTGCTTGATGAGTTTCCCGGTGTCGATCTCCACCGGGCAGGAGATGGCGCACAGGCCGTCGGCGGCGCAGGTTGCGTCGCCCAGGTAGCTGTAGGCTCCGGACAGTTCCCGCAGCCGGGCCGGGTTCTCGCCGGTCCGTCGCAGCCGGGTTATTTCCCGGTAGGCGACGATCCGCTGCCGGGCCGAGAGGGTGAACTCGTGGGACATGCAGTTGCGCTCGCAGAAGCCGCACTCGATGCAGGTGTCCACCGCGGGCTCGGTCACGGGCATGGCCTTGAAATGGCGGACGTGGCCCTCGGAATCGTCGCTGATGAGGGTCCCGGGGTTGAGAAGTCCCTCGGGATCGAAAAGCACCTTGATCTCCCGCATGACCGCATAGAGTTCCGGCCCCCACTCCCGGGCCACGAAGGGCGCCATGTTCCGGCCGGTGCCGTGCTCGGCCTTCAGGGAGCCGTTGTAGCGGTCCACCACCAGGGCTACCAGGGCATCCATGAAGCGCTTGTACTTTTTCACCTCCGTCGGGTCGGTGAAATCCGGGGTGAGCACGAAGTGGACGTTTCCGTCGAAGACGTGGCCCCAGATGACCGGGTTCTCGTAATCATATGCGGTGAACAGCTTCTGGAGTTCGCCCAGGCAGCTATCCAGGTGTGAAATGGGAACGGCGATGTCCTCGATGATGACTGACGTTCCCGGCCGCCGGGCCACGCAGGCGCTGGGAAAGATGCCTTTGCGAATCTCCCAGAGTTGCGCGATCTGCACCGGATCGGTGGTGAAGGCGAAATCGTGGGCCAGGGGGAAGCCGGCGAAAGCCCCGCGGATTTCGCCGGCCTGGCGCTCCAGGCTCTCCGCGTCGTCGGCCCCGGTTTCCACCAGCAGGGCTGTGGCCTGGTCGCCCAACTCCCGAATCCAGGGCGGCATGCCGGGCTTGCGCTCCACCGCGCGCAGGGCTACCCGGTCCATGAGTTCGGCGGCGCTGACCGTGCAGTCCTTGAGCTTCAGGACCGCCTCGCAGGCTCGCGCGGTGTCCGGGAAAACCATGAGCGCCGCGGCTTTGCGGGACGCCTCGGGCAGGGTCCGGAAGACCACCGCGGAGATGAAGCCGAGGGTGCCCTCGGAGCCGATCATCAGGTGAGTGATCATCTCGATGGGATCGTCGTGGTCGGTGAGGGCGTTGAGGCTGTAGCCGCAGGTGTTTTTGATGCGGTATTTTTGGCGGATTTTTGCGGTCAAGGCCGCGTTGCCTCGCACCCGGTCGGCCAGGGCCTGGACCCCTGCGACCACATCCTGGCGCTCCCGCAGAAAGGCTGCCCGGCTGTCGGGATCGCCGCTGTCGAGGACCGTGCCGTCGACCAGGATCATGCGCATGGACAGCAGCGTGCCCATGGAATTGTGGTCCACCCCCGAGGTCATGCCGCAGGCGTTGTTGGCGACGATGCCGCCTATTTTGGCGGCGTTGACCGAGGCCGGGTCGGGACCGATCTTTTTTCCCAGGGGCGCTAAGGCGGCGTTGGCCTGGGCGCCCAGGACGGCCGCGCCGAGGCGGATGGTTTCGCCGTCCGGTCGGATTTCGATCTCCCGGAAACCCTTCACGCCCAGCAGCAGGAGAACCGAGTCGGAAAGGGCCTGACCGGACAGCGAGGTGCCCGCGGCCCGGAAAGTCAGGGGCAGTTTCAGGCTCCGGCATGCGGCCAGGGTTTCCAAAACCTCTGTTTCGTTTTCGACCCGGACGATGAGTTCGGGAACCAGGCGATAGACGCTGGCGTCGGTGCCGTAGGCGTAGGTGCGGAGCGGGTCGGAAATCAGCCGGTCGGCAGGCATGACGGCGGACAGACGACGGGCAAGTTCGCGGTGCGGGAAATTTTTCATGGCGGCCTCCCGGCGGAAAGGGTCAGGGGTGAGCTCCGGCAGCGTGCCGGGCGATGGCTTCGAGGTGGATCAACGGGCTTGACCAGGATGCGGACACCCCCTCCTGGTGCCGCAGCTTTCCCTCAGGTTCCAGGGGGTCGGGACCGGTCCTGGCAACGATCTCCCGGCCACACCAGATGGATCAGGTGGTGGCCTGCGGGTCGTCCTCGACGATCAGCGCCTTCGTGACGGCATCCCGTCGGTTTCGGATGGGTTGCACCGGGGACGGATTCCGACGATCCGGTGATATTTTCGCCGATATTACCATAGAATGTTCGGGAAATGCTTGAAAAATCGTGTTCTAAGGATACCCGCCCGCTCGGTTTTCCGGCGGGGTGAGAAAAGCGCAACCCGCGCCGCGCAACAGGTTTGAATGCAAGGATTCAACGCCATTTCATGCCCTTCGGTTTTCCCTGCACTTGCCGGCCTTGACGGCGGTGGAGTGGGTCTCAGGTTCGATGGGCTCGAAAGCCACGATGCTGTACCCGTGTACGATCCTGAAAGGGCGCGGCGCGAGCGCGAACCACATCTCGATTGCGTTCGCGGGCGAGGGCCAGGACA
>JAWOJK010000197.1:0-16864 GCA_046481705.1 Desulfobacterales bacterium | reverse complement strand
CTGGTAGGCCAGCCCCACCCCGAAGACCACCATGAACAACAGGGCGGGAAAGAGGTAGAGCATCACGTGCTGAAAATTGAGCAGGTGATAAAATCGCATGCTGACTCCTTGCGGCCGGCCGGGGTAAAGACCGGTCCCGTCAACCGTTGATGAGGGCGTAAACCAGCATCGCCGCACTGGCCATCAGGCCGGCCACCGCCAGCAGCGCCAAAACCCAGGTTTCCAGGCGGCTGATACGGGTGGTCGGGGCCGGGGCCTGGTGGGGCTCGTCTTCAAGGGGCAGAAAGCGCGCCCGCTGCTGGTCTCGGAACTGGCCGTTTCTCAGGGCCCACAGAAAGACGATCAGCGAGAGCACGAACCCGATCAGAATGTAGCTGGCAAAGTAGGGAAAGTACATTGCGTTCGTCTCTACGGCTCGTGAGCCGCATCGATCCCCCTGGGTTCGGTGTTGGCATCCGACTGGTCGATGAAGAACACGGCCACGAAGTTGCCGACTTCCCAGATTTTCTCCGATTCCAGCTCTTTTTTGAAATAGGGCATGGCCGTGCCCGTGATGCCGTTCATGATCTGGTAGTAGAGAATACCGCCGGAAATGCCCCGGTCTTTGAGGATCGTGAAGTTCAGCGGCGGCGGGTAGAGATGCGGCTGGGCCGGCCCCATGCCGTCGCCCACCGGGCCGTGGCAGCCCAGGCAGAAATCCTGGTAGATCTTGTGCCCGCGCGCCAGCCCGGCCTCGGAGGTCGGGTAGGGGTTGGGCAGGTTGCGCCAGCCTTCGGGCACCGTGGCGTGCAGCCATTCGACGTTGGCCACCGGACCGGCCTCGTAGGCGCGGATGGCCTCCTGTTTCCAGAAGCGCTGGCGCTGCATGCGGCGGTCGGCCTGTTTGAGCCCCAGACTCTGGACGTAGGCGGTCAAGCGCTCGAGATCCTGCCCGCCCAGGTAGGCAAAGGCCGGCATGATCGACAGCGTCCGCGTGTGGCGTGGGTTGGTGAAATGCGCGATGTGCCAGTCATCGGGGTGCTCGCCGCCCTCCTGGGAAAGGTCCGGCCCGGTGCGGGCCGAGCCCAGCAGGATCGGCTGGTCCATGACATAGTCGCCCGCCTGGGCGATGCGCTCCGCCCCCAGGCCCCAGTCGATGGTGCGGATGGACTGGCTGTGACAGTAGACGCAGCCGTTGGCGATGTAAAGCATTCGGCCCTGGGCCTCCACATCGCTTCGCGGGCGGAAGATCTCCGAGGGTTCCTGGGTCCGGGTGGCCCAGGGCATGTAGACCACCATGAAAACGATGGCGGCCAGCAGCATCAGGCTGCCGATGACAACGGCCATGGGCGTCATCTTCATTTGGCTTCTCCCGGGTTGAAATACAGGGTTCGCAGGATGTTATAGAGCCCCAGGACCGCCGAGATGAAAATCATCAGCCCGAGCGCCGCTCGGTAGACGTTGTAGACGTGGATTTGAGGGATCAGCCGGTAGACGGTTTCGCCGTTGAGCCAGGCATGGCCCTGAACCAGGCCGGCGATGGTCAGCACCGAGGTGAACCCGACGACGCCGATCAGCACCATCCAGTACTGGAAATCGGCCAGGAAGCGGCTGTAGAGGGGCTTGCCGGCTATCCGTGGCAGGACGTAGTAAAGCCCGCCGAGGGCGATCATCCCGGCAAAGCCGAGCACCCCGACGTGGGCGTGGGCCACCACCCAGTTGTTGAAATGGGTGACGCGCTGCACCTGCGGCAAGGCCATCATCGAGCCCTGGATGCTGACGAAAAAATACAGGATCGTGCCGGTGAAGACGAACTTGGCGCCGATGTCGGCGTGGATCGCGCCCAGCCGGCCGCGGGCGGTGTACCAGATGTTGATCAGGAAGGCCATCACCGGGATGACCATGGCGACGCTGTCGACGATCGAGATCACCTTGAGCCAGGTGGGCACCGGCACCTGGAGCAGGTGGTGGGTGCCGATGTGGGTGTAGACCACGATCAGCGACCAGAAGCCCAGCAGCGACAGGGTGTGGCTGTAGAGCGGGCTCTGGCAGGCCCTGGGGATCACGTAGTAGGCCACCCCGGCGGCCAGCGGGGTCAGCAGCAGGCCGAAGACGTTGTGGCCGTAAAACCACAGCAGAATCGCGTCGGGAATCCCCACCAGGGCGCCGCTGGTGGGCTGCCAGATCACGTTGCCGAGGCTGAAGGTTGCGGCGGTCAGCACGACCGCCGCGCACACGTACCAGACCGAAACATAGAGCACCGGCTCCTGCCGCTGCTTGACGGTCATGATCAGGTTGATGAAAACCAGCACGAAGACCGCCACCACCAGCATGTCGATGGGCCAGATCATCTCGGCGTATTCACGCCCCTGGGTGTGGCCGGCGGCCAGGCTGACCACCGCCGCCACCAGGGTCAGGTTCCAGAGCAGCACCGTGACGACGCCCAGCTTGTCGCTGTAGATCCGGGTGCGCAGCAGGCGGGGAAAATAGTAGAAAGCCGCCCCCAGCAGGCCGGGGGTGACAAACCCGAACAGCACCAGATTGACATGGATCGGGCGGATCCGGCCGAACACCAGCCAGCCGATGTTTTCCGTCAGGTCCGGCGCAATCAGCTCGGTTGCGATCAGCAGCCCCATGAACGTGGCGACCACCAACCATAATCCCGAGGTGATGCAGAACCCCGTGGCCGTCAGATACGGCTGGGGAAGGGTGTGGGCATCGGTTGTCAATACGGCTCTCCTTTTTTCACGTCAGCAGCGGCTGCGGCTGCCATTTGCACGGTCTGAAACGGACGCTGCGCGGCGCGGGGCGCGCGTGTCAGTTGTGGCATGCCAGCCAACAGTCGAGGGTGGCGCCGCGCTCGCGGTGGCAGCCGATGCAGAAGCCCATCTCGAATTTTTGGCCCTTGAGACGGTCCATGGTTTCGACGGCCCCGTGGCACTCCGCACAGGCCACGGCTTGCTTGATGTGCCGCTCGTGGTTGAAAAACACATGTTCGGGCACATAGAAGACCTTGCGCCAGGGGGTCGGGGTCCCGCTGTCGAAATAGGCGTGCTCTTTGAGGATCTCGGGATGCTTGGCGATGATGTAAGTGTGGCAGTAAAGGCACTTTTCCACGGGCGGTATGCCGGGATAGGTGGCCCGCCCCACGTAGGGGTGGCAGAATTCGCACTGGATCGCCTTGACCCCGCTGTGCAGCCGGTGGCTGAAGGCGATCGGCTGCGCCGCGCCGATGTCGGTCGCCGGCGGTGTGTAGAAAAAATAAAGAAAGCCAACGATCAGCACAACACAAATGGCTGTCCAGGCAATCGGCGTTCGGTTTGAAGTCAAGGGCGGTGCTCCTTGTTTCACGTCGTTTGCGGGGCCTGCGCCGTGGCGACTTCAGGGAAAAGGTCCATGAAATAGGCCAGTGCCAGGGTCATCAGGCTCAAAAAACCCAGCGTAATCAGCACATCGGTCAGCCCCACGGGGATGGCCGCAGCGCCGTGATGGGCAAACGCCGGTCCGATCAGCAGGAGGTGCTCGAGCCAGATGCCGACAATGATCAGGGCGCACAGCACGATCATGAAAACCGGTCGGGTCTTGATGTTCTTGTTGATCAGCAGGACGAAGGGGATGATGAAGGCCACGGTAAAAACAGTCCATGCCAGCGGCTGCCAGGGCATGCGCATCACCCGCTCGATGACGTAGCTGCTCTCTTCGGGGATGTTGCCGTACCAGATGACCACCAGCTGAACGTAGAAAAAATCGCCCCACACCAGGCAGAAGGCGAAAAACAGCTTGCCGATGTCGTGAAACTGGCTGCCGCTCAGCCCCGAGGCGTCGCCCTGGCTGAGGCGCATCACCGCCGCCAGGATGATCAGTCCGCCCAGACCGATGTAGAAGGCCTTGACGAAGGAGTAGGCCCCGAATAGGGTCGACACCCAGTGCGGGTCCATGCTCATCACCAGATCGAAGCCGATCAGCGATAACACCACCGCAAAGGCGATGACGTACAACAGGCTGAAGACCGTCTTGCGCTGCTGCCAGCGTTCCGGGGTGTTTTCCGGTGCCTGCCGCCGGCGCGTAAAAAAGCCCCGGATGCCGCTGTCCGTGCTGCCCGGCACCAGCTTGGGGGTCAGGGCGTGGTAGAGGTAGCCGAACCCCAAGCCGTAGAGCAGCAGCAGGCCCGCGCTGTCGCGGGCGAAGAGAAACGGCAGGTTCAGCCAGATTTCCTTGCCGTGAAGGTCCTCGTGCAGCCAGGGGAAGATATGCTCGCGGCCGATGAAAAGCCCCAGAAACAGCAGGAAGGACAGGGGAAAGAAGGCTGCGAAGGCTTCCGAAAGGCTCGAGAGCCGGCCGGTCCAGCGGGCTTTGACCAGGTGCATGAGGGCCGAAAAAAGCAGCCCGCCCTGGGCAATCGCGGACCACACCAGAAAGTTGATCAGGTAGGCCTGCCAGGCCCGCTGGGGATGCCCCCCGGCCAGCTGGAAGATGAACGTCCCCAGGGCAACCGCCACCAACAGGGCCCCGGTGATGATCAGCGGTTTGTTCTTAAGCGATAGGACCGGTTTCATGGTGCCTTTAACCCCTTGAGGGTGGCTCGGTTGGCTGCCGGCAAGGGCCCGACTGCCGGCCCGCGCCCCGCGTTCATGCCTCGAAAACCCGCGCTTCGCCGCCTTTCTGCCGGAAGTAGGCCTCCAGTTCGGCCGCGCCGTCGTCGGCGCAGGTCGCCAGAATGCCGAAATGCGTCCCCGAGCAGCGTGGATCGTAGTGGGTGAAATCCCCAAAGTCCGGCAGGTTGGTCTGGGTGATCAGGCCGATCACGTTGCCGAAGACGGCAAAAAGGATCGTGAACTCGAATCCCACGATGAAAAAGGGGATCAGCGAGACCACCGGTTTGCCCGAGACTATCAGCTCCCAGCGCGTGGCGGTGAAGATCGCCAGCAGAAAACCGGTGAAGAACCCGATGATGCCGCCGGCCAGGGTGAACCAGCCGACCATGCTCTTCTTGACCTTCAGCGCGTGCGCCAGCTTGTGGCTGGGGATCGGGCTGTGGACCCGCTGGAGCTTCCAGGGGGTGTTGGGCAGGTCCGCGGCCACGGCCGCCGCCTGGTTTTCATCGCTGAAGAGCCCCATGACATAGCGTTCAGCCGGCATGCGGTGCTCCTTCATTGAGGGTTTCCTTGATTTCCGTCATGGAGACCGACGGCAGGTGCTTGACAAACAGCAGGAACAGGAAAAAGAACAGGCAGAAGCTGCCCAGCATGATCCCGAACTCGATCGCTGTCGGGGCATAGAGGCCCCAGGCGTGGGGGATGAAATCGCGGGCGACGCTGGTGATGATGATCACGAAGCGCTCGAACCACATGCCGACGTTGATCAGCAGGGAGAGCCCGAACAGCCAGGCGATCGAGGTGCGGATCTTTTTGAAGAAGAACAACAGGGGGATGACGGTGTTGCAGACCACCATGATCCAGAAGCCCACCCGGTAGTCGCCTATCATGCGATACCTGAACACTTCGATTTCGACCGTGTTGAAGCTGTACCAGGCGATGAAAAATTCGGTGACATAGGCCAAACCGACGATCATGCCGGTCAGGATGATGGTCTTGGCGACGTTTTCCAGCACGGCAACGGTGATGATCTTTTCGTAGTGGAAGACCTGTCGCAGCGGGATCATCAGCGTCAGCACCATCGCCAGCCCCGAGTGGATGGCACCGGCCACGAAATAGGGCGCGAAGATCGTGGTGTGCCAGCCGGGCACCACGCCGAGGGCAAAATCCCAGGAGACCACGCTGTGGACCGAGATGACCAGCGGGGTGGCCAGGGCCGCGAAGAAGAGGTAGCCGCGGGTGTAGTGGCGCCACTGCTCGTGTTTGCCGGTCCAGCCCAGCGAGATCAGCGTGAAAATCCGCTTGCGCAGCCCTGTGGCGCGGTCGCGCACGGTGGCCAGGTCCGGCAGCATGCCGGTGTACCAGAAAAGCGAGCTGACCGTCAGGTAGGTGCTGATGGCCACCACGTCGAACATCAGGGGCGACTGAAAATTGGGCCAGAGCGTGCGCTGGTTGGGGTAGGGCAGCATATAGTAGACCGCCCAGACCCGCCCTAAATGCACGAAGGGAAAGAGCCCCGCCGTTAAGACCGCGAAAACGGTCATGGTTTCGGCGGCGCGCGCGATCGGGTTGCGCCACCCGGCCCTGAAGAGATGCAGGATCGCCGAAATGAGGGTGCCCGAATGGGCGATTCCGACCCAGAAGACGAAGTTGATCAGGTAGGTGCCCCAGGCCACCGGATTGTTCTGGCCGCCGACCCCGATGCCCACGAAAATCTGGTAGAGCCAGCAGGCCGCCCCCACGAGAATGCCGCACCCCAAGACGGCGACGATCAGCCAATAGCCCGGCCGGGGTTTCTCCAGGGTTTGCAGGATCGTCTGGTCGATGGTCGCATAGGTGAGCTCTGACATGTCTGGCTTATGTCTCCTGAACCACTTTGCGCAGGTAAATAACCGCCGGTTTGGTGTTCAAATAGCCCATCACCTGATAGGCGCGTTGGTCCATGACCATCCGGCGCACCCGGCTTTCGCCGTCCATCAGGTTGCCGAAGACCAGTGCACCGGTGGGGCAGGTCTGCAGACAGGCGGGCTGGATTTCACCGTCGCGGATGCCCCTGTTTTCGTTTTTGGCCGCTCCGTGGGCCGCTTTGATCCGCTGGATGCAGAAGGAGCACTTTTCCATCACGCCCTTGCTGCGGGCGGTGACATCCGGGTTGAGCTGCAGATTCAGCGGGCGGGGCCACTGCCAGGTAAACCAGTTGAAGCGCCGCACCTTGTAGGGGCAGTTCTGGGAGCAGAAGCGCGTGCCGATGCAGCGGTTGTAGATTTGGTTGTTGAGCCCCTCCTTGGAGTGGTGCGGGGCGTAGACCGGGCAGACCGCTTCGCAGGGCGCGTTGTCGCAGTGCTGGCACATCATCGGCAGGAAGATCACCTGGCGCTCGTCCTGGGGGTCCAGGTAACGCTCGACCTGCAGCCAGGCCATCTCGCGGCCTTCGATGATGCGCTGGGCGCCCACCACCCCGATGCTGTTCTCGGCGTAACAGGCCGCTGCGCAAGCGCCGCAGCCGATGCAGCGGTCTAGGTCGACCACCATCGACCAGCGGTAATCGGCGTGCTCGTGGGCGGGGTAGGCGTCGCGCTGCGGGTCGTAGCCCTCGGGCAGCGGCAGGGTCAGGGGGAAATCCCACATGGTCAGCCCCGCCTTGGGCGGGTGCGCGTCGTCGTGCGCCGCGGGCTGCAGGGGGGCTGTCAGGGCGATCTTGCGGCCGTGCTGGATCCGGCTGCCGTCGGTGTGGGCGAGCTGCATCCGCTTGCCGGTGGGGGCCAGCAGCACGTCGCCGGCGGTGAAGGCGGGCCCGCCGGAGACCGCATCGGTTTCCGGCGGCAGCAGGCCGAGGGGGCTGACGCCCTCACCTTGGGCATAGCGACCGTAGGCGCTGTGGCCCTGGCCGATGGCCATCGCCAGCACACCCGGCCGGACCCCGACGGTCTCGTAAACCGGGGCCTCCAGGCTCCCGTGCGCGGAGCGCACCTGGACGATGTCCGCATGCCGGAGGGCGTGGCTCGCCAGGGTGTCCGGGTGGGCCAGCAGGGGGGTCTGCCAGGCCACCTTGGTCAGCGGGTCGGGGATTTCGCACAACCAGGGACGGTTGGCGCCCCGGCCGTCGAAAAAACGGATGGAGGGCGCGGCCACCAGCACCAGGCCGGGTGCGGCGGCGGGAAGCGGCCCGAAACCGGCCGGCACTTCAGCCGGCAGGGGCGGCCGGGCGGATTCGGCCGGCAGGTCGAAACGGCCCCCGCGCTGCAGGAACTCAACCCACTGGCGCTCCCCGTCAAAGGTCCCCTGCGCGGCCAGGCGCGCACGAAGATAGCCCTGGTAGTCGGGGCGGGTGGAATCGGCCCCGAAGACCGCCCGCAGGATGACGTCCCCCAGCCCGGGGGCAGCGGTCAGACTGCCCATGGCGGGCTGCAGGCCGGAGATCAGGGCGCGCTTGCCGCCGTATTCGTCCCAGCTTTCCAAGGGCATGCGCACCGGCAGGACGAGGTCGGCCAGCAGGGTGGTCTCGTCCATGAAATTGCTGGTGCTCACCACGAAGAGCCCGGGCTGGCCGAGGCACTCGGCGATGCCGGCGCCGGGCAGCGCAAAAACGGGGTTGACGTTGTTGAGCAGCAGCACGCCGGTGTTCTCGGGGGTCAGGCGCTTGAAAAAGTCCAGCACCTCGGCCCGCGGGGCTGCGGTTTCCACCCGGTGGCGGCTGGCGAAGTCGATTCGGGCCAATTCCGGGTCCAGCACGCGGTTGAGAAGGTTGGCGGCCAGGTTGGCGGCGACGTCGGGAGCGCCGCTGCAGGCGGTGGCGGTGCCCAGCACCAGGGGGGCCTTGGCCGCCAGCAGGCGGGCTGCCAGGCGGTCGAAGGCGTTGGCGGGGATGTCGGCCAGTTGGGCGACTTTTTCACGGGTGTAAGGCGCGCTTTCGGCCGCAAGGGACTGTCGCAGCGGGGCCGGCAGGCTGTGGCCGCGACCGCTCTCAAGGGCTTCGCGGATCAGCCCGAGGGCCACTGCGGCTTCGCTGCCGGGGCGGCAGGCCAGCCAGAGGTCCGCGTTGGCGGCGGTGACCGACTGGCAGGGGGCGATGTGGGCGAAAAAGCCCTTGCGGCCTTCATGCAGGGCGTGCATGGCCTTGAACTGGCGGGCATATTCCACCGGCGACAGCCAAGTCTCGAGAAAATCGGCTCCCAGGCAGACCAGCAGGTCGGCCTGGTCCAGGTGGTAGGATACCAGCCCGTCCACCCCCAAGGCCATGCGGTTGGCGGTTTTGAGGGCCTCGTAGGCAAACGCTTCGAAGACCAGCGGCGGCGGTGAGTGCCAGTGGTTTAAAGCCTCGCCGAAAAGCGCGCTCAGGCTTTCCCCGCTGACCTCGGTCAGCACCCGCACCCGGCCGGCGCCGGCGCCCGCGGCCGTCCGGGTTTTTTCCTGCAGCAGCCCTTCGGCTTCGGGCCAGGACAGCGCCCGCCATTCCCCGTTTTCCTTCAACTGCGGCGCGTTGAGGCGGTCCGGATGGTAAACCGCCTGCAGTGCGGCCTGCCCGCGCATGCAGAGTGTCCCCTGGTTGATGGGGTGCAGGGGGTTGCCTTCAACTTTGACCACCCGCCCCTCGCGGCTGCGGGCCACAACGCCGCAGCCGGCCGGGCATTCGCGGCAGGTGGAAGCGTACCACAGCGCTTTGCCGGTGACGGTGTCGTCGGGGGCCTGGACCAGGGCGTAGATGGTTTTTTCGGGCTGGGAGGTGCAGCCGGCGGCAACCGAGGCGCTGCCGACACCGGCCATTTTGAGAAAGGTTCGCCGATTCATTGGGGCACGGGCTCCCTCGACAGCGGCTAAAAAAGGTTAGGTGCACCCCGAGTACCCGCTGCAAACGGCCGTCCGGCGTTTTCGGCGCCTGCGGCTCAGGGCCGGGGCAGGCGGTTGGGCTGCCGCGGGCAAACGGTGACTGTTTTAGCGGGCCCGGTCGACGGCGGCAGGCTTGCGACGGCAGTTCAAGCGGTTGGCACAAACCCGCAGCGCTGCGGGCGGAAAGGATGAACGGTTACCGCGTTTATAGAAAAAATTTCGTCCGCCTGTCAAGCTTCAGTTGCAGCCCAAAGCCGGCGGCGCGTGCCGCGCCCCTTAGAGCAGACCGGCTTGCCTGAAGAGCGGGACTAGAAAGTCCCGGCTTTCGCGGCCTGCCTGCTCCGGGGTGTCCACGTAGGGATAGAGTTCCAGGCTGATGTCGTGCGCATACCCCAGACGCGCCATGGCCTCAAAGACGGCGGGGAAGGCGATGGCGCCCTGTCCGGCGATGAGGTGCCGGTGCCGGCGGTCGCGGGCGATGTCCTCGATGTGCATGTGCCCCACCCACTGGTAGAGCTCCTCGAAGGCCGCGCGGGGGTCTTCGCCGGCGCAGAAGAAATGGCCGACGTCAAAATTGATGCCCACCAGCGGCGAGCGGATGTCGCGGATAAATTCTTTGAATTCGGCCGTGTTCTCCATCAGCAGGCCCGGTTCGGGTTCCACCAGGATCCGCACGCCCAGTTCCTCGGCCAGGGGCACGACCTGGTCCAGCCCGGCGTGAAAAAGCGCCATGGCCGCCTTGCGGGAGAGGTCGCCAAGGGGGCCGCCGGGCGGCACCGAGATATTGCGGCACCCCAGCGCAGCGGCCATCTGCAGGCTGTCGCGGGTGTGGCGGATGCGAATCTGGCGGCGTTCGGCGTCGGGTTCGATCCAGGACGGCAGGTAGGTGTCGCCCACCGCAAAGAGGGTGAAACTGTTGATGTTAGTCACCTGCAGGCCCCGTCGCCGGAGAATGGCCCTGAGCTGCGCGATGTCCTCCGGTCCGAAATCGGGGGGATAGAGGTGGGGGCGGTCGCCCATGATTTCGACGCCGTCGAAGCCGAGGTCGGCGATCTTTTCCAGGGCCTCGGCCAGTGGAAATTTGACAAACGCATTGGTGCTGTATCCGAAGATCATCGCGGTTCCTTTGGGGGCGGGCCGGTTGCGGCGGCCGCC
Organism: Desulfobacterales bacterium; assembly: GCA_046481705.1. Taxonomy (GTDB): domain Bacteria; phylum Desulfobacterota; class Desulfobacteria; order Desulfobacterales; family JAABRJ01; genus JAABRJ01. The sequence goes on along the minus strand of JAWOJK010000197.1, from coordinate 6,308 downwards.
AGGTGGACGGCGCTCAGGCCTCGCACGGGTCGCATTCGCGCGCCAGCCGGTCCAGGGCCTGAAGCTGGTCCTGGAAGGTGACGGGCGCGTTTTGGCCGACGGCTTTTTTGAAGTAAAACCCCAACTCGGGAACCAGGCCGCTGCGACCGGCGGCCTGCAGCGCGGTCAACCAGCGCGCCAGGTCCAGCGCCATGGGGGCCGCCAGAATCGAGTCGCGCCCCTGCAGGTTCAGCCGCAGGCTCATCGGCAGGCCGAAAAGACCCTTGAAATCGATGACGTCCCAGGCCTCCTTGGCGTCGCCGCGGGGCGGGTAGTAGTCGATGTGGACCTTGTGTGTCGGCACCCCGTAGGCCTCGCCCACCGGGTACTCCAGGATTTCGTCGAGCAGTTGGGTCTTGTTGCTGTATTTGCCGGCGGCGCGGCAGGGGTCCATGAGGTTGGCCCCGTCGGCGTTGCCGAGAATGTTGAGGCTGTACCAGCCGTCCACCCGCAGGCTGCGCGCCTTGAAGGCCGAGGCCAGGACCACCTTGAAGTAGGTCTGGCCGGTTTTGCCGTCGCGGCCGCAAATGGGCACGCCGCGCTCACGGGCCTCCGCGACCACCCGCGGGATCTCCAGTTCGTTGGGGGTGAAGTTGACCACCGGCACCCCGGCGCGGACGGCTGCCAGGCCGAAGACCAGGTCCGGGCACTTGGCGGCGGCGCATGTCAGGGCGCCCTCGTCGGGGTCTTGGCAGTCGGCAAGCCCCGTGCTCTGGCATGCCGGCAGCAGGTTGACGAGCACCGGCCGGGCGTCCGGATACGCGGCCCGGAAGGTCTGGATATCGGTCAGCAGCCGCCGGATCTGGTCTTCGATGGGGGCGCCAGCCGGCGGCGGAGTGCACAACGGCACCTGGTCCAGATCGGCCCTGAGGGATTCCCAGGCCTCGGCCGGCAGTACCCCGTGGTGCGCCACCGCAGCCGAAAGGGGGCCCGCCATCACGTCCCAGCCGGCGGTATACACCGCTTCGGGCTGCAGCAGCGCCCGGAAGCGGCCGGCGGTGGTCAGGCTGTCCAGAACCGAGGCCGGCGCTTTGCGCAGGGTTTGGGCGGCGACCGCCAGGGTGGAGGCCACGGCGCCTTTCGCACCGGCGATCAGGATCAAAAGCGGTGCCCCTCCGGCGGGCGAAAATGTCGTCATCAGCGTCGGCCTTTCAAAAACGAGCGGGGAGTATCAGATGTGTGCTGCGCGTTTTATAGAGAAAAGGGGAAGCACTGTCAAGGCGCGGCCGGCCTGTGCCGGGCGCACAAAAGCGCCGGCCGCGGCCCCGGGGCGCGATGGGAGGAGGTGGCGGCGGCCCTGCCGCAGCCGGTTCAGTCGAGGTGATGGTGTTCGCGATTCTCAGTACATCATGCCGCCGACGTAAACGCCGGCGCCCACGAAGAGGTCCTTACCGGGAACACGGTAGATGTAAGTCAGTTTTTTCCAGGGCGTGTTCCTGCCGGGCTTGGGCCACATGTACTCCACCCAGCCGTGGCCGACCTGGCGCGCGGTGTTGACGAAATGAACAAAAAGGGCCTTGTCGGTGGGGTCGGTCATCAGCAGCAAGTGCTCCTGTTGGGTCAGTTCCGGCTGGATGGGGTGCGCCAGCATCTTGCCTTTCAGGTCCATCAGGAAGACGTAAGAGTCTTTCCAGACGAAGGGGCCTTTGGGATCGCCGATAACCTTGACGGCCTCCTCCAGGCCCTTGGTGTTGATCAGGGCCGCGGCTTCATGAACCTTTACGACGACCTCGTCCTTGGTGGCCGATTGCGTTTGGGCCACGGCGTTTGCCGCGATCATCAGAACCGCTGCGGCGGCGCAAAAGAGCTTGAGTGCCTTCATGTTCTCCTCCTTGTGATGGGCTGCTTGGCCGTTTCCCCTGACCGGTCGCTTGGGCGTCCGGGGTTTTTTACTTGATCCACGGCGGGCCGACCGGCAGGATATTGCGGCCGAATATCTGGGCATAAATGACGTGGGCCATCATGTACCATGCAGCCGCGGCGCAGGCCATCAGCTCGAAGCCGGCGATCCGGGTCAGCTCGGGATAGCCGAAGTGGGCCAGATCCAGCAGGATGAATCCGATCAGCAGCAGGGTGAAGGTCACCGCCATGGCGGTGTGGATCCGCATCGCGGCGACCCACATGATAGCGGTGTACATCGTCCAGACGACCAGGAACCACCCGACGTCGTTGGTGTTGGAGTGGTAGATCTTGAAGTGGTTCATGAGGAAAATGACCCCCAGCGACACCCAGAAGGCGCCGTAGGACACGAACGCGCTGTAGCCGAAGTTGTTGCCGCACTTGAACTCCTGAAACCCGGCGATCATCTGGGCTATGCCACCGAAAACCAGCCCCAGCGCGACGATGGGACCCACCCCGCACCAGCCCACATTGTGAAACTGCAGAATCATGGTGGTCAGACCGAAGCCCGCCAACCCCACAACTGCGGGATTTCCATTTACCGTCTGTGCATCTGCCATTGAAAACCTCCTCTGTCGAAAGGTGGGTTGAACCTGAATGGCGCGCTGTGCGCGTGCGATATTCTGTCGGTTGCGGCCTTCGGGGGCAGAGGTGCCCGTTTGTTTTTGGGCGTCAGCAGGCTTTCGGGCAGACCCGCCAGATTACAAGGGAGACAAGCGCAGGCAACGGCTTTGGGATGCCGGTGATTATTTTCATAAAACGACAAAATAGCAGGAGAGTCAATCAAAAACAGCGCTCAACAAAAAGCCGCTTGGGGGTGTCCGCACGCCGGCCTCAGCGGCCGGGACGGGTGCAGCGGCTTACGAGGCAAAGGGGCTAGTCGCGGTAAAAGCCCCTGTGCGCTGCGAGGCCGATTTCACAGGTGCGGGGGAGGCCGGTGGCGGGCCCAGGCAGCATGGGGTCACCCTTTGCGCCTGGGGGGCAGAATGTGGGTGGCGCTGCCGAGAAATAGCGCGTCAGCTTCTTCGAGGGTTTCGGAGAGGGTCGGGTGGGCATGGATGGTGAGTGCCAGGTCCTGGGCCAGGGCGCCCATTTCAACCGCCAGGACCCCTTCGGCGATCAGGGCCTCGGCGTTGCGGCCGACCATGCCGACCCCCAGGATCCGCTCGCTTTGCGGGTCGATCAGGATTTTGGTCAGGCCCTCGGGGGCGTCCATGGTCAACGCCCGGCCCGAGAACTTCCAGGGGAAGCGCGCGATCCGCACAGTTCGGTTCTCCCGCCGGGCGGCCGCTTCGGTCAGGCCGCACCACGCGATCTGGGGATCGGTGTAGACCACCGCCGGTATGGCGCGCGCGTCAAAGGCGGCCGGCCTGCCGGCAATCACCTCCGCAGCCGTCTTGCCTTCATGGATGGCCTTGTGGGCCAGCATCGCGCCACCGACCACGTCCCCGACGGCGAAGATGTGCTTGTCATCGGTGCGCTGCTGGGCGTCGACCAGTACAAAACCCTGCGCGTCCAGCCTGACTTGGGTGTTTTCGAGGCCCAGGCGGCGGCTGTTGGGCTGGCGCCCGATGGCCACCAGGACGCGCTCGAAGCGTTCGTGGCGGCTTTCGCCGGCGCTTTCCAGGGTCACCGTGACCGCCGTTTCGGCTTCGCTCAGCTCCGATACACGGGTGTTGAAGTGCAGGGCGGCAAAGAGGCGCTCCAGGCGGCGCTGGAGGGGTTCGACGAGATCCGGGTCAGTGCCCGGCAGGAGCCGATCCCCCAGTTCCACCAGCACCACCCGGCTGCCCAGGGACGCATAGACGCTGCCGAGTTCCAGGCCGACGTAGCCGCCGCCGACCACCAGTAGTGAAGCCGGCACGTCCGCCAGGGCCAGCGCGCCGGTGGAGGTCATCACCCGCCCCCCGGTGGCTGCCGAGGCCCCCGGCAGCAGGATGGGGCGCGAGCCCGTGGCCAGGATGCAGTGGCGGAACTTGATGCCGCTGACCTCGGCGTCGTGCAGGCGCACCTGGGTGGAAGACGCGAATGCCGCGCGGCCCCGGATCAACTGGACCCCGCGCTGGCGGCTGAGGGACACCAGTCCTCCGGCCAGTTTGTCGATCACCTGGGTCTTCCAGCTGCGGACGGCCGCCAGATCGATGTCCGGCTCGGCGAAGGTGATCCCCATGGGGCCGGCGCGGCGCGCGTCATGCAGCAGTTCGGTGAGGTGCAGCAGGGTTTTGGAGGGGATACAGCCGCGGAAGAGGCAGGCCCCGCCGGGGTGTTGGGCGGTGTCCAGCATGGTGACTTCCAGACCCAGATCCGCCGCCCGAAAGGCGGCGGCATAGCCGCCGGGGCCGTTGCCGATCACCAGCAGTTCGGTTTCCTGCACGAATTCTCCCATCACCATGGTCGTTTCCCTCCCGGGTGAAGCGGTCGGTGAACCCGGGGGCCGCAACCCCCCGGGTCAGGTCATGGCCATCAGCAGTTCCTCGGGATCCTGGAGTGTCGATTTGACGGTCTGCATGAAGCGGATGGCGTCGGCTCCGTCCAGAATGCGGTGGTCCACGCAGATCACCAGCGGCATCATCAGCCGGGCGACGATTTTGGGCGGGCCGCCGACGGCCAGAACCACCGGTTCCATGCGGGCCGCGCCCATGCCCATGATCGCCACCTGGGGGGGGTTGATGATCGCCGAAAAGTGCCCGCCCCCCAGCGGCCCCACGTTGGTGAGGGTAAAGGTGGCCCCCTGCAGCTCCTCGGGCGTGACTTTGCGCCGGCGGGTGCGCGCCACCAGGTCGGCCAGCTCGACGGCCAGCTCCCGGAGGCTCTTGCGGTCCACGTCGCGGACGACCGGAACGATCAGGCCGTCGTCGGTGTCGACCGCCACCCCGATGTGGAAATAGTGCTTGCGGACGATCTCGCCGGCGGCGACGTCGAGACTGGCGTTGAAATCGGGAAAGCGTTTGAGGGCCGCGGCCGCGGCCTTGAGGGCAAAGACCGTCAGGGTCAGCCGGCCCCCCTGGGCCGCGACGGCGTCGCGGTGTTTGCGGCGCAGGGCCTCCAGTTCGGTAAGGTCCACCATGTCCTGGGTGTGCACGTGGGGAATCTGCGACCAGGCCAAGGCCATCTGGCGGGCGGTGGATTTGCGGATGGCGCGCAGCGGGAGGCGTTCGGTTGCGCCCCACTTGTCGAAGTCCGGCAGCGCCGGGGCTTCCGACGGGCCGGCAGCCGCGGCGGCTTCGGCCGGCTCCGGCCCGGAATCTTTGGCGGCAAACGCTTGAACGTCCTGGGCGGTCACCAGCCCCTGGGGGCCCGAGGCGGTCACGGCGTACAGGTCGACCCCCAGCTCGCGGGCCAGGCGCCGGGTGGCCGGCGAGGCCGGCAGCGGCGGCCGCTTTCGTACCTCAGCGCGGTCTGAGGTCTCGGGGGCGGCCTGGGGCGTGGTCGGTCGCGCAGCCGGGGCGGCCAGCTCCTCGGGGTCGGCCGCGGCATCGGTTTCAAAGGTCATCAGGACGTCGCCGACCTTGACCAGGTCACCGGGCTTCACCCGAATTTCCTTTACCGTGCCGTCCACCGGCGAGGGGATCTCCACCGCCGCCTTGTCGGTTTCGACCTCCAGGATCGGGTCGCCTTCGCGGACCGTCTCGCCGACCGCCACCAGCACCGCCAAAACTTCACCTTCGTGGATCCCTTCCCCCAGATCCGGCAATTTAAACGACCGGGCCATAGCGTTCTCCTCCTCTGCCGCTTCGGCTATTCGGGTACAATCGGGGCGGCGTGCGTGATCGCGCGCCGCGTCGCCCGGCGTCAGGCCGCCAGCAGGGCGCGGGCCTGCCGCACGATCCGTTCGACCCCCGGCAGGTAGCTGTTTTCGCGGCTGAAAAACGGAATGATCACGTCGAAGCCGGTGACCCGTGCCACCGGCTTTTCAAGATAGTAGAAGGCCTTTTGCACCAGGCGGGCGACAATCTCGGCCCCCGGCCCGAAGCTGCGCGGGGCCTCGTGCACCAGCAGGGCGTGGCCGGTTTTTTTGGCGGAGGCCACGAAGAGGCTGTCGTCCAGGGGGGAAATGCTCAGCAGGTCGATGACCTCGGCCTCCACGCCGTCCTCCGCGGCCAGCCGCTCAGCGGCCGCCAGGGTGGGGCGCAGCATGGCGCCATAGGCGATCAGGGTCAGGTCGCGGCCCTCCCGGGCGATTTGGGAGCGGCCGATGGGCAGGGTCTCCTCCGCTTCCGGGACCTCTTCGCGAAAGGCGCGGTAAAGGGCCTTGGCCTCATAGAAAATAACCGGGTCCGGGTCGCGGATGGCGCTCGCCAGCAGCGCGCGGGCGGTGCGCGGGCCGGAGGGGATCACCATCTTGAGGCCCGGCATGTGGGCCCAGAAGG
>JAWOJK010000174.1:0-17193 GCA_046481705.1 Desulfobacterales bacterium | reverse complement strand
TGAAATCTACCCTTAATTTGTGGTCGGGGCGAGAGGATTTGAACCTCCGACCCCTTGAACCCCATTCAAGTGCGCTACCAGACTGCGCTACGCCCCGACATCACGAAAGCCTCCCTAACATTATCCATTCGGTGTGTCAAGCCATGATGGCGGTGCCAAAACAACATTTTTCAATTTGATTTTCAGGCGTTGACCTTTTAATATAGGCGCCATTATGGGCTTTGACGCGACTGAATTGCTAATTCCACCGCGGCTGTCTCCGGGCGACACCATCGGCGTTGCCGCGCCGGGAAGCCCCTTTGACCGGGCACAGTTCCGACAAGGGGTGGCGGTATTGGCCGCGATGGGTTTCCAGGTGGCCCTTGCGGACGGTCTTTTCGAACGCTGTGGTTACCTGGCCGGGCCCGACCCCCACCGGGCGGCGCTGCTGAACGGGCTGTTCGCAGACCCGGCGGTCAAGGCGATTGTCTGCGCCCGCGGAGGGTACGGGGCGCTGCGGGTGATCGACCGCCTCGACTGGGCCCTGATTCGCCGCCACCCAAAGCTTCTGGTGGGCTTCAGCGACGCCACCAACCTGCACGCGGCGCTCTGGGGCAAATGCCGGATGGTTAGCCTGCATGGCCCCAACGTGACCGGGCTGGCGGAGGCCGACGATGAAACCCGAACCGCCCTGATGGCGGCCTTGACCGGCAAGGCCCCCATCGCGTTGAGCCTTTCGCAGGCGGTCACCCTTCAAGCCGGGGCGGCCAGCGGCATCGTGGCCGGCGGTAATCTCACCTGCCTCTGCCATCTGATCGGCACCCCTTTCCACCCCTGTTTCGACGGTCGGCTGCTTTTTCTGGAAGACCGGGGGGAGGCGCCCTACCGGATCGACCGCATGCTGACCCAGATGACGCAGGCCGGGTGTCTGAAGGGAGTTGCGGGGGTGATCCTGGGGAATTTCAGCGCGTGCGGGGCCCTTGAGGTGGTCTACGGGGTGTTTCGGGAACGCCTCGGCGAGCACCGGATTCCGATTCTGGCCGGGCTCGAGGCCGGCCATGAGAAGCGCAACCTGACCCTTCCCATGGGGCTGGAGGCCACCCTCGACGCGGATGCCCGTACGCTGCGCTACCGGCTGCCGGCCGGGGCCTGACGGCCGCCGAAACCGGCCTGGGATTGACGGTGGTCTCGCCTTCGGGGAATACCGCCATCTTTTTTGTCTTGGTTGAGGCACGCCATTGAAAGTTACCGCAAGAAACGCCGATAGCCCCCTGGCGCAGGTCGCTGACCTGATGCAAAGCGGGGTCGACGACGGGGTTTTCCCCGGGGCCGTGCTGCTGGTTGCCCGAGGGGCGACGGTGCTGTTTCACGCGGCCTATGGGGTGACCAACCGGTTTGCCCCGCGGCCGGTGACCCGCGACACTTTTTTCGACTTGGCCTCGCTGACCAAGCCCCTGGCGACGACCTTGGCCATTGTGAAGTTGGTGCAGGAGGGGCGCCTTTCTTTGGAAACCTCGTTGGCCGAGGTTCTGGCCCCTTTCCAGGGGGGGCCAAAGGCCGGCATCACCGTGCGGCAGCTGCTCGCGCACACCGCCGGTTATCCGGCCTATCAGCCCTATTTTGAGGCATTGGTGACCCACCCGGTTGAAAAGCGGCAGGGTGTGTTGCGGCGGATGCTGGCGGCCGAGCCGCTGGCGGCGCGCCCCGGGGATGGGATTGTGTACAGTGATTTGGGGTTCATGGTGCTCAACTGGGTGGTGGAGCAGGTGAGCGGGGCTGCCTTGGACCGATTCCTGGCGGCTGAAATCTACCGCCCCCTGGGCGTGGCGGATCTCTTTTTCGTCCGGCACTCCGAAAGCAGCCGCCTCGGGGTGTTTGCCGCCACCGAGGCCTGCCGGTGGCGGCATGCGGTGATCGAAGGCCGGGTTCATGATGACAATGCCTACGCCGTCGGCGGGGTGGAGGGGCACGCGGGGCTGTTCGGAACCGCCGAAGCGGTATACCGGCTGCTGCTGGAAATCTGGCGAACCGTCCGTGGCCGTGGCGGATCTGGTTTTTTTGAGGCCCGTCAACTGGCCGACTTTCTGGCCCGGGCGCCCTTGGGCGAGCGGACATTGGGCTTTGATACACCGTCGCCGCAGCACGCCAGCAGCGGAAAATTTTTCTCCTTCAACAGCGTCGGGCACTTGGGGTTTACCGGGACCTCCTTTTGGATGGACCTCGATGCCGGGATCATCGTCGTGCTGCTGACCAACCGCGTCCACCCCTCACGCCAAAATACCGCCATCACGGCTTTCCGGCCGCGTTTGCACGACCGGATCATGCAAAAAATATTGCAAAACGACCGGAACTAGCATAGTAATGCCCGTCAGACTTTCAGGGCAAGGCCTCCGTGTTGTCCCATGTGACCGTGTTCCACAACGCCTGTTACCATGCGGGAACGCATTCCTTTCGGGTTACATAATTAAATATAATTGGCCTTAAATGCATTTAAGGATGCTCAGTTCGCCGCCGAAAAGAAGGGGTGTGCGAACCGATCCTTTTTGTAACCAGCTAATTTTTAATGGGCTTTTAGAGAGCCCAAATTCAGACGGCGCCATAGCGGGTCTGCGCTGCCGATGTCTCAGGCGCGCAACATGCCGCGAAACCCGTGGCGTATGCCGCCCGCCCCATCGTACTGAAGGGCGGCGCAGGTCCCGGGTTCGTATGGATCCGTTAAAAGACCCCGCATCAGGCGGAACGAGGGACTATGAATCTGTTTCTGGACGCAGTGCTGGGCGTTTTCTCCAATGACCTGGCCATCGATCTGGGCACGGCAAATACGCTGGTCTATGTAAAAGGGAAGGGTATCGTACTCAGCGAACCTTCGGTGGTTGCCGTCAGAACCGATAACCGGATGAAAAACCGGGTGCTGGCCGTCGGGCTCGAGGCCAAGAACATGCTGGGACGCACCCCCGGCAACATCATTGCCATCCGACCGATGCGAGACGGGGTTATCGCTGATTTTGAAGTGACCGAAGCCATGCTGCGGCATTTCATTCACAAGGTTCACAACCGGCGTTCTTTCGTTCGGCCCCGGATCGTGATCGCGGTGCCCTCCGGGATCACCCAGGTGGAGAAAAGAGCGGTTCGGGAATCGGCGGAATCGGCCGGTGCGCGTGAGGTGTTTCTGATCGAAGAACCCATGGCGGCGGCCATTGGTGCCGGCCTGCCGATCACCGAACCGCGCTGCAACATGGTCATCGATATCGGCGGGGGCACCACCGAGGTGGCGGTCATCTCGCTGGCCGGGATCGTTTTCAGCCGCTCCATCCGGGTGGCCGGCGACAAGATGGATCAGGCGATCATGCAGCACATCAAGCGCAAGTACAACCTGCTGATCGGCGAGCGTACCGCCGAAATTATCAAAACCACGATCGGCAACGCCTACCCGGACCCCCAGAACCTCGAAACGATCGAGGTCAAGGGGCGCGATCTGGTGTCGGGGATCCCCAAGATCCTGGCCATCGACTCCGAAGAGATCCGGCTGGCGATCTCCGAGCAGATCGACGCCATCGTGGAGACCGCCAAGATCGCCCTGGAGCAGACCCCGCCCGAACTGGCGGCGGACATTGTCGACAGCGGGATTGTGCTCACGGGCGGCGGCGCCCTGCTGAAAAATCTCGACAAACTCCTGCGGGAGGAGAGCGGCCTGCCCATCACGGTGGCCGATGACCCGCTATCAACGGTCGCCCTGGGCTCGGGCAAGTGTCTCGACACCATCGAAATACTCAAACAGGTCGTCATCACTTAGGAATATGTTTTCCAGAAAGATGATCCTGGTTGTTGGCGTCATACTCCTGTTTGTCGTCAATATCATCATTCTTTCCGTTGTCGGCCGCAGCCGCCTGACCGTCAGCGGCCCCGATCGACTCGCCGTATCCATGGTGGCGCCCTTTCAGGAGGTGGTCACCCATTCTCTCCGGTTTGTACGGGACATCTGGCGATCCTACTTTGCGCTGGTTTTCGTGGCCAAAGAAAACGCGACCTTACACCTCAGGCTGCGTGAAGCCGAGGCCTGGAACCATCAATGCCTCGAGGTCGAAAAAAGCAATGCCCGCCTGCGCCATCTGCTGAATTTCAAACCCTCCCGTCCGCAGCAGGTGCTGCCCGCCGAGGTGATCGGCTTTGATCCCTCGGCATGGTCCAAAACGATCATCATCGACAAGGGCAGTGCCGACGGCGTCAAAAAAGGGTTTTCGGTGGTGGTCCCCGAGGGCATCGTCGGCCAGATTATTTCGGTGGCAGATCACTACGCGAAGGTGTTGATGATCATCGACCCCAACAGCGCTGTGGATGCCATGCTGCAGCGCAACCGGGCGCGTGGTATTGTCAAGGGCGCGGATGGCGGGGTCTGCCTGTTTGACTATGCCTTGCGCAAACACGAAATACTCGAGGGTGACACGGTGATTTCATCGGGGCTTGACGGGGTTTTCCCCAAGGGGCTGAAGCTCGGCCGGGTCACGGGGGTGGTCAAGCACAACGCCGGTATATTTCAAACCGTCACTGTCACGCCGTTTGTGGATTTCGAAAAAATCGAGGAGGTTTTGGTCGTCATTACACCACCGGATCCCGGGGCGGATGCAGAACCATGATTTTTGCCGTCAACATCGGGTTGTGTTTTGTGCTGGCCATCGTTCAAACCACGCTTTTTCCCTACCTGGGGATCATCGAAACGTTCTATGACGTGCCCGCCCTGTTTGTCCTTTACCTCGGTCTTTTCCGTCCTGCCCGCGAAAGCCTGCCGGTGATGGTTTTCCTCGGTTTTATTCTCGACAGTTTAAGCGGTGGGCCTTTTGGCGTTCATCTATCGATCTATTTCTGGCTGTTCTTGAGCGTTCGTGGCAGTACCCGTTTTCTGCACATTGGTTTCAACTCACTACTGCCGTTTATTCTGGCGGTGGGCGTTTTGCTGCAAAATGTGATCGAGTTGCTGGTTCTGGCGGTCGTGGAACCGGGCATGGGGTTTCCGGCCACCCCGCCGCGTTTGATCCTGCTGCGGATGGCCTGGGCCTTTGTGACCGGCCCGTTTGTGCTGTTGGCCTTCCGTTATACGCACTGGAAATGTGATCACTGGCGGTTCCACCTGTTTTCCGAAAAGATCGGATGATACCAGTAAAGCGGCCGCCCTCGGCTGGAGGCGGGTTTCAGGGGCCGTTCGTCCCTTGCCACCCCCATTGAAACGGGAGTTTTTAGGCTCAGGTGAATCGCTACCTTCAAAATGCCGATGGCGACTGGTTCAAACGGCGCCTCAGCGGCGTCATTTTTTGTGCGGTCGCCGCTTTCGTCGTCCTGATGGTGCGGGTGTTTTACCTGCAGGTCATGCAAGGCGAGGAATTGCGTCGTCTGTCGGATAACAACTGCATCCGGCTGCAGAGCATCGATGCGCCCCGAGGGCTGATATTCGACCGCAACGGCAGGCGGCTGGTAGACAATCGCCCCGCCTTTGACGTGGGGATCATCGTCAAGGACGCCCGGCCGCTGGAGCAGACCCTGGCTCGCCTGGCGGGCTACCTCGACCTCGACGAGGCCGAGCTTCGGGAGCGGCTCGCGCGCCGAAATGGAGAAGCCGCCTACAAGCCGGTCATCATCGAACGCGACATCAGCCGTGATACCCTGGCCGTGCTGGAGGCCCACAAGTTCGATCTGCCCGGTGTGGTCGTCAGCGTGGTTCCCCGGCGCCATTACATTTATGAATCCAGCGCCGCCCACCTGCTGGGCTACCTGGGTGAAATCAGCGGCACGGAGCTTCAACAGGCGCTTTTCCCGGGAGCCCGAGCCGGTGATTTCATCGGCAAGTCCGGCGTTGAAAAAGCGTTTGAAAAATACCTCAAAGGCGAGCGCGGTGGGCGTCAGGTGGAGGTCAACGCCAACGGTCAGGTGGTTCGGGTGCTCAAAACCGTTGCGGCGACACCGGGCAAGAATATTTTTCTGACCATCGACAAAGAACTGCAGCGCAAGGCTGAAACCCTCCTGGAAGGCATCGCCGGTGCGGCCGTTGCCATGGATCCGTCGACCGGTGAAGTTCTGGCGATTGCCAGCAGCCCCACCTTCGATCAAAACGATTTTGTCTCCGGTCTTTCAAACGAGGTCTGGGACGGGATCCGCTCCAACCCCTTCCGGCCGCTGGAAAACAAGGCCATCCAGGGCACCTACCCACCGGCCTCGACCTACAAAATCATCACGGCGATCGCCGCGCTGGAGGAGGGCGTCATCGACGAGAACACCACCTTCACCTGTCCGGGGCACTACCGTTTAGGCAACCGGACTTTTCGCTGCTGGAAAAGAGGCGGGCACGGCAAGGTCAACGTGGTCGAAGCCATCGAGAAATCGTGCGATGTCTTTTTTTATCAGGTGGGGCAGAAGCTCGGTGTCGATCGGCTGGCCTGGTACGCCAAGGCCTGCGGTCTGGGGGTGCCGGCCGGAATCGATATCGCTCACGAGGCCGCGGGATTGGTGCCGACGGCAGACTGGAAAAAACAGCGCACGGGTGTTTCTTGGCAGGCCGGCGAGACGCTGTCGGTGGCCATCGGGCAGGGGTACAATCTGACCACGCCCCTGCAAATGCTGGTGCTGACCGCAGCCGTGGGCAACGGTGGCGCCCGCTTGCGGCCGCTGATCCTCAAATCCCTTCAGAACCCCGATGGGGAGACCCTTTTTTCCTGCCGCCCGGAAGAGGTCGGACAGCTGCCCGTCAGTCCCAAAACTCTCGATATTGTTCGCCGGGGGCTTTGGAAGGTGGTAAACCAGAAAACCGGCACGGCCTGGGTGGCGCACACTGCCGGGATTGATATCTGCGGAAAAACCGGAACCGCTCAAGTCTTCAGCCGCAAGAAAAACGAAACGCTTTTTGCACAGGACAGACCCGCTTATCTGCGGTCTCACGCCTGGTTTGTCGCCTACGCGCCTGCGGACAATCCCCGGATTGCCGTGGCGGTGATCGTCGAACACGGGGAGCACGGCTCCAGCGCGGCCAGTCCCATTGCGCGGGAGCTGGTGAAGACCTATTTACTCTCCCCGCCATCGCAGACGGTCGCGGCCGGTGCGGTCGATGTGCCGCCTGCCGCTGGGCTCTCGATGCCGCAGGGATGAGGCGGCTTAACCCCCTTCCTGGCCCCGGTGAGGGGCGAGGGGAAATTCGCGGGCGGCGCCACGGAGGATAACCCCGATGTTTGATCGACGCTTGATACAGTATTTCGACTGGGGCCTGCTGGGCCTAACCTTTCTGATCGCCGCCTTTGGCCTTGCGACCCTTTACAGCGCCGTTAACGGCGACCCCGCGACCCCCCACCGGTCTCTCTTTGTGAAACAGATGATCTGGTTCGGCGGCGGGCTGGGGGTTATGATCGCCATTTTTCTGTTCAGTTACAAGTCCTTCGATCGCTGGGCCTATGTTATCTACTTTGTCTGCAACGTCTTGCTGGTCTGGGTGTTGTGGTTCGGCAAGTATGTTAGCGGGGCGCGGCGCTGGATCGATTTTGGGCCGGTTTCGGTGCAGCCCTCGGAGCTAATCAAGATCGGAGTCATCATCGTGCTGGCCCGCTTTTATTCGCGGTTTGCAACCACCCGCGGTTTTACCCTGCGGGATTTGGCTATCCCCTTGCTGCTGGTGATGCTGCCCTTTTTCCTGATCGTCAAACAACCCGATCTGGGCACTGCCATGGTGGTCCTGCTGATTGCGGGGACCATGACCGCCTACGTCAAAATCGAACGTCGATCACTGCTCTACCTGATTGTTGCCGGCGCCGTTGCCGTACCGCTGGTGTGGTTTTGCCTCAAGGGATACCAGAAACAGCGTATTCTCACCTTTTTGAACCCTGACCGCGACCCCCTCGGCGCGGGGTATCACATCATCCAGTCCAAAATCGCCATCGGCTCCGGGATGTTGACGGGCAAGGGCTTTCTTCAGGGGACCCAGAACGCCCTGTCGTTTCTGCCCGAACAGCACACCGATTTTATTTTCTCGGTCTTCTCCGAAGAGTGGGGGTTTTTGGGGACCTCGGCACTGCTGCTGGTCTTTCTGGTGCTGATTCTCTGGGGACTCAATATTGCTTATAACTGCCGGGACCCATTCGGTGCGGTTCTCTGCGTGGGGATGACGGCCATGATTTTCTGGCAGGTATTTATCAATATCGGCATGGTTATGGGGCTGATGCCGGTGGTGGGGGTGCCGCTGCCGTTTATCAGTTACGGCGGCTCTTCGATGTTGACCATCATGGTTTGCGTCGGAATTTTGCTGAATGTCAGCATGCGTCGCTTCTTGTTTGAGTGAAAAAGAATGGAATCCAAAGAGAGCTTGACTGGCTGACGTGGGAGGGAGAATGAAGAAAGACAAAAAGGCGGAGGCTATTTCAACCTTTCTGGGACCCGAAGCGGGGATCGAGGGCGCCATTGCCTTTGAAGGCAGTATCCGCCTGGACGGCAAGGTCAGCGGCGATATCACCAGTGAAAACGGTACGGTCATCGTGGGTGAAACCGGGCAGGTTGAGGCTGTGATAAAGGTGGATACCGCGATCGTTAAGGGGGTGGTCACCGGAACGATCCATGCCCGGGATCGCATCGAACTTCACCCGCCGGCCAGGGTGACGGGTGACATTGCGGCGCCCGTGATCGCGATCGCCGCCGGGGTGGTTTTCAACGGAAAGTGTACCATGACCTCGGCTGCTGCCAAGGTCGGGGAAAAGGCCACCGCCAAGGGTGACGGCAATTCCAAGACTGGTGAGGAGCGAAAGGAAGGCATGTAAAAAACCTTTGACAACGAAATCCTAGTGATGGTATAGAGCGCGCGTGTCTGATGCTTGAATCACTTCTCGGTTTGAGCCTGTCTAGCATTTCCTGCGTTCCAAAATTTTTTCTTAGCGGAGGACCAGCCATGGTAAGCGTTGATGTTTCCATTTTTATCCAGATCATCAATTTTCTTGTTCTGATCTGGGTGCTGAACCTCGTTTTGTACAAGCCGATTCGTAAAATTCTGATTCAGCGTAAAGAAAAAGTGGCGGCCCTCGAAAATGGTGCGGAAACCTCCCTAGAGGAGGCCAAATCACGCGAGGCGGCTTTTGATCAGGGAATCAAAGCGGCACGCGTCAAGGGACTGCAAGAGAGGGATTCTTTCCTGCAGGAAGCCGGGGAGGAAGAAAAACGGATCGTCGGGGAAATCAACGCGAAGGCCCAAGCCGACCTGGCAAGCGTTCGGGAACAAATCGCCAGGGACGCTGCGGCCGTCAGGGCGGCGCTGCAAAAGGAAGTCGACGGGTTTGCCAAAGCGATCGGGCAGAAAATTTTGGGGAGGGCCATCTGATGAAAATTCCATCTCTAAGGCAGGTTCAAAAACGGGGCGCAGCAATTGCCGGCCTGGCAATTATGGCGCTTTTTTTGTTCGCGGGAGGAGCCCTCGGCGCCGCCGGCGAGGGGCATGAGGGAGAGCCTGGCACAAAAGGCTGGGTGACCACGGACACATACCGTGTGATGAATTTTCTGGTGCTGGCGGTCGGGTTGTTTTTTCTTGCGCGCAAGCCGGTTTCCCAGGGGTTGAAGGGCCGCATCACGGGCATTCAGGCCCAGTTGGCCGAATTGGAGGCCAAGAAAAAGGAGGCCGAGGCCCAGCTGGCCCAATACAACCAGAAGCTGTCGCTTCTGGATCAAGAGGCGCAAAAGATAGTTGAGGGCTACATTCAGCAGGGCAAAGACGCGAAGGTTCGGATCTTGGAGGAAGCCAAGGCGGCTGCCGGCAGGCTGGAAGAACAGGCGCGCCGCAACATCGACCACGAATTCAAGCAGGCCAAAAACAAGCTGAAGTTGGAAATTGTGGAAAAGGCGCTGGCTGCGGCCGAGGAGATCGTCAAAGGTCAAATTACGGCTGAGGATCAGGAAAAACTGGTGGACGAATACTTGGATAAGGTGGTGGCATAATGAGGAATCTGGCAATTGCACGGCGTTATGCCAAGGCGCTTCTGTTGATCGGCAAGGAAGACGGCCAGGCGGAGACTTACAAAGAGGAATTAGGCGGTGTGGCAGGTCTGATCGCCCAGCACGAAGCCCTTGGGCAAACCCTCAGCAACCCGCTGTATGATACGACCGGCCGCAAAGAGGTCCTCAAGTCCCTGATTGAGAAACTGGAACTCTCAAAGGTGATGTCCTCATTTCTGCTTTTTGTGTTTGACAAGGGGCGTATCAATTTTCTTGGCAGTATCAATGAATTTTATCAGAAGTTAGCCGACGAACTCAAGGGGATTGCTCGCGCCAGTTTGGTGTCGGCCACGGAGCTTTCATCCGAAACCGTTGAAAAGATTCGCGACGCCCTGTCCAAAAAGACCGGGCGAAATATCATTCTGGAGGTGGAACAGGATCCCGGCCTGATCGGCGGAATTATTACCAGGATCGGGGATCTTGTTTTGGATGGTAGTGTCAGAACTCAATTACTCAACATGAGGGAATCTTTAAAGAGGGGTGAGAGTGCCTAATGGAACTAAGAGCTGAAGAAATAAGTCAGATCATCAAAGAGCAGATTACGGATTACGACAAGAAGGTCGAGCTGAGTGAAACCGGTATCGTCTTGTCGGTGGGTGACGGCATTGCCCGCGTCTACGGCCTCGAGAAGGTCATGGCCATGGAACTGGTAGAGTTCCCGGGCGGCATTCTCGGGCTGGTCCTCAACCTCGAGGAAGACAATGTCGGTGTGGCCGTCATGGGTGAAGACTTCCACATCAAGGAGGGGGATCTGGTTAAGCGCACCGGCCGGATCGCTCAAGTGCCGGTCGGCGAGGCAGTCCTCGGCCGGGTTTTATCCGCCGTGGGCGAACCGATAGACGGCAAGGGGCCCATCGAAGGGGCCGAAACCCGCCGCGTGGAAATGGTGGCGCCCGGTGTCATCGCCCGTAAAAGTGTTCATGAACCCTGCTATACCGGGTTGAAAGCTGTCGACGCCATGACGCCGGTGGGCAAAGGACAGCGTGAGCTTATCATCGGGGACCGCCAGATTGGGAAAACGGCTTGCGCCGTGGATGCCATCATCGCCCAGAAAGAAACCGATGTCTTCTGCATTTACGTTGCTTGCGGGCAGAAAAAGTCCACCGTGGCCCAGGTTGTGGCCGTACTTGAACGCGAAGGCGCCATGGAATACACAACCGTGGTCGCGGCTTGCGCCAGTGACCCGGCCACCCTGCAGTACGTCGCCCCCTACGCCGGTTGCGCCATGGGTGAGTACTTCCGGGACAAAGGCCAGCATGCGTTGATTATCTATGACGACCTTTCCAAGCAGGCGGTCGCCTATCGGCAGGTTTCCCTGCTGCTCAGGCGTCCCCCCGGACGCGAAGCCTTTCCTGGCGACATTTTCTACAACCACTCCCGTCTGCTGGAGCGCTCTGCCAAGCTGAACGACGAACTGGGGGCCGGCTCCCTGACGGCGCTGCCCATTATCGAAACGCAGGCCGGCGACGTTTCGGCTTACATTCCCACAAACGTGATTTCCATTACCGACGGCCAGATTTACCTCGAGCCGGCGCTCTTTTTTGCCGGTGTGCGACCGGCCATCAACGTCGGCCTCTCCGTTTCGCGGGTCGGCGGTGCGGCCCAGGTCAAGGCCATGAAACAGGTTGCGGGAACCTTGCGCCTGGATATGGCCCAGTTCCGCGAGCTGGAAGCCTTCGCGGCTTTCGGCAGCGACCTTGATGCCTCCACCCAGCGCCAGCTCACCCGTGGCCAGCGGCTGGTTGAAATCCTCAAACAGCCGCAGTATCAGCCACTTTCAATGGAAAAACAGGTTATGATCCTTTTCGCCGGGACCCGCGGCTTTCTCGACAAATACCCGATTGACGTCGTCGGCAAATACGAAGCCGGACTCTATCTCTTCATCGAGGATCGCTACCCGCAGATATACGCTGAACTCAAAGAAAAGCAGATCATCAGCGATGCGTTGGACGGAATGATGAAGGACGCCTTGAAAGCCTACGATGAAGAGTTCAAAGACACCATCAAGTAACTTGGCTGCAGGGTGTCAAACCATAATTCGAGAAACTCATAAGGGCTGACTTATATGGCGACTTTAAAAGATGTCCAACTAAAAATTGCCGCGGTCAAGAAGACCAAGCAGATCACCAAGGCGATGAACATGGTGGCGACCTCCAAGCTGCGCGGTGCCCAGACCACCATGGAAGCCTTTCGGCCCTACGCCAGCAAATTCGCCGAAGTGTTGGGGAGCTTGGCGCAGAAGGCCGGTGAAGAGGCGAGCCCGCTGCTGGTTGCGCGTGAAGAGGTCAAAAAAGTTCACGTTGTGTTGCTCACCTCTGATCGGGGTCTTTGCGGCGGTTTTAACACCAACCTGATCACTGCCGCCGATAAGTTCGTGAAGGCCAAAGCGGCAGACGGGGTGGCGTTTTCTTTTTCAAATTTCGGCAAAAAAGGACGTGACTGGGCCCGGAAAAACAAGCGGGAGATCGTGAACGCCCATTTGGGGATTGTGGGAGGGCGTTTCGGATTTAACATCGCCTCGCTTTCCGGCCGCACACTCATAGACGGTTTCCTTGATGGCGACTACGATGAGGTGTATCTGGTCTACTCCGAATTCCGCAGTCTGGCTCGGCAGGTACCGACAGTCAAACAATTGCTGCCCATTCCGCCGATCGAAGCCTCGGACCAGATCGTCGAGCAGAAGGACCAGGCGTATCTGCCCGAACACATATGCGAACCCTCGGCCGCAGAGCTTTTGGGCGAAATGCTGCCCAGAAACATTTACGTGCAGCTTTACAACGCGCTTTTGGAAACCTCCACCAGCGAACACGCTGCGCGGATGACGGCCATGGATAATGCCACCAAGGCATGCAACGATATGATCGACAGCCTAACGCTCACGTATAACAAGGCCCGACAGGCAGCCATTACCGCGGACCTGATGGACATTGTCGGCGGTGCCGAAGCGCTTAAGGGGTAACCAACTTACCGCATTTAGCTTGATAGGAGGTTGTTAGATGGGAGAGAATATTGGTCTTATAAAGCAGGTAATGGGGCCTGTTGTTGACGTCGAGTTCGAGCAAAGCAAGTTGCCTGAAATTCTGACGGCGCTTTTGATCAGCAACCCGGCAATCAGCGATGAGCCTGACAACCTGGTTGTCGAAGTTGCCCAGCACCTGGGAGACAACGTGGTGCGGACCATCGCCATGGACGTAACCGACGGTTTGGTCCGTGGGATGCCGGTAAAAGACACCGGAAGCCCTATTATGATGCCGGTGGGCGAGGCTGGCCTGGGCCGAGTGCTGAACGTGGTCGGGCGGCCTGTGGATGGGTTGGGGCCTGTCAGCATGGAAAAAACAATGCCGATTCATCGGGCCGCACCGGCCTTTACCGAGCAGGACACCTCGGTGCGCGTTTTGGAAACCGGGGTAAAGGTTATCGATCTTCTGGTTCCCTTTCCGCGCGGCGGCAAGATGGGGATGTTCGGCGGCGCCGGGGTCGGTAAAACCGTTATCATGATGGAAATGGTCAACAATATTGCCATGCAGCACGGGGGTATTTCCGTTTTCGCCGGGGTCGGCGAAAGAACCCGTGAGGGCAACGACCTCTATCACGAAATGAAGGACTCCGGGGTTCTGCCCAAAGCGGCCCTGATTTACGGCCAGATGACAGAACCGCCGGGAGCCCGCGCGCGCGTGGCACTTTCCGCTTTGACGGCTGCGGAGTATTTTCGTGATGTCGAAGGCCAGGATGTGCTGATCTTCATCGATAATATTTTCCGCTTTACCCAGGCCGGTTCCGAGGTCTCCGCGCTTCTCGGGCGCATGCCTTCCGCGGTCGGATATCAGCCCACCCTGGCCACTGACCTCGGCGCTCTGCAGGAGCGTATCACCTCCACGGACAAGGGCTCGATTACAGCCGTTCAATGCGTTTACGTTCCCGCTGACGACTTGACGGACCCTGCACCCGCCACCACCTTTGCCCACCTTGACGGGACTGTCGTTCTCTCCCGTCAGATTGCAGAATTGGGGATTTATCCGGCGGTGGACCCGCTCGACTCCACCTCGCGAATTCTGGATCCCAATGTCATTGGTGAAGATCACTATCAAACCGCCCGGACCGTGCAGGTCATGCTTCAAAAATATAAAGAATTGCAGGATATTATTGCCATTCTGGGTATCGAGGAACTTTCCGAAGAGGACAAACTTACGGTTCAGCGGGCCCGCAAGATCCAGCGTTTTCTTTCCCAGCCCTTTCATGTCGCTGAGACCTTTACCGGAATGGCCGGAAAATATGTCAAGGTCGAAGATACCGTTCGAGGGTTCAAAGAAATCTGCGAAGGGAAACACGACGAAATTCCCGAGCAGGCCTTCTACATGAAAGGTGGGATCGAAGAGGTCCTCGAGGCGTCGAAAGAAATGGCCGAAGCCTAATTAAAAAGGAAATGACATGGCTGGAAATATTCAACTCGAGGTTGTAACGCCAGAAGGTGCTGTCATCAGCGAAGCCGCAGAAATTGTCGTTGCGCCTGGGACCATGGGTGAATTCGGTGTTCTGGTGGGGCACACGCCGTTTCTTACGACACTAAAATTGGGGACGATCCGTTACAAGGACACCCATAATCAGGAGCACTGGGTATTTGTCAGCGGTGGTTTTGCCGAGGCCTTGCCGGACCGGGTCACGATTCTGGCTGAATCGGCCGAAAGACGGCGGGATATCGATCTTGAACGCGCCAAGACGGCTCTGGAAAGGGCCAAACGGCGGCTTGCCGGAGAAATCGAAAAGGATATCGATTTTATTCGGGCGAAAGCGGCCCTTGACCGCGCTCTGTACCGCGTTAAAATGGCTGAAGCCAAGCTCCGCTAGGTTAAACTAAATAGAACACCTAAACGGGCAAACACTCAAAGGGCAGGCCGATTCGGTCTGCCCTTTTGTCTTCTTAAAGCGGGTGACAGCAACCTCAGGTTGTCCATCGCAGCGCCATCAAGATTCTATCAGATTGTAAAGGAATTTGCCTGAATGTACGCGGGCTGCCAAGGTTTTTTGAAAAAAACCAACGGTCCTGATGGCCATCGGCGCTCTCGGAGATTGGCTGGTGGGGAGGCGAATAAAATAATGGGCGTATTCCTGGACGCTGGCGGATAAACGGCTGTGATGCCTTGGGCGGGAGACAAAGCCCGGCTTTTGGGCTTCAAGAACTGCCTCTCGGCACTTGGCCTTTCGTGCAGAGGTTTATGCCTTTTCCTGTCCCAGGCGTCTTGGAAGGTAAAAAATCTTGACATTCCAACCGATGAAAGATTATACTTTTAGCCAATTAGAGGTGTGAATTTGGAAAATGAAGTGATTTTGAGACAGTTTGAAGAGATTGAACGGAAGATCGAAAGGCTGATACAGGCTAATAAATCGCTTCAAAATGTGAATTCCGACTTAAAAGCACGGGTTTCGCAGGTTGAAAAGGAGCTCCGGGAAAAAACAGAGGCGGAAACGATATACAATGAGGAAAGGACTCTGATCCGTTCTAAAATTGACAGCTTGCTTGGCCGGTTGGAGGAAATATCGGAAAATACTCCATAAAGGATCCCATCAGGACACAGAAAAGGCAGTCCACTTAACCCTTGGAACAGTTTGTCCGGATAGAACTGTTTGGCAGTCCGTTTACGTTCAAAGCTGAGACGGACGCCATAAAAGCGCAAGAGGTGGCAGATTATTTGGTTCGAGAGGTGGCCAAGGTGGAGCAACAGTTTGGACCTGCTTCTCCGCGAATCACCCAAAACGCCATTTTAATCTCTGCTGCCCTTAACATAATAAATGAATTCTTTGAGCTGAAAAGGGACCATCAGGAATT
This sequence comes from Desulfobacterales bacterium, assembly GCA_046481705.1. Classification (GTDB taxonomy): domain Bacteria; phylum Desulfobacterota; class Desulfobacteria; order Desulfobacterales; family JAABRJ01; genus JAABRJ01. Next base: position 1,385 of record JAWOJK010000174.1, on the reverse strand, counting down.
GCTGCAAAAAATATCTCACAAAAATGAGAATTTAATCCAGTTGCTGTCTGAAACGACGGCCTTGAACAGGAAATAGCCCCCATCAAGGCGCAACCGTGCTGCTCTTTGTTCCTTTTCGCAAAAAGATGCCTTTCCTCTGCCGGTTTTCACTAGCCCCTGTCTGGAATTGAAAACACAAGGGAGACCCAGTCATTTTTTCGGGATAAACCGTTTATACATTTACCCCTGCCGTGTTCGTGATTGGAAGATGCGCTTTGGTCCAACACTGTGAAACTGGGAGCCTTCTCTGGTTTTGGTGTGCAAGTTCTACTTGGATAGAAAAGCCTTAAGAAACCACGGGGCGCCCACTCTAAAAAAAAGGTCCTAAGGCCTGCCAACACGGCACTATGGCGGGGGTACTTCAGTCGTAACGGTTCTACAGGTTACTAAATCTTCCTGTTTTTCAATGTTTCCATAGATCAGAGTTTTTATCCAGCAGCCTCTTCTGGCGGTCGTAACCCCTCTTGGCCGCGCCCTGCCCTTTAAGGGCCGCTTCGCTTCCTGCCTGATTCCATCAAAAATTACAGCTACAAAATTTCCAGAATTTGACGGTTTTGTGCCGCTTGGAAGAACAGCGTTGTTGCAACCACAAAACCCCTAACCACATAAAAAGCTGTTGTTCTTATAGGGAGATCGGAATGAACGAGTTGACTGTCATTGTCGTCATGATAGGCTTCGGCGTCGGGTTTGCCATTGCCTTTTGGGTGAAAGGAAAAGTTTCCTCTCAAAAGATCAGGGCAGCCGAAGCCGAATCCGAGCGCATCGTCCAGGATGCCAGGCGCAACGCTGAAAATCTTCTCAAAGAGGCTGAGCTTGAAGTTAAAGACAGCCAAATCAAAATGAAGAGTGAGATCGATGCCGAAGCCAAAGAGGTGCGGTCCGAACTGAAAAAACTGGAAAATCGGCTGATTCAAAAAGAGGAAAATCTCGACCGCAAACTGGAACAGAATGAGTATCGCGAAGGGGAGTTTTTCAAAAAAGAAAAAAAACTGCAAACCAAAGAGGAACAGATTGAAGCCAGCGAAAAAGAGTTTGCCCGGCTCATTGAAGAACAGAAGCTGCAGCTCGAAAAGATTTCAGGACTGACCGGCGAACAGGCCAAAGAGTTGCTCATTCGCGCGATGGAAAATGAAGCCCGCTACGAAGGCGCCAAGCTCATCAAGCGCATCGAGAACGAGGCCAAGGAAAAGGCGGACAAGAAAGCCAAGAAAATCATTGCCACCGCCATCCAACGCTACGCGGGGGATTTTGTCGCGGAACGGACAGTTTCCGTCGTGCAGCTCCCCAGCGATGAGATGAAAGGGCGCATTATCGGACGCGAAGGCCGTAACATCAGGGCGCTGGAG
>JAWOJK010000390.1:0-3885 GCA_046481705.1 Desulfobacterales bacterium | reverse complement strand
GCGATATGACACCGGTAAAGACCAGCAGCAACCCGATGCAGAAGGACACCCCTGGAAGGGGGATGCATTCCGTCAAAAAGCAAAAGACCACGAAGGCCCCCATCCCGATGGCGACCTGGATGTGCCAGGCGCCGGTGTCGGCGGCTTGCCGGTCGTTGTCGGCCAGCTCTTCGTATTTGAGACCGCTGCGGCGCAGCTCCAACGCGTTTTGCATCAGGCTGCGAAACCGGTCGTCCGCCACGTTTTCCTCCACCCAGCTCAGGGCCCGGGCGAGGTTGGTGCCGTCACTCTGGATCTTGTTCTGCCTGAGCCACCTGGCGTCCCTTTTCAGGAAGCGGTCTTTGCCTAAAGCGCCCATGCGCATATTGTGATCCATGATCTGGACCGTGACCAGTTGCCATTGCTCCAAATCGGGGGTTTCCCGATCGAATAGCTCCTTGGCCAGATAGCTGGTGACCGCCTTCGGGCCGACCTTGTATTCGGTGCCGACGTCCTTCATGCTGTAGGGCGTCGGCATGGCCAGAATGCCGATCAGCAGCACCAGGGGGATGACGAACAGCTTCCAGTCGACGTATTTGTCGTAGCCGGTGGCCTTCTTTTTCTTGAGCGCGGATTTGCGGGTTGCGGGCGCACCTGCCCGAGAATGCGCATCGTCGGATTTGGTGGACGGATCCATAAAAAGCCTCCTCACTGTCGATTGATGTTTAGCGCATGCGCTTAAGTGATGATGTCGGCCATTTGAAAAAAGAGCTCCTGCTCGCGCACCACGCCGACGACTTTGTCCTGGCGGGTGATCAGCACCCGCCGCACCTGCTCGGTGTACATGAAATCAACCAGCTCCATCAGGTTGGTGTCCTCAGCCAAACACGGCGGGGAGTCGGACATGACCTCCTCTACTTTTTTGCCGGCCAACGCCTTGACCTGGGTTGTAAAAAGGCCGCTCCAGAAGATGCGCGAGTACTGCATGCTGTCGGCCATCGAGGGCTTGGCCGCACTCAGATAAGCCGGCCGGGCCGCCTGGATCAGATCCAGGATGCTCAGTATGCCGATCACCTCGCGGTTGTCGTCGCAGACCAGCAGGGAGCGGTGGCCGGTTTCCATCAGGCGGCTCGAGGACGCCAGGCCTTCGAAAGAGTGCATGAGGGCTTGAATGGCTTCCCGCACCGTCTGGTGTGGCCCGATGGTGGTGTAGTCTTCCAGGTGGATCATGATGCTGCCGGCGGTTTTTTCCCCCTTTTTCAAATCCTTGTGAGATGTCTTGAACGCCTCGTTGATTTTAAGGGTCAGAAGATCGATGTCACACGGCTTGCTGAGGTAGTCAAAGGCGCCTTTGACCTGGGAGGCCTTGGCCGACGCCTCGGCGCCGTGCCCGGTGAGCATGATCACCTGGGTTTCGGGGCGTAATTTTTTGATTTCTTCCAGGACCTCGTGGCCGTCCATGCCCGGCATTTTGATGTCCAGGATGACCACGTCCTGGGGGGTGTTTCTGAGGATCGCGAGCGCCTCCTCCCCATTGCCGGCGATGGTGGTCGCAAAGCCCTTTTTGCTCAATATTCTGGATGTCGTCGCCCGGAACTGGGCTTCATCATCCACCATGAGCACCCTGATTTTTTCCTGCATTTTTATACTCCTTTCTTTGATTCGACAGGCGCATTCGGGGCTGTGTCGGTATTTTTTACAGACTGCAAAAAATTCAGACCTTCCCCCCGGTATCTCCCACCTTCAAAACGGTTTCTTCGGTTTTGGGCCAAAACAAGATGCCACGGTCGATCCCCAAGGCTGTTGCGAGCTGAACGGCTTCTGATTTCACCCCCATTTTCCCGCCTTCTTCCTGCTGGGGAATCCAATCTCAACCAATCGGTGAAGCGAATGCCCAAATGAGGAGCCGTGCCAATCAGGTCGTTGAGGCTGCAAACAGGCGATCGGGCGGCTCGCGGATGCGGGTTGCAGAAATAAACTGCCCTGCTTTCACTGGCAATTCCTGTGCCACTTGGCACAGACCTGAGAGCACGATAACATGCTGAAATGGTGTTAAATTAAATTTAACGGCACTTGAGTGGGCGCCAATCGGAAGACCGGCAGGTGACGGGATTTTTGCCACCCGGCTTGGCGCGACGGTTTACGACCACCCGCGCCGTGAGCGTGGCCGTTGAGATCTCCGCTGTGGAGTTGGGGTTTGCATGGATCGAGAAAATCGGCTTTGTGGATCTGCCGGAAGACAAAACCGACAGGCCCAAGCCCAAAAAATCGGTTCAGATTCGGATCTCCATGGCCTGCGGCTGGCCCTGGACAGAGACGGCGCCAAGATTTTCAAGGGCCTGGTGTTCGAGAGCCTCTACCGGCGGGTCGCCGATACGCTGGGGGTCTGCCACACCGACTTGGCCCTGCCCGACGCCATGCGCCAGCTGGATGTGGGGGCCTATTCGGTCCCTTTGCCGGTTTTGGGCGTGGATATCTGCACCAACGGGGATTTTCAGGTGGATCTGGGATTTCCCTGGAACCAGGTGTTTACCCGCCTCTTCAGCATTCAGGGTTTTGTGCCTCGCGGGGTCCCGGTGCCGGGCTCGGGCGGCTGCTACTGCGGGAAACTCAGCGCGGCCGTCGCCGGAGGGTTTCCCCAGGCCACGGCCCCCGGGCGCTTCAACCCGGCCCAGGCCTTCGGCTTCGGGCTTCAGGTGGGGGTGGGCAAAGCCATCGAGAAAGGGGTGTTGCGCGCCGGGTTCAGTGTCACGGTTTTCGGGATCCTCCAAGGCCGGATCGCCAGGTGGGACCCGGCGCGGCCAGGAGCCGAGAGCGCCGGCGACCGGGGCCAGCTCCAGGGGGAGTAGTGTTCTTGGCTTCAGGGAACGGTCGGGATCATCGGCAGGCTGGTCGGCAGGGTGGATTTCGCCGTCATCAAGGCGGGCGTTCAGGTGGAGGTCGAAGTCTTTGCCCAGATCACCCGCGCCGCCTGCGCCAATATCCCCATCAGGCTGCTGGCCGCGGTGGATGCGGTGCTATCCTGGGTTGCGCAAAACGGCGGCCGGGTTGTGGACATCGACGCCGAGGCCCGGCAAAGCGAGGTCGCTTATCCGCCGCAAGCCCTCTTGGAAGCCAACGCGCGCCACCCGCTTAGCGGTGGGCCGGATCTCAGGATCGATGGGGTCCGCTACTGGGAGGGGGAGACCCTGCCCGCGGGCTGCAGTGCCCCCCCTGGTGGGGCTGTCCGCCTGGCCCGGGGTTTCCACGCGATTCGAGGTCGCCGGCGGGCCGGCGCCTTCGGCTGCTTGCTCCGGCAGCCGGCCTTTCCTGACGAGGCCGCGCCCATGCCGCACCCGCCCCCTTCTGGGGCTTGGGTTTGGGGTGGGCGGTCGGGACGGTCATCTGGCCGCCCTGTTGGACGCGCTCTTGCGGGAGGCCCCGGAGGTGGTGCAAAAAATCCAGCTTAAATCCGATATGCCTATCGCTTCAACCCGGTCCTGGCTCCCAACCGGCTGCCCGCGGCCTTCCTGCCGACCATCGAGATTCGTCTGAACACCGATATCCGGCAGCCCCGGGGCGGGTGCCAATCCTTCGAGCCCCGCTCCGGCCCTCTGACCTGCCGGCTGAGCGACGAGGTCCGTACCTGGTATGGGACGGGCAGGCCCAGGGGCGAAGGGGGCCGGAGCGAATTGGATCTGGCGATAATGGCTGCGGGCACCGGCCCCCCCTGCCGCTGCTGCGGCTCAGGTGGCTGTGGCTGGATCTGCGCCAGATCCGGCCCGCGCTGCCCGCTGCCGGGTCGCGTGTTTTTCTGCGGATTAGGCGGGATTAGCGTCGCCCGCCGCCACCCCCCCGGTCCCTGCCACCCCGGTCGCCCCCGCCGCCACCGCCGTAGCCGCCGCCGCCACCCCCGCGACCGCCACC
>JAWOJK010000293.1:0-14719 GCA_046481705.1 Desulfobacterales bacterium | reverse complement strand
GGTGGCGTCTGTAATGGCGGGCGGGAGGGTTGCGCAGCACCCCCGGCCCACCGCTCGCCGCACCTGCCGCCGCCCCCCCCGGGGGTGGGAAGGGGCGGCAGGCCAGGCGGGGGGATGCGCCGCTGGGATCAAATCCAAGGCAAGATGGGAGGCTGACCGGTCGGGGAATCAGAAACGGTTTCTTGTGCGTTTGAGGCGGTGCGTTAACGGGTGCCGCAGAGGCTGTGCAGTTCGCTTCGGAGCGCGTCAAATTCGACGCGGATGACTTGCGTCACCTCTGAAACCAGGAAGGCCAGATCGGCCCGCGAGAGGCTGAGCGTTTGCGTGCCGCTGTCAGGCGCGCCGGGCTGCCCCCCGCCGATCGCCCCCTGCGGCGCCTTCCGGCCCTGGTGAGCGGCAATCTGCCCTTTGAGTTCTTTAAAGCGCTCGACTTCCGCCATCAGGATCTTTTTTTTCTGCTCACGGGGCATGTCCTCGGCGCTGGCCACCTTTTCAAAATTGGTGTACACCGAGTTCAGCATCTGAATGGCCTCGGGCAGGCACCGGCTCTTGTTGGCCTTGATGTATTTACCCAACGGCCGCAACAACTGCAGGAAAACAAGCAACAGGCGGTCATCCTTGTAGGTCTGCCTGAGGTGATCGACCTGGTCGATGAAGCGCGTCATGGCCTCATCGGTTATCTCCCAGTCGATGGACAAGACGAGCGCCCTCAGTTCTCTAAGCGGCGAAGCTTCCAGGCTGTTGCCCGCCTCTACCCCCTCGAGCGATCCGTCATTCTCGTCGAACAACTCATCAAGACGAGTTTCAACCTCTTCAGCCAAATTGTCGTGTCTGGATAGCGCCAAGGAAACCTCCTATACGAGCTCTTTCTGCAGGGAAGACATGGTTAACGAAACGATTTTCTTGAGTGTTTGGGCCACATTTTTACCCGTCAACGCACTGGCTTCAAGAGAGGGCACCTTGAGCTGCGTGTTGAGGCTTTGCTCGAGGGCATCATAGGAAAGCAGCGGAATGCCCTGTTGCGCCAAATCCATCTTGTTGTATTGAAAGACCAGGGGGATCGTGAAGATGTTTTTCTTGTATGCCGCCAGGTTGTTCTGCAGGTTTTTCAGCGACAGGATGTTTTTGTCCTTGCGCACCACCATGGCATCGGCGACAAACACGATGCCGTCCGCGCCCCGCAGCACCAGCTGGCGGGTGGCATTGTACTTGACCTGCCCCGGGACGGTGTAGAGCTGGATCTTGACGTCGTAGCCCTTGATCTTACCGATGTCGAACGGCAGAAAATCAAAAAACAGGGTGCGGTCCCCGTGGGTCTTGATGGCCACCATTTCGGTTTTGATGCGATGGTTGAACTTGCTGTAGATATACTCCAGGTTGGTTGTCTTGCCTCCGCGACCTGGCCCGTAGTAGACAATCTTGACCTGAACTTCCTTCTTTTTGAGATTGACAAACGCCATATGCGGATACCTCTGAAGGGATCACGTACTCAGCAGAAAACAAAAGTGATTCCGGCCCCAAGATCACCTAAAGCAGTTTGTTGATTTTCTCGATGGCCTCGGCCACTTTGAGCCGCAGAAAACCGAGGGAGACGTCTTTGCCGAAAATCGACACCAGCAGAAATTCAGAGGTCACCTTGCTGAAGTGAATGCTTTCCTTTTCCCCCTTGTGAAAGAGAAGGGAAAATTCATCTTCCCCGATGATTTTGGCCATGGTGCTGACGGCACCGAAATTCCCGGCGGCCAGCGCGGCCAGCGAGTAAATATCATGTTCCATCTCGCCGTTGTCCAGATTGGCGATAATATTGCCCGCCATATCGATCAAGACGACACAGTGAACGCCAAGCTCGACCAGATCCTCCTGCAGGATTTCCTCGATTCCGTCCAACTGTTTCTGACTGAATGTGTGCGACAATTCTTATTCCTCCGACGATTTCCGTTTAGTGAATCCATGGCCATTATCTACCGCTACCGCTCGGAAGATCCGCCTGCGTCTCCCCTATAATCGGACAGCAAAATAAATTTCTGTATGCTTTAATTCAAATATCTGGCCGAAGGGTGAGTAGAAGCCAAAGAAGGAGGCAAAAGCCGGCGGGATGGGCTTTCGGGGGGGGGTTGCGGCGGCACCCGCGGCGGCCGGCTGCAAGCAAGACTGGCCGCGGGCCTGCCGGCCGGTGGTGTTGTCGCTGAACTAGCGCGCCAGGGCCTTGAAGGCCGTTTTCGGAAAGAAGCAGAGCGGGCAGTTTTCCGGCGGCTCGTCGCCGGCGTGCAAATAGCCGCACATCCGGCAGCGCCAGAGCGCGCCGCCGGCTGAACCCTCGGTGGTTTGCGGCGGGTATGTTGCGAGAGCCGTCGGCAGATCCTCCAGCGGCGGCATCACCGGCGTATAGGTGTTCAGGGCATAACCGGAGACGATCATCCGCTGGATCTCGCTGGTGCCTTCGTAAATGGTCAGCAGGCGCGTATCGCGCAGCAGTTTTTCAAGGGGGAACATCCGGGTGTAGCCGTAGCCGCCGAGAACCTGGAGGGCGTCGTTGACCACCTGCAGGGCGGCTTCGGTGGCGTAAAACTTCGAAATCGAAGCGGCAATCGTGGGATCCAGCCCCTGATCGGCCTCCCATGCGGCTTTCCAGGTCAGCAACCGGGCGGTTTCAACCCGCTGGTACATTTCGGCGATTTTGAACTGGACGGCCTGATAATTGGCGATCGGGGCCCCGAAGGTTTTCCGCTTGCGGGCATAGTCGATGGCATATTCCATCGCGCTGCGGGCCGCCCCGACGGCAAAGGCGCCGATCACCGGCCGGGTGCGCGCGAAGGTTTTCATGGCCAGCACAAAGCCTTTTCCCGGCGCTGCCAGAACGTTTTCCTTGGGCACCCGCACATTTTCAAAGTGCAGCGCGGTGGTGTTGGAGCTGCGCTGCCCGAGCTTGGGGATATGGGGGCCGGCCGACACCCCGTCCCACTTTTTTTCGACCACGAAGGCACAGATCCCCTCATGGCGGCTTTTGGGGTCGATGGTGGCAAAGACTGTCATGAAATCTGCGACCCCACCGTTGGTGACCCAGAACTTCGTACCGCTCAGGCGATAGCCGTCACCGTCGGGGGTTGCCAGGCAGCGGATGGCGGCAACGTCCGATCCCATTGTGGGCTCGGAGGTGGCGAAGCAGATCAGCCGGAAATTGCGGACGATATCGGGCAGGTATGTCTGCTTGGCCGTGTCATTCTCGGACAGGACAATGGGCTCGAGCCCCAGGGAATTGTCAAAAATCGACGTGGCCAGCCCCGGGCAGGCCGCGGCGATCTCCTCGGTCACCAGAACACTCTCCAGCATCCCGAAGCCCTTGCCGCCGAAGCGCTTGGGGACATTCCCGTTCATCAGGCCGGCCTTGAAAGCCTTTTGCAGGACCTCAAGGGGCAGTTCGTTTTGCCGGTCGTATTGCCAGGCAACCGGCAGGACCTCCTGGAGGGCAAAGTCGCGGGCTTTCTGTTGCAGCTTGATTTGGGAGGCTGTCAATCTGAAATCCAGCATATCCTCTCCTTTCACGTTCAGGTCCGGCGGCGCTGGAAAGCCCGGCGCTCGGCGTCCAGTTCCTCCAGCAGGGAGTGAATCGTCCACGCTTCAGAGGTCGGCGTGAGGGTCGCCCACAGCTGCGCCGCAAAGCCTGTCTGCCGATAGCCGCCCATAAGGGCGTGCAATTCACGTTCGCTCAGGCCCGACATGATTACGGCCCGCCGCAGGCTGGAATCCCGCTCCCGGCCGCTGCGATCCGGCTGCCCCAGGAGGGTTTTGAGGGTGCTCTGAGCATCGGCTTCAGACACAAAAACAACAGGCAGCGCTCCCAGCCCGCACCCGCCAAGGAGTTCCAAAAAGAAGGGCTGCTCCGCCTGCGAATAGCCGCAGACCAGCAGTTTGCGGGGGCCGTACATTCTGCGGTCAGTCTGGCTGACCTTCTGAAAACCGTTTTTAGACATGTCGTCCTCCCCGTTGCGGCAGACACCCCACAGGGGCGCCCGGGGTATTCGCATGGGTCAACGTGGCTGAAAAAGGCGGTCGTCAGCCGACGGTTGGCTTTGGGCGTGAACCCGCGTATAGTGAACCGTATAGAACAATCCGGCTGAAAAATCAAAAGCAGACCCGTTTTTGACTCACAAGCAAAGGAGGCGCGCCATGCAGCAGCGACAACTGGGCAGATCCGGCATTTCCATCAGCGCCGTGATCATGGGAACCTGGCAGGCCGGCAAGGCCATGTGGGTCGGCATCGAGGATGCCAAAAGCGAGGCAGCCGTGCGCGCGGCGCTCGACGCCGGCATCACCACCTTTGACACCGCGGAGGCATACGGCAATGGCCACTCGGAGCGGATACTGGGAAAAGCCCTGGCGGCTGTGCGCGACCAGGTGGTGCTGGCCAGCAAGGTTTTTGCCAACCATCTCAAGTACGATCAGGTGATCCAGGCCTGCAACCGGTCGCTCAAAAATCTGGGGACCGACACCCTCGACCTCTACCAGATTCACTGGCCTGCGGGCAGTTTTGGAGGCGCCCAGGTGCCTGTCGCCGAAACCATGGGCGCGCTCAACGACCTCAAGGCCCAAGGCAAGATTCGGGCGATCGGGGTGTCCAACTTTTCCGCCGCCCAGATCGCGGAGGCGGCTCAGTACGGCCGCATCGAGAGCCTGCAGCCCCCCTATTCACTTTTCTGGCGGCACCTGGAAACGGATGCCATGGCTTACTGCCAGGCCAACGCGATCACCATCCTGGCTTATTCCCCCATGGCCCAGGGCCTGCTGACGGGCAAGTTCGGCCCCGACCACCAATTTGAAAAAGGGGATCACCGGGCCAAAAGCAAACTGTTCACGCCGCAAAATTTCCGAAAGGTGCAGGCGGCCCTGACGGCCCTTCGCCCGCTTGCGGCGGGCAAGGGGGTGAGCTTAGGTCAACTGGCGCTCGCCTGGGTGCTGTCGCACCCGAACACCTGTGCCATCGCCGGCGCCCGCGGGGCCGAGCAGATCAGCGAAAGCGCCGCAGCGGCCGACGTGGCACTGTCTGCGGCGGATCTGGCCGAAATGGATCGTATCAGCCGAATCGTGACCGAAGGCCTGGACCCCGATCCTGTTCTCTGGAATTTTTGAGACCCCGCGGCCTGATCGCCCCCTGCAACCTCACGGGACCATCTCAGAGGCTGTGGGGTTTATCCATGGCCGCCGCACGCGCCGCCGACCCGGCTTGAAGCGCCCGGAAGCCCGAGCAGTGGATTCCGCGCGGTGGCCTGGGCCTTTCAAGCCGCCGGCGAAGCTTTCAAAGGTCCTGCCGGTCAAGCTTTTCCTCGACCGAGCGGATCTTGGCCTGCAGCCGGCCGGCAGGCCCCTTGCGGTAATCCGCCTTGAGGGTCAGATAGACGCGTTCGCTGTCGGCCGTCAGGGCCTTGAAACAGCGGGTCACGACCGCCATCACCGCATCCCACTCACCTTCGATGCAGGTCCCCATGGCGCCGAGTTGAAACGGCAGCCCGCTGTCGCGCACAATGTGCACCGCACGCGCCACGTAAGGGCTGACGCTGCTGCCTTTGTCGGTCGGAAAAATCGCCAGCTCGACGATGACACTCATACCCGCCCCCTTGCCTTGCCGCCGGTGAAAGCCTCGCGGCTGTCGCAGGTTTTAAATCCGGACGAAATCCACATATTCGCCGTGCGTCAGGCAGTGGGCCCATATCCGCAGGGTGTCGCCCCGCGAAACGCCCCGCGGCAGGGCCGCAAGATAGATGGTGTGCACCCCGTCGTCATCCGTCAGTCGACGACGGCCCAGGACCGCGAAGCGCCCGCTGTCATCGGGAGACGGCTGAGGCCAGCCCGAATAGGTGCTGATTGCCGTCTCCTGCCAGTTCCCGGTGGATTTCCGGATCCGGATCCAGTTGTACCAGTGGCCCTCATGGTTGTTGGAAGCATCAGGGGGCGCATTGGGGTGCCGGACATGACCTTTGGCCGGGTCGCCCCACATCAGGGCAATATAGCCTTGCGGGATACCGGCCGGATCGACCGCCGGCAAAAACGGCAGATGTTTTCCCAGGTGAGCCCTTTCCCCTTCAGGTCCGTTGATGTCCGGAAGGTAGGCGGGCGGGATGGCCCCCGCATTTCCCCTGTCGCGGTTGAACCCGATCGGGTCCCAGCCGGACGGTTTCACCAGCGGCAGTGCAAGGCGCTGTTCCCCTGGCCCCCCGGACCGCGTTTCAGGAAGCGCGTCACGCGATCGTTCGCAGGCCGTCAGCAGTGGGTAGAGCAGGACGCCTCCCGAGAAAATTGCCGTTTTTCCCAAAAATTCTCGCCGGCTTTGGGGTTTCATCGCACCTCCTTTCCCGCAGGCTGCGGGACCGTTGTCGTAAGCGATCGAAGACCTTCGGGCCACGGGCAGCCTGGGCGACCCGGGTTGCCGAAACTCACTTTCAGCGGGGCCATCAGTTTTGGCGCTTTTTTCTCTTTTTGCGGGCCCGCTGTTTTAAGGCCCTTTTTTCTATTTTTTCAGCAATTTTGGCACGAAGGCCTTGCTGGTACTTGAGAACCGACTGGTAGGCAAAATAGTAGCCGAAGGCCGCCAGCGGCAGCCCCAGGATAACCCCCCCGACGATCAGGGTCCAGAAGATTTCAGGCGTTTTCTGCAGCAGATTCAAAATGATCGAAAAACCCAGTTCGCTGGGCGGCGTAAAGGGCCGCGCAGACCCGCTGACCTTGGCCCCCACAACGTAGGTGGCACTGTAGACGAAGGGGGCCGTGAGAGGGTTGGAGACCCAGACCCCCACCGCTGAGGAAATCTTGTTCCACTTGAAAATGGCCGCAAAAAAGACGGCGATTGCCGTATGAAACCCCATAAAGGGGGTCATCCCGACAAAAAGCCCCAGGGCCAGCCCCAATGCGATTTCACGGGGGCTTCCCCTGATTTTGAGAAACCGCTCGTAGGTTTTTTGCAGAAAGGTGGTGACCCGGAGAATTGGAAAAAATTTATACATAAACCCGACGCAATCAAACCGCCCCCGACCTTCACTTCAGGCCGCTGAACTCCGGCCGGGTCACCGTTGAATCGATAGCTGCAGCCCGATACCGCGGCTCTTGCGGCAGACGCCGCCGCCAGGGTTTTTCGGGCCGGATAGGTGCATTTTTGCCCCCCGCCGGTTGCGGCTGCAGCGTGCGCCTGCAGCAGGGGCCACCGCGGGCATGGGGGCTCCGGCAGCTCACAGCGGTTGCAACAGCGTCGATTCCTCCCAAGGGCCCCAGTGCCTCCAAATGGGGATCAGATTTAATCAAAATCGGAGCCAATGTCAACAAAACGCAAAAGCCGGAAAGCGGTTTTCGGGAGCGCCGGCGGCAGGCCTGCCGGGGGTTTGCCTCGGGCTCCGACCTGTATTATGGTTACACAACGGGCGATGCGAGGATGGGTAGGCGCCATTAACTGCGACGACCGCAAGCCATACTAGCCGCCCAAAATCCGTACGCCCTGAACCTGGGACAGCGGCCCGCCGTCGCCAGGTTGGGCAGTTGCGAAAAAATTCAACCGACAGGAGGTCTAAACCATGCGAATTCTTTTTGGCGTGTTCACCCTGGTTGCCTTTTTCAGCACTCCCCTGGTCCGTGCCCAGGACACCGCGCTCACGGCCGGCTGGGAAAAGAACAGCCCTTACAACAGCCGCTACAACGCGGCGGAGTTGGACCAACTCAGGGGGGTGGTGACCGGCATGCGCGAGGTCGTCCCGCTGCCGGGAATGTCGCCGGCGGTGGCCTTGGTGGTCCAGGAAACCGAGGGTGACGAGATCCTGGTCCATCTTTGCCCGGCCTGGTTTGCAGACCGCACGGCCATCGGCGTCAAAAAAGGGGACAAGGTCAAGATCCGGGGGGCCTGGGCGGAAATCGACGGCCATGATGTTTTCATGGCCGCCAAGGTCAAAAAGGGCGACTTTTTCGAGTTCAAGGTCCGCTTGACCAAGGACGGCACCCCTTTCTGGACCATGACGCCGGAGGAACTGGCGCGCGAACGCGAGGAGCAGTAGCCGCCTTCGGCCTTCCAAAAACCCTCGACGGCTCGATCAGGGCGCGGTTGGGGTTGCAGCCGCCGCCGGGGCAAACGACCAGCAGGATAGTGCCTTTGGGGCCGCGACCCTTTTAGCCCAGGACGTCGGCAATCTCGTCGAGAAACCGGCTGCGAGCGTTGTACTGGCCTTTGCGGTAATCCGCACAGGACAGGTACAGGTAACGCTCGGCGCGCGTGACCGAGACGTACATCAGACGGCGCTCCTCTTCGATGCCGGCCCGCTCCTCGAGGGCTTTCCAGTGCGGAAATAGCTGTTCCTCGCAGCCGACGACAAACACCGCCCCGAACTCCAACCCCTTGGCGGCGTGGATCGTTGAGAGATTGACCCCGGTGGAAGCGGTTTGGTCCTCATCCTGCTTGTCCTCCTTGACCAGCGCGGCCTCTTCGAGATAGTCGAGCAGCGTCTCTTTCTGGGACGCCGAATAGATCAACTGCTGGATATTCTCTTCACGCGCGGTGAAGTCCATGGAATTGCCGTGCGCATAAGCCTTCAGGTACTCGAGGTACTGCAGACGCGCGATAACCTCTTGAATCGCGGCATCCGGCTTCATGTCACGGATATCGTCCAACAGGCCGAGAACCTCCGTCAGGCTTTTGTAGAGCTTGGGGGCCAGCAGCCTGTCCGCCGTCGCCTGGCGGGCGGCGTCCTGCAGGCCCATGGCGTCGGTCTTCATCGCGGCCAGTTTTTTGACGGTTCCGGGGCCGATCCCCCGTTTGGGGGTATTGAGAATGCGCTCAAATGCGACGTCGTCTTTGGGAAAGACCGCCGCCGTCACGTAGCAGTTGAGATCAAGGATTTCCTTGCGGTCGAAAAACCCCTTGCCGCCCAGCAGGCGGTATGGGATGCCCCGCGCCCGGAAAATTTGCTCGAAGGCCAGGGAGCAGAATTTCGTCCGGTAGAGAACCGCCATGTGATCGTAGGGGACCCCGCCGCGGTTGAGTTTCTGGGCTTTGCGGGTCACCCAGTCGGCCTCCTCACGCTCGTCGCCAAACTCATGGAGTTCCACCACACCGCCGCGCTTTTCTGAAAAGCAGGCCTTGTCCATTTTGTGGTCGTTGTAGCCGATGAGGTCGTTGGCAATCTGAACGATCTCGTCCGTGCTGCGGAAATTCTGCTCTAGCCGGAAAACCTTGGCGCCCGGATAGGTTTGGGAAAACGCGAGAAAGTGGTCCACGTTGCTTCCCCGGAAGGAGTAAATCGCCTGCCAGTCGTCGCCCACGCAGAAAAGGTTGCCGTCTTTGAGCAGCAGCCGGGTCAACTCTTCCTGCAGATTGTTGGTGTCCTGGTATTCATCGCACAGAATGTACGTGAACAGCTCCCGGTAGTGATCCCGGACTGGTTTATGGTCCCGCAGCAGGTCGCGAGTCAAGAACAGAATGTTGTCGAAGTCGACGGCGTTCATGGCTTTCAGGGTCTGCTCGTAGTGCCGGTAGGCGTCCGCAAGGCGGATGTTGCCCACGCGCGGGTTGTGGTCGAAATAGGCGGCAGGATTGCCGGAGTTCTTGGCATGCGAAATGTGGGCGCGGACCGCCGGCACGTGTTTCTTGTCCTGGTTCAGGCGGCCGATGACAATCTCCTTGAAGGTTTTCAGCTGCTGATACTCGGCCAGGATCTGCAGGGCCGGCTGGTAGCCCAGCAGACCGCAGTGCGCCTTGAGGATCCGGAAGCAGGCGGAGTGGAAGGTCCGCACCCAGGGAAATTTGAAAGCCGGCAGGCCCGTCAGGGTCACCAGCCGGCTCTTCATCTCCTCGGCGGCCTTGTTGGTGAAGGTAATCGCCAGGATCCGGTCGGGTTCAAACCCCGAGCGCACCAGATGGTCGATCTTGGCCGTCAGGGTCATGGTTTTGCCGGAACCGGCGCCCGCCACCACCAGGGTCGGGGTTCCGGTGTAAGCCACTGCGCGCTGCTGCTGTTCAGAAAGTTGCATCGAATTTCCTCTGCACCCGGGGGATACCCCAAAGCTGGTTTCGCTGACAGGCCCATGGCGTACCAAAATTCCAGGGGGAAGTAAAGCGCTCACAGCGCGCTGCCCGAAGCTCCGCAGACAGCCGTTTCAGGGCGAGAAAACCGCGCCGGCCATGCTTCTGCTCGACCCGCGGGAGCGTCCGCCCGCCAACGGGCGCCGCCCCTCCGGATCGCGCCTCGGCCGCAGACGAAAAAGGTCTTGACAGCTTTGCGGGTTACTGTTAATCGATAGCCTCTACTTCAACCCAATCTGCGACCCTATGATTTCCAGCGCCATCATCCTCATTATCATCCTTATTAGCGTCCTCGTAGCAGGCCTCGTCGTCTGCTGCGGGGATAACGGGTTGATAATGGCCTAAGCGCACCATCCAAACCAGGAAAAAATCCGTTATCAGCCCAAAGGCCGGTAACGGATTTTTTTTTGAAGCAACGCGAAAGGCAGCCATGAAAAGCGACAGCGTCAAAGACGGCATCGGGCGGGCGCCCCACCGGGCCCTCTTCAAAGCCATGGGGTACACCGACATCGAGATCCGGCGGCCGCTGGTGGGGATCGCCAACTCGGCCAACGCCATCATCCCCGGCCACATCCACCTGGACAAGATCGTGGAGGCCGTCAAAGCCGGGATTTACATGGCCGGGGGCACTCCCATCGAATTCGGAATCATCGGGGTCTGCGACGGCATCGCCATGAACCACGTGGGCATGAAATACTCCCTTGCCAGCCGGGAGCTGATCGCCGACAGCATCGAGGTCATGGCGACCGCCCACGCCCTGGATGCCCTGGTGCTGGTGCCCAACTGCGACAAGATCGTGCCGGGGATGCTGATGGCCGCCGCGCGCCTGGATCTGCCGGCGATTGTCGTATCCGGGGGGCCGATGCTGGCCGGACGACGCCCGGGCAAGACTGCGGAGAAGATCGACCTGATAACGGTTTTCGAGTCGGTCGGGGCGGTCAAGGCCGGCCGGATGTCGCCTGCGGAGCTGGCCGAAATCGAGGATGCCGCCTGTCCCACCTGCGGGTCGTGCGCAGGCATGTTCACGGCCAACTCGATGAACTGCCTGACCGAGGCCATCGGCCTGGGGCTTGCCGGCAACGGCACCATCCCGGCGGTCATGGCGGCCCGCATCCGGCTGGCCAAAACCGCCGGGATGCAGGTGCTCGCGCTGCTGGCCACGGGCTTAACGCCCCGCAGGATCCTGACCCCCGCAGCCTTTCGCAACGCCCTGACGGTGGACATGGCCCTGGGCTGCTCGACCAACACCGTTTTACATCTGAGCGCCCTGGCGCGTGAGGCCGGAGTGGACTTCAACCTTGACATGATCAACACCGTCAGCGCCAAAACCCCCCACCTCTGCTCGCTCAGCCCCGGCGGCAAGGACCACGTCGAGGACCTCGACCGCGCCGGCGGCATTCCGGCGCTCATGCAGACACTCCTGCAGGGCGGGCTGCTGGACCCCGCCTGCCTGACGGTCAGCGGCGCAACGGTCGGTGAAAACCTGGCCGAGGCGCGCGTCCTGGACCCCGCGGTGATTCGCCCGCTGGATTCCCCGTATCACCCGGAGGGCGGACTGGCAGTCCTTTTCGGCAACCTGGCGCCCGAAGGCTGCGTGGTCAAGCAGTCCGCCGTGCGGCCCGAAATGATGCGCCACGAGGGGCCGGCGCGGGTCTTTGACACCGAGGAGGCGGCCACCGAGGCCATCATGTCCGGCGCCATCCGCAAAGGCGATGTGGTCGTGATCCGCTATGAAGGCCCCATGGGCGGCCCGGGGATGCGCGAGATGCTGACGCCCACCTCCGCCATCGCCGGCATGCAGCTCGACGCCCGGGTGGCCCTCCTGACCGACGGCCGCTTTTCCGGCGGCTCACGCGGGGCGGCCATCGGCCACATCTCCCCGGAGGCCATGCAGGGCGGCCCGCTGGCGGCCGTGCGCGAAAACGACCGGATCGCCATCGACATCCCGGCCAAAACACTCACCCTGAAAGTCTCCGACCGTGAAATCCAGGATCGTCTGGCGGCCTGGCGCGCACCCGCCCCCCGGATCACGCGGGGTTACATGGCCCGTTACGCCCGGATGGTGTCATCGGCCAGCCACGGCGCGGTGGTCCGTTAACCCGGGCCGCCAGAAGCCATTCAACCAGAAAGGAACGCAACCCATGAAACTCACCGGTGCCCAGATCCTGATGAAAGTGCTCCAAGAGGAAGGGGTCGACACGTTATTCGGCTACCCGGGGGGGGCGGTGGTCGATATCTACGACGAGTTGGCCAGAACCGACATCCGCCACATTTTAGTGCGCCACGAACAGGGCGGCGTGCACGCCGCCGACGGCTATGCGCGCGCCAGCGGCAAGGTCGGGGTCTGCCTGGTGACCTCCGGCCCCGGGGCCACCAACACCGTAACCGGTATCGCCTCGGCCTATATGGACTCCATCCCCATAGTGGTGATCACCGGACAGGTCCCCACCCACCTGATCGGCAACGACGCCTTCCAGGAGGTCGACATCGTCGGCATCACCCGCCCGTGCACCAAGCACAACTACCTGGTCAAAAACATCGACGATCTGGCGCGCATCCTGCGGGAGGCCTTTTTTCTGGCCCGCTCCGGGCGGCCGGGCCCCGTCCTGGTGGACATCCCCAAGGACATCGCGCGCGCCACGGCGGGCTACAAGTTCCCCAAGGCCGTAAAGATGCCGTCCTACAACCCGACCTACAACCCCAACATGCACCAGCTTCAAAAAGTGGTCAAGCTGGTGCAGGACGCCCGGCGTCCGATGATCTTTGCCGGCGGCGGGGTCATCCTGTCCAAATCCGCCCCGGAATTGACCGAATTCGCCCGCAAAGCCAAGATTCCGGTGACCACCTCGCTGATGGGGCTGGGGGCCTTCCCGGGCTCCGACCCGCTCTGGCTGGGAATGCTCGGGATGCACGGCACCTACCGGGCCAACATGTCCACCAGCGCCTGCGACCTGCTGATCGCCATCGGGGTGCGCTTCGACGACCGCGTGACCGGCAAGACCGACGCCTTCGCGGCCCAGTCGAAAATCGTGCACATCGACATCGACCCCACCTCGATCCGCAAAAACATCCCGGTCACCATCCCGGTGGTGGGCGACTGCAAGATCACTCTGGGGCACCTCAACCGCCTGATCGACGCCCTCGACCTGGGCGACCTGGACGACAGGCGCCGGGAGTGGCTGGATACGATCGCGGCCTGGAAGAGCACCCAACCGCTGGCCTACCAGCAGGGCGAGACCATCAAGCCGCAGTTTGTGATCGAAAAGCTCTATGAGCTGACCCGCGACCGGGAGACCATCATCACCACCGAAGTCGGTCAGAACCAGATGTGGGCGGCCCAGTACTACCACTTTGAAAAACCCGGGCATTTCATCACCTCCGGCGGTCTGGGGGTCATGGGCTTCGGCCTGCCGGCGGCCATCGGCGCCCAGACGGCCTGCCCCGACAGCCTGGTGGTGGATGTGGCCGGCGACGGCAGCATCCAGATGAACATCCAGGAGATGGCCACCGCGGTCCAGTACGGTCTGCCGGTCAAGGTGGTGATCCTCAACAACCGCTATCTGGGGATGGTGCGGCAGTGGCAGGAGCTGTTTTACGAGTGCCGCTACGCCTGCACCTCCATGGAGCACGCCCCGGATTTTGTCAAACTGGCCGAGGCCTATGGTGCGGTCGGCCTGCGGGCGGAAAAACCCGAAGAGGTCGAAGCGGTGCTGCGCGAAGGCCTTTTTTCACCCCGCACCGTGATCATGGATTTCAGGGTGCAGCAGACCGAGTGTGTCTACCCGATGGTCCCGGCAGGCGCGCCGATTACCGAAATGCTGCTGGTCTAGCGGCCTGCGGCGCACGCCAGAAAAGGAGCGACTGCCATGACCGAAGAAAATCACGTGCTGTCCCTGCTGGTGGACAACGAACCGGGGGTGCTCTCGCGCATCGTGGGCCTTTTCAGCGGCCGGGGCTTCAACATCGAAAGCCTCTGTGTGGCCGAAACCACCGAGCCCGGGATCTCGCGCATCACGATTGTCACCAAGGCCAACGCCCCGGTGGTGGAGCAGATCAAAAAACAGCTCAACAAGCTGATCAACATTCTGAAAGTCTACGAGCTCACGGGCCAGGATTTCGTGCAGCGTGAAATGGCCCTCATCAAGGTCACCGCCAAACCGGAGCATCGCGCCGAGATTCTCCGGATCGTCGACATCTTCCGGTGCAAGGTGGTGGACGTCGGCCAGGAGCACTACACCATCGAGGTGACCGGCGACCAGGGCAAACTGGCCGCCATCATCAGTCTGCTGAAACCGTTGGGCATCAAGGAAATCGCCAAAACCGGGATCATCGCCCTTTTCCGGGAGCCCAAATGATCCGGCCGTGGGTCAGCCCGCCGCTGCCCCCGATTTTTTTATCTTAAATCCGAAGGAGTAAGGACATGGCAAAAATCGATTTTGGAGGGGTCATCGAGGAGGTCATCACAGCCGACGAGTTCACCCTCGACCGGGCCCGGGAAACCCTCAAAAACGAGGTCATCACGATCCTGGGCTACGGCGTCCAGGGCCCCGGCCAGGCGCTCAACCTGCGGGACAACGGGTTTGCGGTGATCGTCGGCCAGCGGGAGGGCGGCGCCTCCTGGCAGCGCGCCGTGGAAGACGGGTTTGTGCCGGGTAAAACCCTGCTGCC
>JAWOJK010000083.1:0-9710 GCA_046481705.1 Desulfobacterales bacterium | reverse complement strand
AGAAGCCGTTACCGACGGAACCGTGGGTGTATTGGGTGCCGGCACGGCCCTTGGCAAGGCGATCCTGGTGGCGCTGTCCAACCGGGCGTTTATGGCTCTGCCTTCCCAGGGTGGCCACGGCTATTTTCCTTTTCTTTCGGATCGCGAATTCGCGTTTCAGGAGTTCTACCGGGAAAAGAGCGGGCAGAATCATATCACCGGCAACCTGGTGGTCTCCGGCCGGGGGTTGCGTTATCTTCACTGGTTTCTGACCGGTGAAGAGGCAACGCCGGAGGAAGTGACCACCCGCTGGCTAACCCCTGCATCGGAAACGCTGGCCTGGGCGGCGAAGTTCTATGGCCGGGCCTGTCGGGACTTTTCCCTCGAAGTGTTGGCCCGCGGCGGACTCTACATCGCCGGAGGGGTGGCCGCCAGAACTCCCGGGATACTGACCCATGCAAATTTTCGTAAGGAATTTTTGGATTCTCCGACCATGGGTTACATACTGTCCAGAATGCCCGTCTTTTTAATGGACAATCAGGACAGCGGTCTCTGGGGCGCGGCCTTTTACGGGCAACAACTCCTGCGGAAAGGATAAAAAGCGATGGCACAGGAAAAAGTAAAAAATGGTTCGGCAAGGCGGTTGTCTTAGGGCTTATCGTGCTCGGTGTTCTCGCCTTCCGACACTTTGACCTGGGACAATATCTGTCCCTGGGATACATCAAATCCTCCCAGGAAAGATTCCACGCGCTCTACCAGTCGCATCGGTTGCTCGTGATCGCCGCCTACATGGGAATCTGCATCGCGGTGACCGCCCTGTCGCTGCCCGGGGCCGCGGTGATGACCCTGGCCGCCGGCGGTCACCGCCCGGATACCCATCGGGCAGGCCGCCACCCTGGAATGGGCGAAACACGTCGGGCCGCACGGCATCAGCAAGTGGACCGGTCACGGCGGCAGCACCGCGTCATCAACTTATGAAGCTTGATGGCGGCGCAAAAAGTCCAAATTCTGCGTTGCGCTGCATCTTGAAGTCGCTGCGGCGTATCATAAGTACTCCTCATTCCTCGAGATTTGCGCGCCGCAACTTGGCCTTTTTACGAAACTGTCTGGTCTTTTGGCTTTTTACCGCTTCATCAAGCTTAAACCTAAGGAGCAATGGCCCATGAAAACCTTCACACACGCACACGCGCCCAACCGGCTGATCGCAGCGCTTTTATCCGCAGCATTGCTGAGCTGGGCCGGGGTTTTAACCGCAGCGGAATTCGATCAGACCTACAGCGGCTATGATGCGCTTTTAAAGCGTCACGTCACCGAAGGCCGGGTTGACTACAGGGGTCTTAAAACCGACCCCAAGGACCTGGATCAATATCTGGACAGCGCCGCCGGGGTTACGGAAGCGCAATTCAACTCATGGACGCAATCCCAGCAGCTGGCCTTCTTGATCAACCTTTACAATGCCGCCACTTTGAAGCTGATTGTTGACCACTATCCGGTCAAAAGCATCAAGGACATCGGCGGCTTCTTCAAAGGACCGTGGGATCAGCCGGTGGTTCGGCTCTTCGGAAGGACCATCACCCTGGACAACCTGGAACATGACATCGTGCGCAAGCGCTACAGCGAACCGCGCATTCACATGGTCCTGGTCTGCGCCGCAAAGGGCTGCCCGACGCTGCGCAATGAGGCCTATGTCGCCGAAAAACTCGACGCGCAGCTCGACGACCACTCCCGGGAGTATCTGTCGAGCCCGGCGGGGCTGCGCATCGACCGCAACAAAAAGGTTGTCTATTTTTCATCGATCTTCAAATGGTACGGAGAAGACTTTGTCGCCCAGCATTTGCCGTCTTCGGGATTTTCCGGGCGCGATAAAACAGAGCGCGCCGTGGCGAATTTTTGCAGCCGGTATCTTTCCGTAGCGGACAGCGGTTATTTGAAAGCAGGTGGTTATTCGGTCAAATACCTGGACTACGACTGGTCACTGAACGAGTGAGGGGCACAGGCCAGCGGCTGACCGGCCACCGACGGACACATGCATCGGAGAAAACAAATGCCAAAAACAAAAAATGATCAGCCGCTCGTGAGTCCGTGGGACGCGCATAACCAACAACTGGTTTCCCACGTTCATCCCCTGGATTGGGAAAACCCCCAGCCCGCTTCGCGCTACAACCTGGTGGTCATCGGCGCCGGAACGGCCGGCCTTGTTTGTGCGGCGGGTGCAGCCGGTTTAGGGGCCAGGGTCGCGCTGGTAGAGCGCCACCTGATGGGCGGCGACTGCCTGAACGTCGGCTGTGTGCCGTCCAAGGCCCTGATCCGTGCCGCGCGGGCCGCCGCCGCCGTGCGCGATGCCGGAGAATTTGGCGTGCAGGTCCCGGATGGCGTGCAGATCGATTTCGGTCAAGCCATGCAGCGCATGCGCCGGCTGCGGGCATCGATCGCCCCCCACGACTCGGTCAAGCGCTTCAGCGAACTGGGGATCGACGTATTTTTCGGCCAAGGCCGGTTTGTCGATGCGCACACGGTTGAGGTCGCCGGCGAACGTTTGTCCTTCACCAAAGCGGTCATCGCAACCGGTGCGCGCGCTGCGGCGCCGCCCATCGAAGGGATAGACGAGGTTTCCTATCTGACCAACGAAACTGTTTTTTCCCTGACCGAACTGCCCAAGCGGCTGGCCGTCGTCGGCGCCGGTCCTATCGGCTGTGAAATGGCGCAGTCCTTTGCCCGCTTCGGCTCGGAAGTGTTTCTGGTGGAAACCCTGCACGGCATCCTGCCCAGGGAAGACAGCGACGCCGCCGGCATTGTGCTGGAATCCATGCGCAAAGACGGTGTGACGCTTCTGTGTTGTGGCAAAGATCTGAAATTGGCCAAAACCGATGGCGGCAAAATCCGTCTAACGGTCCAATCCCACGGCAAGGGCTATGATGAAGTCGTCGATCAATTGCTGGTCGCCGTGGGGCGCGCGCCGAACGTGGAGAATCTGGGACTGGAAGACGCAGGTGTCATCTTTTCCAGGAAAGGGGTGCAGGTCAATGACCGGCTGCAAACCACGAACCCCAGCATTTATGCGGCCGGCGATATCTGCTCGCCCTATCAATTCACCCATGCGGCCGATTTCATGGCGCGCATCGTCATTCGCAACGCGCTTTTCTTCGGCCGCGCCGGCGCCAGTGCATTGACCATCCCCTGGTGCACCTATACGGAACCGGAAATCGCCCATGTCGGGCTCTACGAGCAACAGGCCCAGGAAGAGGGGATCGAGATCGATACCTTCACGCGGAAGTTGAGCGAAGTCGACCGCTCGATTCTCGAAGGCCACACCAACGGATTGGTGCGGGTGCATGTGCGCAAGGGCACGGATAAAATCATCGGCGCCAGCATTGTGGCGGCCAACGCCGGTGATATGATTTCCGAGATCACCCTGGCCATGACCCACAACTTAGGTCTCAAGCAGATCGCCAACACCATTCATCCCTACCCGACGCAGGCGGAGGCCATCCGGCAGATTGGAGACGCTTACAACCGCACGCGGTTGACACCCTTTGCCACATCTCTTTTTTCGCGCTTGATGGCGTGGCGAAGGTGAGGCAACCCGTCTGTGGATTTTGAAGGGCTCGGAATCGCCATCGCGCCTTTGTAATGATCAAAACACCTCCAAATTCGACCGGTCAAGTTGCAAATCGAAGGATAGAACGGTATAGAAAGCCTAACCGATTCGATCTCAACAGGAGGATTTGTATGAGAACCCTGCGAGACAAACTCTCCCATCTGTCCTTTGTGCAAGCCTGTAAACTGCTGGGGCCCCAAGGCCGGGAACTGATCATGGAAGGCGGCAAATTCGACATCGACCCTTATGCGCAGGTGAGCCTGGATGACCAACACTTCCGTCTGGACTTGGAGGGGGCCGTCGTAAAGATCGGCCTCAGCAACGACAAGCGGCAGCGTTTCGACCTGGGCTGCAGTCTCTGCGATGGGACCTGCGTGCATCAAGGAGCGGCCCTGTCCCTGATTCTGGAGGAAAAGCTTGCCCTGGGATTGTCGGCACCACCGCCTGAACGCGCTCCCATCGAAAGCCTGAGCGAAGCGGCCCTCATTGCCCAGGCCATAGCCGAGCGTCGGCAGCGAGCCAGTGAGGAGAAGCTGCGTCTCCAGTCGATGGATCCCGGGCAGTTGTGGACCGACTACGTGGTCACCAATCCGCTTTCCGGCAAAAGCTACCGTCTGGCCCTGCGCGGCTGGCAACCGGGCGAATCTTATTGCTCCTGCCCCGATTTCCGCAAGAACACCCTGGGCACCTGCAAGCATATCCTCTACGCCCTGGAGCGGGGCCGGGCCCAATTCCCCAAGGCCGTACAAAATACCCCGGCAATCGTCGACGAAATCTGCGTCTACCTGCGCTATGGCAAGCGCCTGGAACTGCGCCTGCTGCTCCCCGATCAGCTGGAAAAGCCGATCCGGTCCGAAATGGCACCGCTGAAAGAAAAAGCCATCGAAGACCCCAGGGATCTGTTACAGCGTATCGGCCGGGTGGAACGCCTGGGCACGCCGGTGGCAATCTACCCGGATGCCGAAACCTACATTCAGCAGTTGCTGTTTCAAAGGCGCATGGCGGCGGTAACGGAGGAGATCCGCAGGGATCCGGCGGCTCATCCCCTGCGCACCACCCTGCTCAAGACCGAACTGCGGCCCTACCAGCTGGACGGCATCGCCTTTGCGGCCGGGGCCGGCCGGGCCGTTCTGGCCGATGACATGGGTTTGGGCAAAACCATCCAGGGTATCGGCGTGGCCGAACTGCTCTCGCGCCATGCCGCTGTGGCCAAGGTGCTGATCGTTTGCCCGACCTCCCTGAAATCCCAGTGGCGCAGCGAAATCAGACGATTCAGTGATCACAGCGTTCGTCTGGTGCTGGGCAGTCACAAAGAACGGCCGGCCCAGTATGCGGGCGATCAATTTTTTACGGTCTGCAATTTCGAACAGGTACTGCGCGATATTCTGGCCATCGAGCGCGTGGGATGGGACCTGATCATCCTCGATGAAGGTCAGCGCATCAAGAACTGGGAAGCCAAAACCAGCCGGATCCTCAAGGCCCTCAAATCCCCCTTTGCCCTGGTGCTGTCCGGCACGCCCCTGGAGAACCGGCTGGATGAGCTCTTCTCGGTGGTGGAGTTTATCGACGATCGGCGCCTGGGACCGGCTTTTCGGTTTTTCAACCACCACCGGGTGGTGGATGAAAAGGGCAAACTGCTGGGATACAAGAACCTGGACCAGCTGCGTGAAGCATTGCGCCCGATTTTACTGCGTCGCACCCGCCGGCAGGTACTGGATGAATTGCCGCCACGCACAACCGAGGTGATCCGCATCGCTCCCACCGACGAACAGCTCGACATGCAAAAGGGCCACCGCAACATCATCCAGACCATCATCAACAAGAAGTATCTGTCGGAAATGGACCTGCTGAGGCTGCAAAAGGCCCTGCTCATGTGCCGCATGTGCGCAAACAGCACCTTTTTGGTGGACAAACAGGCCCCCGGCTACTCCAGCAAGCTGGAGGAGCTGGGCCGCCTGCTGGATCAACTCAAAGACGAAGCGGATCGCAAGATCATCCTCTTTTCCGAGTGGACCACCATGCTCAATCTGATCGAACCCCTGCTGGCGGCACGCCGGATGGAGTTCGTGCGCCTGGACGGTTCCGTCCCCCAGAAGAAACGCCGGGATCTGATCCACCGCTTCCAGAACGATCCGGCGTGCACCCTTTTCATCACCACCAATGCCGGCGCCACGGGCCTGAACCTGCAAGCCGCCAATACCGTGATCAATGTCGATCTACCCTGGAATCCGGCCGTGCTGGAGCAGCGCATCGCCAGGGCCCACCGCATGGGTCAGAAACACCCGGTGCAGGTCTTCCTGCTGGTCACCACCGACACCCTGGAGGAGAATCTGCTGGCCACCCTGTCGGCCAAGCATGAGCTCTCGCTGGCGGTCCTGGACCCGGACACGGACGCCAGCCAGGTGGACATGACCACGGGGATGGAAGAGCTCAAACGCCGCATGGAGGTGCTGCTGGGTGCCCGGCCCGAGGCGGCCGAGGATGAGAGCATGAAGGCCGAAGCCCAAAAATCAGCCGCCGCCCTGGCCAGAAAGGAGAAGGTGGCGTCCGCCGGCGGTCAATTGGTGGGAGCCGCATTTGCCTTCATTGGCGAAATGTTCGCCGATCAGTCAAACGGCGACGATCTGGAACAACTAGCCGGGGCCTTCAAAGCCAGGTTAAGCGATTGCATGCAACGGACGGATGACGGCCGTTTGTCCATGACCATCACCCTGCCCGACGAAGCCTTCCTGGACACCATGGCCCGCTCCCTGGCAAGTATGGTGGGCGTGGGGGGAGTCGGGGATCAATAGCGAGGAATGCGGTTAATGCCATTGGCACAGTGCAGGGGCGCACCATCGCCAGCGCGGTGGGCGTGAAGGGGCATGCGGCCTTGGATCCTTGCGTTTCCTCGTATTCCCGTGGCTGTATCGCAATTCCCGACTCGCCTATGCCCCTTCCAGTTAAAGTGTATTTGGATTTTCCGCGCGCTTGACGCGTCTTGACCAGGACCGTCAAGGGCGTGGCGGGCAGCTCCCATGACTGAGCACATGCCGTCGTGGCACACGATGGCCACCCAAGACCTGCTGGACGAATTGACGGCGGACGAAAGCGGCCTGACCGCCGGCGAGGCCAAGACGCGACTGCAGCGGCACGGGCCGAATCGACTCCCGCAGAAACCGCCGGTCGCCTGGTGGGAGATACTGCTGCGGCAGTTCAAGAGCCCTCTGATCTACATCCTGGGCATAGCGGCCGTCGTCTCCCTCCTTATCCATCCGGATGATCCCACCGATGCTGTCTTCATTGCCGCCGTTCTGGCCCTGAACGCGGCCTTCGGCGGCTATCAGGAATGGAAGGCCGAGCAGAGCAGTCGCGCCCTCCAGAAGCTCCTCCAAATCCGCGCGTCGGTCCTGCGCGACGGTGAGGTGCACGAAATCGATGCCGAGGAGGTCGTACCGGGCGACGTGGTGTGGTTGGAGTCCGGGAACCGCGTGCCGGCGGACCTGCGGCTGGTTGTGGCGCACGGTCTGGAGGTGAATGAGTCGCTGCTGACCGGAGAGTCGCTGCCGGTTCAGAAGGACCCGGCCTGGACCGGTGATGCCGCCGCGCCGATGGCTGACCGCCGCAACATGGCCTACGCCGCTTCCATCGTCGTCCGGGGGCGCGCCAAAGGCGTCGTCGTGGGCACAGGGGCGGCGACCGCGGTGGGTCAGTTGGCCCTCGACGTGCTCAGCACCACCGGAGGCAAACCGCCGCTTTTGGAGCGCATGGAGCGCTTCACGCGGGTCGTCGCCTACGCCGTTCTCACGGCTGCGGCAGCGATTGCGGTGACCGGCATTCTGTTTCGGGGCTACGGCGCAAGTGACATGTTCCTGTTTGCCGTGGCCTTGGCCGTCTCCGCGATCCCCGAGGGGCTGCCGGTGGCGCTGACGGTCGCCCTGGCGATTGCCACAACCCGCATGGCCCGTCGCGGGGTCATTGTTCGCCGCCTGGCGGCCGTGGAAGCGCTGGGCAGCTGCACGCTTATCGGCAGCGACAAGACCGGAACGCTGACCTGCAACGAACTGACGGTGCGGGTAATCTGGCTGCCTGCCGGAGATCTTTTTGAGGTCACGGGCGAAGGGTTCGCGCCAATCGGCGAGGTGCTGCGCGACGGCCGGCCCGTCGCACCCGACGTCCCTGCCGAACTGGAGGACTTGGCGCGGGTGGCCGTGCTTTGCAACGAAGCCCGCCTGCACCAGCGCAACGGGGCCTGGAGTTGGCGGGGAGATCCAACGGATCTGGCCTTGCTGTCCATGGGGCATAAGCTCGGCTTGATTCGGGAAGTCGTCTTGGGTCGCTTTCCCCATGTAAACGAGATTCCCTTCGAGCCGGAACGTCAGTATGCCGCCACGTTCCACCGCTGCGAGGCGGGCAGCGTGCGGGCGTACGTCAAGGGGGCGCCCGAGCGCGTCTTGGCGATGTGCAGTTTCGCCGGTCAGGACGCAAGCGCCCAGGAGTTGTTGGCGCGGGCGGCCGCCATGGCGGAGCGAGGCTTCAGGGTCTTGGCCATGGCAGAAGGTCCGGTTCCGGACGTTCCGGATTGCGCACAGACGCCACCGGATCCTGCGGTCCTGACCTTTCTCGGATTCGTTGGGATGATCGATCCGCTGCGCCCGGGGGTTCGCGAGGCCGTGGCGGCCTGTCACACGGCCGGCATCACCGTCTGTATGATCACCGGAGACCACCCGGTCACGGCCCTGGCCATCGCGCGCGATCTGGGGTTCGCCGACCGGCCCGAGCAAGTGGTCACGGGCCGCGAGTTGGACGGCATGTTGCCCGAGCAGTTGCGCGAGGTCGTGCAGCGGGCGCGCGTTTTCGCCCGGGCGACGCCCCGCCAAAAGCTGGAATTGGTAAAAGCGGCCCAGCAGGCCGGGCATTACGTGGCGGTAACCGGCGACGGCGTCAACGATGCCCCGGCGCTGCGGCAGGCGAACATCGGCGTGGCGATGGGCAAGTCCGGCACGGATGTGGCCCGCGAGGCCGCCGAGCTGGTCATCACCGATGACACCTTCGCCACGATCGTGGCCGGCATCGAAGAAGGGCGCATCGCCTACGACACGGTGCGCAAGGTCATCTACCTGCTCGTCTCGACAGGGGCCGCTGAAGTCCTTCTCCTGGGGCTGGCGGTCGTGACCGGCTGGCCGGAGGCCAGCGCCGGCTTGGCCACCCTGCCCCTGCTTCCGGCCCAGTTGCTGTGGTTAAATCTGGTCACCAACGGCATTCAGGATGTCGCCCTGGCCTTCGAACCCGGTGAACCAGGTGTCCTGCAGCGCCGACCACGGCCGCCCCGAGAACGCATCTTCAACCGTCTGATGGTGGAGCGCACGCTCGTCGCCGCCGTTGTCATCGCAGGCGTCGGCTTCAGCGCGTTCTGTTGGATGATCGGGGTCGGGGGCTGGTCCGAAGGCCAAGCCCGCAATGGTCTGCTGCTGCTCATGGTGCTGTTTGAAAACATTCACATCGCCAACTGCCGCTCGGAAACGACGTCCGCCTTCCGGCTTTCGCCCTTCACCAGCCCCATCCTCTTGAGCGGCACCATCCTGGCGCTCCTGGTGCACATGGCGGCCATGCACCTTCCCTTCACACAGCGCATCCTGCGTATCGAACCTGTTGATTTTATCACATTTGCATCACTGCTGGGGCTGGCCCTCTCGGTGCTTGCGGCGATGGAGATCCACAAATGGTGGTGGAACGTTCGCCGAACCATCAAGGAGTGATACGACCCCCAGGGCCGTTTTCAACCCATTGTTCAAGAAGCCCGGAGGCGAGAGCTATCGGCCCCATGCGTTTCAATCGACCGCCACAGCTGATCCGGCATCCACGTTCGGCCACCTGTTTTTTAGGAATTTATTTCTTTAAATTCCAGTATTTTGTTATACACACTATAAATTTTCACTTTAAAAAAGCGGTAAAATTTTCTGTATGTCCATTGACCGCCCGCTGCGCGCGCGACGCCGAGTGGGGAACCCTGAGGAAACAGGATCTTTATACCCATTTACACAAATTTTTTTTTGACCATATTGCTTTTTTCTTCCAAAAAGCGCGTGGCTCAGGCTATAAATATCCATCAAGAATTCAACCCGCCCACGCAGATTCCCCTGAAACAATCAAG
>JAWOJK010000350.1:0-7175 GCA_046481705.1 Desulfobacterales bacterium | reverse complement strand
CTTGATCACGCCTTCGTGGGTGACCCCCAGCAGCGTTTCACCGGGCCAACGCCGTGCGCCCGCCATCAGGGCTGCGCGGCCGCGGCGCCAGACCTCGTGCCGGGATTCGCCGCCGGGCGGTCGGAAGCCCCAGCCGCGGCCTTCCGCGGCCTTCAGCGGCCGGGGATCGCCGGCCCGGCGGCGAATCCCGGCACGAGGTCTGGCGCCGCGGCCGCGCGGCGCTGGTTGCGGCCGCACGGCGTTGGCCCGGTGAAACGCTGCTGGTGGTCACCCACGAAGGCGTGATCAAGTGTCTGGCCTACCGCCTCAGCGCCCGCCGCTTCCTGCCCACCGAAATGCCCCTGCTACGGCCCCGCCACCTGCACCGGCTGCAGGCCGCGGGCGGTGACCTGACGCCAACGGCCCTCAACCGCCTGGCCCTCGACCCGGGCCCGCACCCGTGACCGGTTCCGCAAAGCGGCCGATTTCGACGTTTCGCGGCACTCCCAATTGCCTGATACACTTGTTTCGCGCGCAGCAGTTTGGTCTTTTCTAGTGATTCATGGTTTGCCTCCCATCGTCCCGGGCCGAGCATCGCAGCGGCCGGCGATAAAGGCCCTGTGGCTGTTTGAGCGCAAGCGAGTTCCACAGGGCCCGCCGGCTGCGAGAAGCGCAGGGCAGCCCGAAGGGCCCCGGGGCGCGGGCGGCTTCTTTTGGTTACTTTTCTTGTCCGCACAAGAAAAGTAACCATAATGAAAAAAAGGCGAACACTTCCAAATCATGAAAATCCTCTTCTACTGCCAGCACGTCCTGGGCATCGGCCACCTGTTCCGCAGCCTGGCGATCTGCCGGGCCCTGGCGCCCCACCCGGTGGTGCTGGTCACCGGCGGCAGCCGGGTGGAGACCCCCCTGCCGCCCAATGTCCGCGAGACGGCCCTGCCGCCGCTGATGATGGATGCCGACTTCAGCCGGCTTTACGACGCCGACGGCGGCACTTCCCTGGCGGCGGTCAAGGCGCAGCGCCAGCGGCTGCTGTTCGACCTGGTGGCGCAGACCGCCCCCGAGGTGATGGTCATCGAGCTTTACCCGTTCGGCCGCAAGGCCTTCGGCTTCGAACTCGACCCCGTCCTGCAGGCCATCCGCGCCGGCGACCTGCCCCCGGCGCGGGTGGTCTGCAGCCTGCGCGACATCCTGGTGGAAAAGGCGGACCCCGCGGCCTACGAAAGCCGCGTCCTGGATCGCCTGGCGCGTTATTTCGACGCCCTCCTGATCCATGCCGACCCGACGGTGGTGCGCCTGGACGAGACCTTCGGGCGCAGCGCGGAGATCCCCGTCGCGCAGGTCTACACCGGGTTTGTCACCCCCCGTCCGGCCCGCGACGCCCGCCGGCGCATGCGGCGGCAGCTGGGCCTGGGGCCAGACGAGAAGCTGATCGTCGCCAGCGCCGGCGGCGGCAGCGTCGGCGGAGAACTGCTCGAGGCGGTTGTAACCGCCTTTCACCGGCTGCCGCGCGCGGCGGGTTGCCGCCTGCACGTCTTTAGCGGACCGTTTCTGGCGGCGGAGGCTTTCGATCGGCTTCAGCGCCTGGCCGGCGAGGACTGCCGCATCCTGCGATTCACACCCGATTTTGTCTCCTACCTGGCCGCCGCCGATCTGTCGCTGAGCATGGCGGGGTACAACACCAGCATGAACATCCTCGCCACCGGAGTCCCGGCCCTGGTCTGGCCCTTCCCCCAGAACCGCGAACAGGGCCTACGGGCCGAGCGTCTGGCCCGGCGCGGGGCCCTGGGGGTCCTTGCGGCCGCGGACCTGCAGCCCGATGTGCTGGCCGAGCGCATGCGCCGGCGCCTGGACGCCGGACCGGCGCCGGCCAGCGGCATCGACCTCGACGGCGCCGCCGCCACGGCCGCCTGGCTGACCGCCGGCGACACACCCTGAAGCCCAAGCGAACCCCTTCGCAATTGTGATCGTAACTTCCAGAGGACTATGGCCTACCCGCCAACAGAGGAAGACGACACTGTTTCCTCGGCGTTCTTTGCGTCTCGAGCGCAGCGGGCGGTGAAGAGATTCTTTTGATCAATGTATTCCCCCCGATCCCCAGTTTGTGCTATGAGTCGATCAGCCGGCCAAAAGGCGGCAGGATGGCCAGACGATGCCCGAAACCACCCCTTCAGCCCTGTGGCGCGCACCCCTGCCGCCCGATCTCGACGCCCGCCTGGCGCGCTGGCTGGCGGACGGCCTAGCCGCGGCCGAGACCCACCGACAGGTGCCGGTCTTCTGCCGTGCGGACGACGTCGCTGTTCCGGGCCGCCGCTTTGAGCGCCTGGTGCGGATCTTCGAGCGGCACCGGGCGCCCCTGGGGCTGGCGGTGGTGCCCGCCTGGCTGACCCCGGCCCGCTGGGCAACCCTGGAAAGCCTGACCCGCGGCGGGGCCGGGCTGTGGTGCTGGCATCAACACGGGTGGCGGCACCGCAACCACGAAGTGGCGGGCAAGAAACAGGAATTCGGCCCCGCGCGTTCGCGGGAGGGGGTCGCGGCGGACCTGCAGCGGGGGCGCGAGCGGCTTGAAGCCCTGATCGGGCCGGCTTTTTTTCCGGTTTTTACCCCGCCCTGGAACCGCTGCAGCGCCGAGGCCCTGGCGCTGATCCAGCACTCGGGGTACCGCGCCGTCTCGCGCAGCGCCGGGAGCCGGCCGGCCGCCCCGCCAGGTTTGCCGGAGCTGGCCGTCAACCTCGACCTGCACACCCGCCGGGAGCCGACCGCCGAGCGCGCCTGGCATGGCCTGCGGGCCGATCTGGAGGCGGCCATTGCCACCGGCCGCTGCGGGATCATGATCCACCACCAGCGCATGAACGACGCCGCAGCCGCTTTTTTGGACGCCCTGCTGGCGGCCCTGGCGGCCCACGGGGGCTTTCATTTGGCGGGAATGCCGGCGCTGGCCGAAAGCGACCGCCGGCCGGGCGCCGGGGGGGCGTATTGATGGCTGTCGACCAACCTACTGCCGCAGGGACCGCCACCACGGGCGATCAGGTAGCCCGCCAGGTGGTCCTGCCGTTCAAAAAATCGGTGGAAATCGCTTACAAGAGCATCCGGGCGCGCTTCTTCCGCTCCATGATCACGACCCTCAGCCTGGTGCTGGCAGTTTCTTTCCTGAGCTTCGTCAACGTCGGCAGCGATATGGCCAACGGGCTGCTGGCGACCGGCGACCCCCTCGTGCGCCAGGACCTGACCAGAGCCGGCTACGACATCGGCCCGCGGGACACGAGCGTCGGCAACAGCCCCAAGCAGCGCTGGATCGTGATCCTGTCGCTGCTGGTGTGCGTGGTGGGCATCGTCAACGCCCAGCTGATGGCGGTCACCGAGCGCTTCCGCGAAATCGGCACGATGAAGTGCCTCGGCGCCCTGGACCGCTTCATCCTGCGGCTGTTCGTCCTGGAGGCCGGCATGCAGGGGCTGGCCGGGGCCGCCATCGGGGCCGCGGCCGGCGGCCTGTTTGCAGTGCTCAACGCCTGGATCGCCTTCGGCAGCCTGGCCCTGCGGGTGCTGCCGGCCGGGGCGGTGACGGCCTCGATCCTGTCGGCCACCGGGGTGGGCATCGCCCTCAGCCTGCTGGGGGTGCTCTACCCGGCGGCGGTCGCCGCCCGCATGCAGCCGGTGGAGGCCATGCGCGTCGAGCAGTAGCAGCCGGCGCCGGCGCGTTCCGATTTTATTCACCCGCTTCAGCCGGGGGGACCATGAGCAAAACCCGCAACATCGTCCGCGTTTCCAGGGTCACCAAGACCTTCAAGCTCGGCAAGGTGCTGGTGGAGGCCCTCAAGGGCATCGACCTGGAAATCGCCGCCGGCGACTACATTTCCATCATGGGGCCCTCGGGGTCGGGCAAGAGCACGCTCTTCAACATGATCGGCGGCCTGGACAAGCCCACCGCCGGCAAGGTATTCATCGACGAGGTGGACATCGCCCAGCTGGACGCCTACGAACTCGCCTGGCTGCGGTGCCGCAAGATCGGCTACATCTTTCAGACCTTCAACATCATCCCGGTCATGACGGCACTGGAAAACGTCACCCTGCCGATGACCTTTGCGGGCATGAACAGCGACGAGGCGGTCACCAAGGGCATCGGGCTGCTCCAACTGGTGGGGCTCGGTGACCGCTTCGAGCACAAACCCAGTGAACTCTCCGGCGGCCAGCAGCAGCGGGTGGCCATCGCCCGGGCGCTGGCCAACGACCCGGCCATCATCCTGGCCGATGAACCCACCGGCAACCTGGACCTCACCACCGGCGAGGAGATCATCGCCCTGCTCAAGCAGATGAGCCAGGACCGGGGGGTGACGGTGATCTCGGCCACCCATGATTTCAAGATGCTCAACGTCTCCGACCAGGTGGTGTGGATCCGCGACGGGTTGATCGACAAAATCGAAGACCGCGAAGAGCTTTCCATTTCGGTGGGCCGGATCGGCACCCGGCAATAAAGGCCTCGGAAAAAAATGACGCATCCGGCGCAACCGCGTGACGGTATTTTTTTCAGCGCCCCCCCAACCGCAATCCCGATCGACGGGGCCGGTCCAAACGCCGGCAGGTGACCGCAGATGGCAACTCCAGGAATCACGCCACGACAGGTCCGTTTCGCGCTCCGTCGGGGGTGCGCCCTGGCGGTCCTGGCGATCCTGGTCGTTGCGGGGGCTGCGGCGGCCGCCCAGGGGCCCGGCAGCTTTGCCGAAACCCTCGAAGCCCTCAGCGCCTGGGAGGATCGCAGCAGCGGCACCCCCGGCAACCGCGCCGCCGCCGACTATATCCGCGGCCGTTTCACGGCTTTGGGGTTTGAAAGCGTGGGCACGCACCGCTTCGCCCTGCCGCTGCGCCGCCACACCCGCAGCACCTTCGCCCTGCCGGAGCGCGGCCTCAGCACGCCCCTCAACCCCCTGCGCGGCAACGCCATCTCCCCCGGCACCATCGGCCCCGAAGGCCTCAGCGGGCCGCTGGTTTACGTCGGCCCGGGGGACCTGCAGGATTTCAACGGCACCCCGGTCGCCGGCGCCATCGTCCTGATGGACCTGGCCTCCGGCCGCAACTGGCTGCACGCGGCCAACTTGGGCGCCAAGGCCCTCGTCTACGTGGACCGGGGGGATTCTGAGCGCACGCTCTTCGAGGAGAAACACGAGCTTTCCCCCATCCAGTTCCCGCGCTTCTGGCTGCCGCAGGACGCCGCCCGGGATCTCCTGGGCGATTTCGAAGGGGCCGTCGGCAGCGTGCTGGCCGAAAATTCCCGGCTGACCTCGGATCTCCGCTGGGAGCCGGCCGTCGGCGAGAACATCTACTGCCTGGTCCCGGGAACCGACCCGGACCTGAAAGAGCAGCTGCTGCTGGTGGAGGCCTTCTACGACAGCACCCCGCTGGTGTTCGGCCGCGCCCCGGGAAGCGATGAGGCCTGCGGCATCGCCAGCCTGCTGGAGCTGGCGGCCGTGCTGCGCAAGCACCCGCCGGCGCGCTCGATCCTGCTGGTGGCCACCGACGGCCATGCCCAGGAGCTGACGGGAATGCGCGAGCTGGTCTGGAGCATCACCGCCAGAACCAAGGAACTGCGTGAAGCCCGCAGTGAGCTCCAGCGGGTCGTCGAAACCGCCCAACAGATGGCTTCACTCCTGGGGCAGGCCACGGCTTCGGATTTCAGCAGCGCGACGCCCGCAGTCAGCGATCTGATGGGCGCCCTGGCCGAGGAGATCAAAACGGAGGTGGACCGCATTTCGCGCGATCTCATGCGGCTGCGCCTGGACAACACCGATGATGCCAACCGCGCGCGAATCAACGCCCTTGCCCAAGAGCGCCAGGTGCTGCGCAACCTGCTGTGGCGCAGCAGCTTTGCCGGTCTGACGGCCGCCGAGCAAACCGCGGCCGCAGCACTCCTGCCCGCCGCTACCCGCCACCAGGAGATGCTGCTGGCCGACGCCCGCAGTCAGCTCGAACTGCTCGAAAGCGCCAACCGCTTCCGCGCCATCGTCAAAGCCCACGACGTGGCGGCGGCGGTGTCGCTGCACCTTTCCAGCCACGGCGACGGCGTCGGGGCCTTCAACCGCGGCTGGCTTTATCCGCTCAAACCCAGCGTCAACCGGGTGGCCCCTTACAGCACCCTCAACGACGTGCTCAGCGCCGGCGCCGATGCCATGACCGCCGCCGGGGGGTTGCCCTTTGCCTTCCTCGACACCCTGCGCCCCAGCCGCCTGCGCCCGTGGCAGAGCCACTTCATCGACCAGCCCCACCTGGGCGGCGAGGTCAGCGCGCTGGCCGGCTATCTCGGATTCACCCTGGCCACCGTCCACGACGCGCGGCCCCGCTGGGGCACCCCCACCGACCTGCCGGCCGGCGTGGACAGCGTGCGGGCCGCCCGGCAAAGCGAGCTGGTCTGCGGCCTCGTCCAGGCCCTCGCCCGGGCGCCGCGCCTGGACAGCGGCATCGCACCGACGGAGGGCTTCGCCACGGTTTCCGGCCGCGCCAAGCGCCTGCGCCACGGCGAGCTGTTTCCCGACCAGGCCGCACCGGGAGCGGTCCTGCTGGCCTTTCAGGGGCCGGCCCAGCACCACGCGATCGTCGACGCGCGCGGCAACTTCCAGCTCAAGGGGGTGGCCGACAAACGCCACGTGCTCGACAAGGTGATCATCGAGGGCTACCGCTTCGACCCCGAAACCGGGGAGACGATCTGGGCCATCGACAAGAACCAGACCGGCAAGGAAGCTTACCGGCTCAGAATGCAGCGCCGCAACATAGAAACCGACCTGGTGATGTTTACCTGCCGCCCCCACGCCGCCGACCCTGGAGAACACGCTGCGGTTTTGAATTTCGGCGATTCGTTTGAGGTAGATGCGGCCTGGGGCCAGCTGTCTGCGGTCGAGCACCGCGATCAGATCCTGATCCGACTGGGGATCCTCAGCTGCCACAACGGCCATCTGGAATGGACCATCGCTGCGACCCTTCAAGAGGCCGTTGGCAATCCCCCGGGCCGGCAGGTCAGTGCGGAAGATGACGCTGCGGCTGCGGGGTGGGAGTACCAACTCCTCCGGGATCTTGGCATCCAGCTTTCCGCGCAACATCTGCACGGAGGTGGCATCGCCAGGACCGGTGTTCCAGGGCCGTGGGCCCAGCGGTTTGACGCCCAGCAGGTAATTGGGCAGATAGGGAGCCTCGAAGCTGTTGCGCACTGC
>JAWOJK010000016.1:0-40562 GCA_046481705.1 Desulfobacterales bacterium | reverse complement strand
GCGGGCCGGCCCTGCGCTGCTCGCCTGCGCTCCTGTCGAGTGGGCCTTGAGGCGGCCCCGGGCGGTGCCCGGTCGCGACCCCGCGCAGAAGCGTTACCAGTGCGTTACCGCGGGGCGCTCCGGGGGTCGGAGGCGGGAGCCGCGAATCGCCGGAAGTTGCTGATTCTACGGTGTTTTCACTGGAGCCGACGAGCGGATTTGAACCGCTGACCTGCTGATTACGAATCAGCTGCTCTACCAGCTGAGCTACGCCGGCACATTTGGATCAGGGTACTACTGTGTTTATCCACCAAAATCAAGAAAAATATTCGATTCAAAGTCTTCAAAACCGCCTTTCCGGGCACCGTCAGAGCATCGCCTGTCTGGGGGTTGCGGGGGCCGAAAGCGCCTATCTGGCTGCCCGTGTCTATCAGGGGCTGAACCGGCCGCTGTGCTGGGTGGTTGC
Organism: Desulfobacterales bacterium; assembly: GCA_046481705.1. Lineage (GTDB taxonomy): Bacteria > Desulfobacterota > Desulfobacteria > Desulfobacterales > JAABRJ01 > JAABRJ01. The sequence goes on along the minus strand of JAWOJK010000016.1, from coordinate 40,117 downwards.
CGCCAGTCGGGAAGCCGAAAAACGAATTCGTGATTTGGAATTCTTCGGTGTTCGCGCGTCGGCTGCCTGCCACTATTTCCCGCCATACAATATTCTGCCATATAAATTTATCGCCTACCACAATGAAACCGCTGCCGCTCGCATTCAGACGCTTTTCCGGCTGGTCGACGGCTCGCGGCCGCCGCTGCTGGTGACGACCATCGACGCGCTGCTGCAAAGGCTAATTCCCAAACATGAGCTGGTGGCATTTTCCGAGCTGCTGTTGGCCGGAGAAGAGATTGACCGCGATGCCCTGATCGCCAAGCTGGTCGCCGGGGGGTACGCGCGCAGTGCGCTGGCGGAAGAACCAGGCGATTTCTGCGTGCGCGGTGGGATCATCGATGTGTTCTCGCCCTTGTACCCCGACCCCCTGAGGATCGAGTTTTTCGGTGACACGGTAGACGCCATCCGGTTTTTTTCCGCTGAAAGCCAGCGCACCCGGCAATCGATTCCGGAAGCGGTCATCGTGCCCGCCCGGGAAACGATACTCAAACCGAGCGACGCTGAAGGGTTTATCAACCGTATCCGGAAACTGGCCGCCACCGAGAACATCGCCGTTTCCAGGACCCGTAAGGTGGTGGATCGGATCAAGACTGAGGGGGTTTTCCCGGGAATCGAAAGCCTGCTGCCCGTGCTCTACCCCAGCCTGGACACCCTCTTCGACTATTTGCCGTCCGACACCCTGTTTCTGCTGGAAGAACCGGCGGCCCTGGAAAAAGCGGCGCTCGCAGCAGAGAACCAAACCCGGGCCAACTTTATCGCCGCGCGCGGCGAAGGGCGGTTGTGCGTGCCGCCCGAAAGCCTGTGCCTGAGCTGGTCGGAAGCCCACAGCCGCCTGCAAGACGCCCATCCCCTGGTGCTCAAACCCATTTCGGTCATGACGGATGGGGGTCCCGCGGGCGAGGAGGCCCTGGAAATGCCCTTCAGGGTGACGGACAATGCCGGGCTGGAAATCCAGCTCAAAGAGTCACGGCCGTCCGGAAACCTTTTCAGGCCCGTGGTCGATTGGCTCCGGGCGCAGCAGCAGGCCGGGCATACGGCCCTGGTGGTCTGCAGCACCGCTGCCCAGGCCGGACGGATTCAGTCGCTGCTGCAGGCCTACGATCTGAACCTGGACGTGATCGAGGGAATGCCGGATATCCGTCGGGGTCGGGCCACCGCATGGATCTGCCTGGGAGAGGTGAGCAACGGGTTCGTCTGGCCCTCGGAGCAGTTGGCGGTGTTGACCGAAAACGAGGTTTTTCGCACCCGCCGCCGGCCAACCCTTCAGAAACGCGGCTCCGCGCGCGCCGGGCTGCTGTCCTTCGAGGACCTGAAGCAGGGGGACCTTGTGGTTCATGATGAACACGGCATCGGGCAGTATGTCGGGCTGGTGAAACTGCAACTCGAAGGGGTCACCAATGATTTTATCCTGATCCGCTACCGCGATGATGACAGGCTCTATCTGCCGGTCGAGCGCATGGGGCTGGTCCAGAAATACATGGGCGTCGACGGGGTCGCACCGGTTCTGGACAAAATGGGGGGCAAGTCCTGGGACAAGGTCAAGGAGCGGGTCAAGAAATCCGTCGAGAAAATCGCCGGCGACCTGCTCAAGCTATACGCCGCGCGCAAGGTTGAAAACGGGTATAGCTTCCGACCCGGGGATGCCCGTTTCAGCGCCTTCGAGGCCGGGTTCCCTTACGAGGAAACGCCGGATCAGGGCAAAGCGATCGAGGATGTTTTGCGGGATATGGCAAGTCCTGCGCCTATGGACCGACTGATCTGCGGGGATGTTGGGTATGGTAAAACCGAAGTGGCCCTGCGGGCTGCCTTCGTGGCCGTCATCGAGGGCAAACAGGTGGCGGTCCTGGTGCCGACCACGGTTCTGGCGGAGCAGCATTTTGCGACGTTTTCCCAGCGCTTCGAGCGCTACCCCATCCACCTTGCCTGCCTCAGCCGGTTTCGCTCCACCCGGGAGCAACGTCAGATCGTCCAGGATCTGGCCGACGGTAAAATCGACATCGTCATCGGCACCCATCGGCTCCTGCAGAAGGACGTCGCCTTCAAAGACCTTGGGTTGATCATTCTCGACGAGGAACACCGGTTTGGCGTCAAACACAAGGAAAAGCTGAAGAAAATCAGGAAAACCGTCGACGCCCTGGCCATGACGGCCACCCCGATCCCCCGGACCCTGCACCTGTCCCTTACCGGCATTCGGGATATCAGCGTGATCTCAACCCCGCCCGAGGAGCGCCGCTCGATCATCACCTATATTTCGGAGTTTGACGATGGGGTCGTGGTCGAGGCGATCCGCAAGGAGCTGCAGCGCGAGGGGCAGATTTTTTTTGTCCACAACAATATCCACGGCATTCAGAAGATCGCCGAGCACCTGAAGCATCTGGTGCCGGAGGTGCGTCTGGACATCGCTCACGGGCGGCTGGGCGAGGATGAGCTCGAGCAGGTCATGCTGCGGTTTATGAAGCATGAAATCGACATGCTGGTTTGCACCGCCATCGTCGAGTCGGGCCTGGATATACCCGCCGCCAATACCATTTTGATCAACCGTGCCGACCGCTTCGGCCTGTCGCAGATTTACCAGCTGCGGGGGCGGGTGGGGCGCTCCGACGAGCAGGCCTATGCCTATCTCTTCATCCCCGGCGAGAGTGCCCTCAGCCGGGATGCCCAAAAACGGCTGAAAGTGCTGATGGAGCACAGTGATCTGGGCTCCGGTTTTCAGATCGCCATGAGTGATCTCAAGATTCGGGGTGGCGGCACGATCCTCGGGGCCAATCAATCCGGGCATATCGCCGCCGTGGGCTACGACATGTTCCTGAAACTGATGGAATATGCCGTTTGCGAGATGAAAGGCGAGCCGGTTGTGGAAAGCCTGGAGCCCGAAATCAACATGCCGATGTCGGCCTTCCTGCCGGAAGACTACATCCCGGATATCGATCAGCGCCTGAGCGCCTACCGTCGTTTGGCCCGCATGACGGATCTGAAGGCCATTTCTGACTTCAAGTCGGAGCTGGAGGATCGCTATGGCGCGCTGCCCGAGGCCGGCGCCAACCTCCTGTTAAAAATCATGCTGAAGGTGCTGGCCACCCGGGCGGGGGTCAGACGTCTGGACCTGCTGGGACAGCAACTGCAGCTTTTCATTTCCGAGATTCACCAGAAAACACCTTACAGCATCGTCGATTTTGTCATGGAACACAAGAAGACCTGCGAGTATACCCCCGATCAAATCCTGAAAGTGCGACTCACCGGAGGATCTGCCAACAGCCAGTTGGTCCAGACCAAAAACATCTTGAAAGAAATCAGTTCGCGTGTTAACCCCTAAAACCTTATACTGCTTGAAATAAGCTGCCGTGGGTTCGTCAGTCGTTCTTTTCCGGGGTCGCGCTAGAAAATAATGCCACAAGGACGCGCCGGTTTGGGGGACGCCTGCAAGGCTGCCTGCCGAAGTCTAGCCGGTTATCTGCCGGTGGATCTATCGTGGTCGGTGGGCCCGAGGACCAGCCGGATGGGGAATTGATTTTTGTCCGAGGCCCTCACCTCAGGAGGCCAATCGGCCCTGTAAACGGATTCGTCAGAGGGCGGGAAAGTGGTGCGAAACCGAGGAAAGCGGTTCAGCAGAGCGGCATTGGCCGTCGCTTTTTTTTGCCTCTCGATTCCATTCGGGGCCTGCAAGGGCGGTGATGCCGAGCGGCACCCGGTTTTTCTTCTGCGGGTAGGCCAAAGCGTCGTGACCCCCCTCGAGTTTCAGCGCGCCTTTGAGATTGCCAAGGTCGCTTACCCCCACAATACGCTGCAGGAGACCGAAACGCGGCGCGCGGCCCAGCTACGGCTGCTGGAAGAGATGATCGAGGAGCTGATCCTCCTGGAAGAGGCCCAGAGCCTGCGTGTTGAGGTGGGCCCCGAGGAGTTGGCCGCGGCCATTCAGAAAATCAAGGCGGATTATCCTGAGGGGCTTTTTGAGCAGGTGCTGCTGGAAAATGCGATTCCCTATGCCGCATGGGAAAAAGCCATCCACCGGCGCCTGGTTGTCGAAAAGGTGGTGGAGACCGGTCTGATCGATATGGTCGAACTCACGCCGGAGGATATTGCCGCCTACCTGGAAACCCGCGAGCAGGCTGCGCCTGGTGCTGCCGCGTCCGCCGAAGCCCCTCCGGCGTCCGAACCCCGGATCGACACCACGCTCATCCGTTATCTTCGCAAACAAAAAGCCGAGGCGGCTTATGCCGATTGGCTCAAAGGTCTGCATGCGAAATACGCGGTTGAGATCAACCACAACCGATGGAGCGAAATCACCGGCGCAGTGCGTTGAGCGGGCCGGAACGAATCTTGTTGCTGCTTATGCCAATCGCTGCAAACATTATGACGGGTCCTTTTAACGGCAATCGGGCGGGAGCCCTGGGATCGTTTTTGCGCAAGATGCTGCTGACCGCCGGCATTCTCTGCCTCTGGACGCTGCGGGCTGCCGGCGGGGAGGTGGTCGACCGGATTGTGGCGGTGATCAACGACGACGTTCTGACCGTGGTCGAACTGGACCAGGCCGTCCAGCCTTACCGCAACAAGCTGGGCGCCATGGGGTATTCCGCTGAAAAAGAGCGCCAGATGCTCTTCAAGGTCCGCGAGGATATTCTGAACCAGCTGATCGACGAGAAGCTGACGGACCAGGAAATCCGCAGCGCCGATATCAGTGTCACCGACAAGGAGGTCGACGGCGCCATCGAACGCCTCAAAGCCGCGCGCTTTCTGACCGAGGAAGACCTGAAGGCGGCCCTGGCGCGGGATGGCATGAGCCTCGAAGATTACCGCAAGCGCGTCCGAGATCAGCTGCTGCGAACCAAGCTGGTCAACCGCCAGATCAAGTCCAAAATCGTGATCACCAAAGAAGACGTCCAAGCCTACTACGAGCGCAACCGGAATGAATACGGTGGCCCCCAAAAATACCGCTTGGGTAACATCATCATGCCGGTGCCGCCCCCGGCCGGGGAGCAGGAAAAACAGGCGGTCTACCGCGCAATGGTCGCGGTGCACGCGAAATTGAAGGCCGGCGAATCCTTCGCGGCCCTGGCCCGTGAATACTCCCAGTCGCCGATGGCCAGCGAGGGGGGGGACTTGGGGGTTTTCGGGTTGAGCGATCTGAGTCCACAGATCCAGGCCGCGGTCCAGAACCTCAAGCCAGGGGAGTTTTCCCAAATTTTAGATACCGAATACGGCTACCAGATCTTCATTGTCCAAGAAATTCTGGAAGGCGATGGCAAAACGTTGGAGGCCCTCACCCCCGAAATCGAAAGCAAGCTCTTTGACGAAGTGGTGAATCAAAAATTCGCAGACTGGCTCCAGGAACTGCGTCAACGCGCTCATATCAAAATCATCCAGTAAGATGCCAACTGACGACAATCACTCGTTCGCTTTCGGCCAATATCTGCGGGATCTCAGGCTGGAGAAGGACATCAGCCTGGAGGTGATTTCCGCCCGCACCCGAATCGGGATGAACAACCTGTTGGCCATCGAACGCGAAGACCATCAGCAGCTGCCGGCCGTCGTGTTTGTGGTGGGGTATCTCAAGGCCTATGCGCAGGCCATCGGGGCGGAACCGGGGGAGGCTGTCCGGCGCTATCACGCCAGCCGCCGGGCTTACAACGACACCCTCAGGCTGGATCCCGTTTCCCAAGCACCCGGGAGCCGCTCCTGGTTTCGGCTGGGCGGTGCTCTGTGCCTGCTGGCGGTCCTGATCGGCCTGTCGGTTTTCGGGTTCAACCGCTGGCAGCGGTCTGCGCGCCTCGCAGCCCCAGCCGTGTCGGTAGTGCAACCGGCAGCCGAAGATGCCGGCGACAGGCGACTGCCGGGGCCGCCGGCAGCGCCCGCGGCCGACCCGGTCGAAACGGTCGCCGAATTGCCGCCGGCGCCTGTCGAGGCCACTGCCGCCGACGCCCCTGAACGCCTAAAAAGCGCTCTCGCCGCCAAACCTGCTCCGCCCCTTGCCCTGGCGGTCCTGGCGGTCGAGGAAACCTGGCTGAAGGTCATCACCGATAACCAGCGCCCGGTGGAATACCTGCTAAAGCCCGGCCAGAAAGTGGCCCTTGAGGGCCAGAGCGGCTTCAGCCTGCTGATCGGCAACGCAACGGGCCTGAGACTGACCTTTAACGGCAGACCGGTGAAGGTTCCCGGTAAAAGCGGGCAGGTGGTCACCCTGCAGCTGCCCTGAAGGAAGTGGGGGGTAACCTGAGCACCGATATGCAACGCGATCGCAGCAAAATACTGGCCGACAGCATTCGGCGCCTGCTGAGGCGTGGGGCCTCGTCCCACCTGCGTAAAATTGTCAAAAAAACCCATGCCGCCGACTTGGCGGCGGTATTCCAGACGCTGTCGCCGGCACACCAGCAGCGGTTCTTTGAACTGATCGAGAACCGTGAGCAGAAAGGGGTTATTCTCAGCGAACTGGATCGCGACACCTTCCTGGATCTCAGCGAGGATCTTGACCTGGATGAACTCGTCAAAATCCTCGAAACCATGGCCAACGACGATGTGACCGACCTGATCGGCCAACTTCCCGAGGCGCGTTCCAGCGCGATCCTGGAAAAGATGAAAAAGGAGCACTCGGCGCAGGTCGAGGGGCTCCTCAGCTACCGGGATGATACCGCCGGCGGCATCATGGTGACCGACTTCATCGCCCTGCGGGAGGATTGCACCGCGCGCGAGGCGATCGCCTCTCTGCAGAAGGAATATCAGGATGTGGAGATGCCCTTTTACCTCTACGCGGTCGATGAAAACGGCCACCTGGTGGGCGTCAGTTCCCTGCGGCAGCTGGTGCTGGTGCCGCCCGAAACCCCCCTGAAAGCGTTTATGACCACGGATGTTTTTTCGGTTCAGACCGACATGGACCAGGAGGAGGTCGCCAAGATGGTGGCCCGCTACGACATCCTGGCCGTGCCCGTGGTCGATGACTCCCATCGGCTGGTGGGGATCGTCACCGTTGACGACGTCATCGACATCTTCCGCGCCGAGGCGACCGAGGATATCCTCAAAATGGCCGGTGTGGGGGAGGAGTTCATCGAAACCAAGTCGATCTTCAAAAGCACCCGGATGCGGCTGCCGTGGCTTTTTGCCAGTTGTCTGGGGGGGATCGTGGCCTTTTACGTCATAAATCATTTTGAATCCAGCTTGAGCCGTTTCGCCTATCTGGCCGCATTCATCCCCGTCATAATGGGCATGGGCGGCAATATCGGCACCCAGTCCTCCACCATCGTGGTCCGCGGGCTCGCCACGGGACGCTTGAGCGTGCGTGATATCCGCACGGTTGTATCCAAGGAGTTGATCATCGGGGGGATACTGGGGGTGTTTTACGGCCTGCTTATCGGCGGCGTCGCCCAGGTCAGTTACAGCCGGTTGAGCTTTGCCCTGGCGGTGGCCCTGGCGGTGCTGTCCTCGATGTCGCTCGCGGCTCTGGTGGGCTCGATGGTGCCCATGCTCTTTGCGCGCCTGAGCATCGACCCGGCGGTGGCCACAGGCCCCTTTGTGACCACCGCCATCGATATCATCAGCGTATTCTTTTACTTCAAGATTGCAACCATCCTTCTGGGCATCTGAAATGGCATCCTTTTCCACCCCTGCCATTACCCTGCGGCGCATCCAGCATGGCGACTTTGACGTGATCCTCAACTGCTTCACGCTGGCGCATGGGAAAATTTCGATCATTGCCAAGTACGCCAAGAAGAGTACCCGGCGCTTTGGCGGGGTGTTGGAGCTCTTTTCGCTGCTCCAGCTGCAATGCTCGGCGGGCCGCGGCCTGCCGGTCTTGCAGGAGGCGGAATTGAAACAGCCCTATGCCGGCATCCGCGGAAATTTCAGGAAAACCGCCTTCGCCAGTTACTGGGCGGAGCTGATCAACCTGTGGATGGAAGAAAACGTGGCCAACCCGGCGCTCTTCAACCTGTTGGCGCACGTGCTGAGCGAACTCGACGGCGGCGATGCCGCAGACGCGGCGGTTTTGAATCTTCTGTTTCAGGTGCGGTTCATGGCGCTTGCCGGGTTTCTGCCTGAGCTGACCGCCTGCTGTGCCTGCGGCTGTCAGCTGGAGCAGATCCAGGGCCGGGGGCTGCGGATAGACCCCGTTCGGGGCGGGGCGGTCTGCGGCCGTTGCGGTGGCGCTGGCGTCAGCCTGGGCGAATTGACCAAGGGGACCCTCAAACTGCTCCAGTGGCTCAGCTGCAGCGATCTGACCCAGGCCCGGCGGGTGCGCTTTTCGCCGGCCGCCGTGGCCGAAAGCACCGTGTTTTTGGAAACCTTTGTGCCCTATCACCTGGGGAAAATCCCGCGGAGCCTCAAGTTCCTGCGGGAAATTCGCTGAATCAGGAGCCGGTTTCAACCCCTTCGATTTTGCGCCTGACCTATAGATTGTGCAAAAGGGGGTGTTTTGAAATTGGCTCCCGGGAGAAGATGTCATGCCCCCGTCCCTGCACCAGGTGCTGGCCGCACGACCGGTGAGCGCCTCGGCCCCCTGCCGGATCGACATGGGGGGAACCCTGGACATCAGCACCTTCCACCTGCCGCTGCGGCGGCATGCACCCTGCACCGTCAACCTCGCCATTGCGCTGCGCACCCGCGTCGATCTGCAGCCGTATGGCATGGGGCAGGTGAAAGTCTCTTCGCGGGGATTTGAGAGTGCGGTTTTTCCAACCAACCGGGCGCCTTTTCGGCACCCCCTCGGGCTGATGTTCGCCATTGCGGCTTTTTTTGATGCCGATGGCGTTCACATCCGAATCGACTCGGCATCCCCGCCTCGCAGCGCCCTCGGCGGGTCCTCGGCGGCTGCCGTGGCCCTGGTGGCCGCCCTGCAGGCCGCCGCTGAACGGACAGGTTCCAAGCGCCGGCTTGCCCGTCGGGAAATCGCCCTGCTGGCTCACGCCATCGAAGCCAGTGTCGCCGGGGTCCCCTGCGGGGTCCAGGACCAACTGGCTGCTGCCTTTGGCGGGGTCAACGTCTGGCACTGGCTCTCCGGGTTCGGGGAGCCAGCCTTTCGCAAGGAGGCGCTGCCCCCCGCGCTGGGGGATGAAGCGCTGGCCGATCACCTGCTGCTGGCCTATTGCGGGGTGCCCCATGAATCCGAAGATGTCAACGGCCGCTGGGTTCGGCAGTTTCTGGCCGGCGAAAAGCGCGCGAGCTGGGAAGAGATCGCGGCCTTGACGCGCCAATTTGCCGGCGCCCTGTTTGCCCGCGATTTCGAGGCCGCGGCGGACGCCATGAACCGCGAAACGGCCGTCCGCCGGGAGCTGACCCCGGCGGTTCTCGACGCTACCGGGGAAAAACTGGTGGCCGCAGCCATCGACGCCCGCTGCGGCGCCCGCTTTACCGGTGCCGGCGGTGGCGGCTGTATCTGGGCACTGGGCCCGCAGACGGCCATCCAGCGGCTGGCGCCGGTGTGGCGCAGGATTCTGGATGCGGTTGCCGATGCCAGGCTGCTGCCGCCCCGGATCGACGCCCACGGGGTGGCGGTTGAAGCTCCGGAACTGGAGAAAGGAGGGTGGCAGGCGTCGCCCGGTAGCTGAGGCCCCCGGCAGCGGCGCCAAGACGGACCAAAAGACCAGCAGGATGGGGAATTGTTTTTTGTCGCGACCCTTATCAACGCTTAAGGAAGGTATCATGTATTTTCAGGATGTCATTTTCGCGCTTCAGAAATTCTGGGCCCGCAAGGGCTGTGTCCTGGTTCAGCCCTACGACATGGAAGTCGGCGCCGGGACCTTTCACCCCACAACGCTGCTCAAGGCCCTGGGCCCGGAGCCCTGGAAGGTCGCTTACGTGCAGCCCTCGCGGCGGCCGACCGACGGGCGCTACGGCGAAAACCCCAACCGGCTGCAGCACTACTACCAGTTTCAGGTGATTCTGAAACCTTCCCCGCCGGACGTTCAGCAGCTCTACCTGGAGAGCCTCAAGGTTTTGGGGGTTGAGCCGCTTGAGCACGACATCCGTTTTGTGGAGGATGACTGGGAATCCCCCACACTAGGCGCCTCCGGCCTGGGGTGGGAGGTCTGGCTGGACGGCATGGAAGTCACCCAGTTCACCTATTTCCAGCATGCCGGCAGCATCGAGCTCTATCCGGTGTCGGTGGAGCTGACCTACGGCCTCGAGCGCATCGCCATGTACCTGCAGGGCATCGATAACGTCTATGACCTGCGCTGGAACGAGACGGTCTCCTACGGGGACGTTCACCACCAGCAGGAAGTCGAGCAGTCGGGCTATAATTTCGAAACCGCCGATGTGACCATGCTGCTGGAGCTCTTCAACCGCTTTGAAGCCGAATCCCAGCGGGTGATGGCCGCGGGCCTGGTGCTGCCGTCTTATGAGTACTGCCTCAAGTGCTCCCACACGTTCAATCTGCTGGACGCCCGCGGCGCCATCAGCGTGACCGAGCGCACGGGGTACATCGGGCGTATTCGAAACCTGGCCCGGGCCTGCGCCGAGGGGTACCTCAAACAGCGTGAGGCCATGGGGTTTCCGCTGACCAAAAACGCGAGCTGAGCCGCCGGCGCTTACGGACTCGTGAAAATTCGAGTTGCTGGTAAAGCCGCACAAAAGGAAAAAAAGAGATGATCAATCCGTTATTGCTTGAAATCGGAACCGAGGAGATCCCGGCAGGCTACATCGAGCCGGCCCTGGCGGCCCTCTCGCGGATCCTGCAGGAGAAGCTTGCCGCGGCCCGCATCGACCATGGTGACGCCCGGGTCTACGGCACCCCGCGGCGGCTGGCGATTCTGATCGAGGCCGTGGCTGACCGCCAGAAGCCCCTGACCACCGAGGTCACCGGCCCGCCCGCGACGGTCGGCTTCGACCCCCAGGGCAAGCCCACCGTCGCGGCCCACAAGTTCGCCGAAAAGGTCGGGGTTTCCGTCAAGAATATCAAGGTCGTCGATACGCCCAAGGGGTCCTACCTGGCGGCCCGTAAAACCGAGCGCGGCCTGGCGACCCTGACCCTACTCAAAACCATCCTGCCGGAGGCCATCGTCGCGTTGCCGTTTCCCAAAACCATGCGCTGGTCGGACTACCATACGGCCTTCGCGCGGCCGGTGCATTCGCTGCTGGCGCTGTTGGGTGGCCGGGTGGTGACTTTCACGCTGGAGGACATCAAAAGCGGCCGCTACACCTGGGGCCACGCCTTCCTGCAGCCCGGACGCATCAAGATTACCCAGCCCTCGGAATACCTCCAGCGGCTGGAGGCGGCTTGCGTGCTGGCCGATATCGCCAAGCGCCGCAGCCGGGTCAAGACCGAAATCGAGGCCCTGGCCGCCGAACTGGGGGGCCGCATCCTGCCCGACGAGGAGCTGCTGACCACGGTCACCCACCTGATCGAGTACCCGGCACCGGTTGCCGGCCGATTCGACACCAAATTTCTCGAACTTCCCGACGAGGTGTTGATCACCTCGATGCGCGAACATCAGAAATACTTTGCCGTCGCGGATGCCGCCGGCGGCCTGATGCCCCATTTTATCGCCGTCAACAACACCGCCACCAAGGATCCCGCGCTGGTGGCGCGCGGCCACCAGCGGGTGCTGCGGGCGCGCCTGGAAGACGCCATGTTCTTTTATCGCAGCGATCTGAAGGCCACCATGGAAGACTGGGTCGCCAAGCTGAAGGGCGTCCTGTTCCAGGCCAAGTTGGGGTCGATGCACGCCAAGGTCCTGCGGGTGCAGGCATTGGCTGAGACCGTCGCCGGCTGGGTGGATCCCGCCGGCGCACTCCGGGCGCAGGCCTCCCGCGCCGCGCAGCTGTGCAAGGCCGACCTGGTCAGCCAGATGGTGGTGGAATTCCCGAAACTCCAGGGAGTCATGGGGCGGGTTTATGCCGTCGCCGCCGGCGAGCCCGGGGGCGTTGCCGCCGCCATCCAAGAGCATTACCGGCCGACCGCTTCGGGCGGCGCCCTGCCGCAGACCAAAGCCGGTGCGGTGGTCAGCATTGCCGACAAGATGGATTCCATCTGCGGCTGCTTCCGGGTCGGACTGGTGCCCACGGGCGGATCGGACCCCTATGCGCTGCGCCGCCAGGGGATCGGGATTGTCCAGATCATGCGCGACCAGGGGCTGAGTTTTTCCCTCGGGGACCTGATAGCGGCCGGTCTCGGCCCCTACGCGGGGATCGGTCAGGTGCCCCTGGCGCAGACCGCCGAACAGGTTTACGCCTTCCTGCGCAGCCGGATGGCCTTCCTGCTCACCGAAGAGGGGCTCTCCAAGGACGTTGTCGCGGCGGTGGTGGACGCCTCGGCTGACGACGTGCCGGACGTTTGGGAGCGCGCCCGCGCCCTGGAAGCCCTCAAGGCCGCGCCGGACTTCGAGCCCCTGGCGATCGCCTTCAAGCGGGTCGTCAACATCATGAAAAAGGCGGGTGTCGCAGCGCTGCCGGCCGACGCTGCCGCCGTTTCGCCCGCACGCTTCGAACATGTCTGCGAAGGCGACCTGCTGAAGGCCTACCAGACGGTCAAGGCCGAGGTGGCGGGTCACCAGGCCAACCGGCGCACGGATCAGGCCCTGCGGGCGATTGCCACGCTGCGCGGGGCGGTGGATGCTTTTTTTGACGGTGTCATGGTGATGGCCGACGATCCCGCAATCCGCGGCAATCGCTTCGCGCTCCTGGCCCTGGTGGCCGGCCTGTTCGAAAATATCGCCGATTTTTCAAAAATTTCAACCTGACAGCCGGCCCGGATGCGGCCGCACGGTGGACAGGGAGGATTCGATGGCGTTTGATCCTGACAAGGACAAGATCATCAAGAAGTGGCATTGCGAGGAAACCGGTCTCCTGGTTTCCATCAACCAGTACGACCGGGGGGAGCCCAAAGTTCAGATCGGCCCCCGGATGCTGAAGAAAAAAGACGGCTCCGACCGCGCGCCGGCCAAAGCCGGCCGCCTGACCATGGAGGACGTCCTGTGGCTCTATGAGAACATCGATGAGATCAAGGACGAGCTCTCCCGGCTGGTGGAACCCGATTAAGCCCCATGGAACCCCCCGCCATGGTCCCTGACGACGGCCTTGAAGCCGCCATCGTCAGCCCTGTAAAGGGTCGCAGATCCCCGGAGCTTGGCCCCGTGGGGCTGCTGGTGGCCTGCCAGCCGGACCTCGACACCCTCTGTCGGCAGTATCGGCTGGACCCCCGGCAGGCCACCGCCCTGCTGATGAGCCGGGTGTACCCGGGCAACGGGTCGGCGCCGCCGGGGTTTACCCTCTGCGGCCCCCTGATGGGGGCGCCCTATGCGGTCATGGTGCTGGAAAGTCTGATTGCCTGGGGGCTTCGCCGGGTGCTTTTCTTCGGCTGGTGCGGCGCCATTTCTCCCCGGGTGTCGATCGGGGACGTCATTCTGCCCACCCATGCGCTGATCGACGAGGGCACCTCGCGCCATTACGGCGCCAGCCAAGACTGCCCGGCCCGGCCCGCAACCCGGCTGCTGGCGGACACCCGGGCGGCACTGGCGCGCAAAGGGCTGGACTTCCGCGAAGGGGCCATCTGGACCACGGATGCCATCTACCGCGAAACTCCCGCCAAATTGCACCACTTCCGGGAGCGCCAGGCCATCGGGGTCGAAATGGAACTCTCGGCCCTCCTAACGGTCGCCCGCTTCCGGGGGGTGGCGGCCGGCGCTATCCTGGTGGTCTCCGATGAACTGACGACCCTGACGTGGCGACCCGGCTTCCGGGACCCGCGTTTCATCGCCGCTCGCAAGGCTGTCTGCGAGGTGATAAGCACCCTATGCCCGATTCTTTGACCCCCGAAATTCACCAGGAGGCGGAGCAACTGCGGGCCGCACTGCACCACCACAACCACCGCTACTACGTCCTGGACGATCCCGAGGTTTCCGACGCCGAATACGACCGCCTGATGCAGGCCCTTGTCGGACTGGAAACCCGCTTCCCCCAGCTGCGCACCCCGGATTCGCCCACAGCGCGGGTCGGTGCGCCGCCTCTTGAAAAATTCGCAACCACCCGCCACAGCGTGCCCATGCTGAGCCTGGAGAACGGGTTTGACGACGGCGATATCCGGGAGTTCGATGCCCGGATCAAACGTTTGCTGGCCGTTGAGGCGCCGCTGCGCTACACGGCGGAGCCCAAACTGGACGGCTTGGCGGTGGAGTTGGTCTACCGGGACGGGCTGCTGGTGATGGCCTCCACCCGCGGCGACGGGTTCAACGGGGAGGTGATCACGGAAAATGTGCGCACCATTCGAAGCGTTCCGCTGCGCCTGCACCCCCCGCAAGGCCGGGGGATTCCCGCGTTGCTGGAAGTGCGCGGCGAGGTGTTCATCGGCCGGGCGGGGTTCCGCAAGCTCAACCAGGACCGCCTGGGGGCCGGCCTGGCGCCGTTTGCCAACCCGCGCAATGCGGCCGCCGGTTCCCTGCGGCAGCTGGATTCGCGGGTGACGGCCGCGCGCCCCCTGGAAATCTTCTGCTACGGGGTCGGTGCAGCCGAGGGCCGGCCGCTGGCCTGCCACAGTGACACCCTGCGGTTTTTAAGCGCCCTGGGTTTCCGGATCAACCCCCTCGTCCGGGAGAAGATCACCATCGAGGAGGCGCTGGCGTTTTTTCGCCGGCTGGCAGCCGAGCGCCACGAGCTGCCCTACGAGATCGACGGGATGGTGGTCAAGGTCGACCGCCTTGATTTCCAGCAGGCCCTGGGGGCCACCGCGCGCAGCCCGCGCTGGGCGATCGCCTACAAATTTGAGGCGCTGCAGGAAACCACGCGCATCCGCGACATCCAGGTTCAGGTGGGGCGCACCGGCGCCATCACCCCGGTGGCCGTGCTCGAGCCGATCAGCGTCGGCGGCGTCACCGTCGGCCGGGCGACCCTGCACAACGCCGATGAAATTGCCAAGAAGGATATCCGCATCGGCGACCAGGTGCTGGTGCAGCGCGCCGGGGACGTGATTCCCGAGGTGGTCAAGGCCCTGCCATCGCTGCGCGACGGCAGCCAGCGCCCCTTTCAGATGCCCGGCAATTGTCCGGTCTGCGGTGCGCCGGTGGTGCGGCTGGCCGGGGAAGTGGCCCTGCGCTGCAACAACGTCAGCTGCCCGGCGCAGATCAAAGAGGGCATCCGGCACTTTGCCGCCAAGGGCGCTTTTGACATCGAAGGCCTGGGGCAAAAACTGGTGGCGCAGCTGGTGGATAAGGGCCTGATTGCCTCCTACGCCGATATCTTTCAGCTGGACGCCCAACGGCTGGCGCTGCTGGAGCGCATGGGGACGAAATCCGCCGAAAACCTGGTCCAGGCCATCGCGGCCAGCCGCACCATCCCGCTTGCGCGGTTTCTCTATGCCCTGGGCATCCGGCACGTGGGCGAGCACGTCGCCCGGCTGCTGGCCGAGCACTTCAAGGGGCTGGAGGCCCTGGCGGCCGCCAGCGAAGCGCAGATCGCGGCCGTCGACGGGGTCGGGCCGGTGGTGGCCGGCAGCGTGAGGGCCTTTTTCAGCCTGGCCGAAAACCAGCGGAGCGTTGAGGCCCTGCTGGAGCGCGGCGTCGTGATCGTGGCGCCCGCTGCTGGACCTGCTTCGGAGAACGCCTTTGAGGGGCAGCGCTTCGTTTTGACCGGCACTCTGGAATCCATGCCGCGCAGCCAGGCCAAGGTGCGCATCGAAGGCCTGGGGGGAACCGTCTCCGCCAGCGTCAGCGCCAGGACGCGCTTCGTCGTGGCCGGCAGCGCGCCCGGCTCTAAACGCGCGCGCGCCGAGGCCCTGGGGGTCCAGGTGATCGACGAAGAGCGGTTTCTGGCGCTGCTGGAAGCGGCCGAAGGCCGGCGCGGCTGAACCCCCGTCTCGGTTGGCCAGGCAACACGGCCGTCGGCCAGCCCCTGATGGCAGAAAGGATAGCGTATGGAAAAGAACACGGTATGCGCGCACGCGCTGATCAGCGGCAAGGTGCAAGGGGTTTTTTTCCGCATGGAGACCCTGCGCGCCGTGGAAAGCATCGGCGGCGTGACCGGCTGGGTCAAAAACCGGTCGGATGGAACGGTGGAGGCCGTCTTCGAGGGCCGCCGCCCAGGGGTCGAGGCCGCCCTGGACTGGTGCCGCCAGGGTCCCCCGCGGGCCCAGGTGACGGCGGTGAAGGTTTCCTGGGAGGACCCCAGCGGGCGCTATGATCGCTTTGCCATCACCGGGTGACGTCGCCGGCGGCCGCACCTCACCAAAACATGCCTGCGAGGGCCGGGCAAGTCAGAAAAAAACCGCTGACTGCAGCATGGCACAATTTTTTTGGGTTTGATCCAATCGGTTTTCAGGACCGTGGCGGCTTCAACCATCTTGAATCGAAGTCAATTGCGCACAGGACAGCGCACGGCCGTGTTCCCCATGATTGCCGGAGGTTGAGGATGGCAACTTTTTATCTGGCTGTGGCCTGCTTTTTGTTGGTGACCATGCTGGCCGGACTGGCCCGGGTATTTCTGGGGCCGCAGCAGGAGGACCGGATAATGGCGATGCAGCTCTTCGGTACCACCGGTGTGGCCATTCTGCTTTTGCTGGCCGAGGCACTCGACGCACCGGCAGTGCGCAACGTCGCTCTGGTTTTTGCCCTGCTGGCCGTGCTGGCGGTGGTGGCTTTTGTGCGCAGCGCGGGCAACCGCCGCCGGGAAGGGGACTAAAGCTGTGGAACTCCTGACGCTGGAAATGCTGGCTTTGGGGCTGTGCCTTGCGGGGGCGTTCTTTTTTCTGGCCGGGACCGTCGGACTGCTGCGCTTTCCCGACGCGCTGAGCCGGATTCACGCCTTGACCAAGGCCGATAACCTGGGGCTGGGCCTGATCGTGCTGGCCCTGGTGATCACGTCGGATTCACCGGCCGTGGCCCTCAAAATGACCCTGATCTGGCTGCTGGCCCTGGTGGCCAGTTCGAGCAATTGTTTTCTGCTCGGGCAAAGGTTGCTGCGCCGTCGCTGGAGCCAGGAGCGATGACCCTGACGCTGGTATTTGATGTTCTGCTGATCGCGGCCCTTCTGCTGGTCAGCTGGCGGCTCCTGGGGGCCTCCGATCTCTTTCAGTCCATGGTTTTGTTCATCTCCTTCGGGCTTTTGCTCTCCCTGGCCTGGATTAGACTGCAGGCCCCGGACATCGCTCTGGCTGAGGCTGCGGTGGGCGCCGGGCTGGCGGGGGTGCTGCTGTTGGGGGCATTCAAAGGGGTGGAGCCGCAAACCGGCCGCACCCCTGGCACCCAGCGGGCAGCGCCTTGTCGGCTGGACCGCGCAGCCGAATGCCCGGGCAGGGCCCATCGTCTTCTGGCCGCGGCAGCCGTCGGCACGCTGACGGTGCTCCTGAGTCTGGCGGTTTTGGACCTGCCCGAGTCGGGAGACGGCCTCACCGGCGTGGTCGCGCAGTCTCTTGGAGGCAGTGGGGTGGCGCACCCGGTGACGGCTGTGCTGCTCAACTTTCGACTCTATGACACCTGGCTGGAGTTGGGCGTGCTGCTGCTGGCGTTGCTGGGGGTGCTCGGCGTGACCGGCCGCCAGGACCTCCGGGGGGGGGATCCCGCTGGGCGCCGAACATCCTGCTGTTGTGGCTTGTCAGAGTGCTGGCCCCGGTGGTGGTCCTGACCACGGTCCACCTGCTCTGGCTGGGTGACCACGCCCCAGGTGGGGCCTTTCAGGCCGGAGTGGTCCTGGCAGCGGGGTTTGTGCTCCTCTGGCTGTCCGGACATCCGTCCCTGGCCCTTCTGCCGCGCGCGG
This sequence comes from Desulfobacterales bacterium, assembly GCA_046481705.1. Lineage (GTDB taxonomy): Bacteria > Desulfobacterota > Desulfobacteria > Desulfobacterales > JAABRJ01 > JAABRJ01. Next base: position 22,411 of record JAWOJK010000016.1, on the reverse strand, counting down.
CCTGGCTGGTTTGCCTGGTCGCCGGTTTCGGCGCAATACTGCTCATGGCGGTTTTGACTACGGTCGGGTCGACGACCGTTGGCCTCGCGTATCCTCAGAAGTGGGCCAAGCCTCTCATTCTTTTCCTGGAATCCATCGCAACCCTGTCCATCGGTGTGGTCCTGGCCTCCCTGGTCGTGCTCTCGCTGACAGAGGAACAGGGGACGGACGGCCAGTGAGGGCTGAGGGGGGTCGCGCATCCCGTGCACGGGCCCGGCAAAAAAAGACCGCATCTCACTTTTCTTTCTGGTGGCTGCGGGGAGGGATCAGGCCGGGAGGCAATCTTTTTTGGCGGCCCGGCGTCTCGTCCACAAAACAGGATCGTCGGATATTCCTGGGCGTCTGCTTGGTCCCTGGGTGCAAGGGTGTCTGCGCACTCCGCCATCGTCATCTGATCAGAATGAGGGTATCAGCGCCAAATGTCCACTTTTCTTTTATACGCGCTAGCCGCGGTTCTGCTGGTGGCTTTAGGCGTTCATGGACTCTTCACCCGTCGGCATTTGCTGCGCCAGGTGATGGCCTTGAACGTGGTTGCCGGTGGTGTTTTTTTGCTTTTGATCGCTACCGCCTACCGTAACCAGGCCCTATTTGCGGATCCGGTCCCGCAGGCCATGGTTCTCACCGGGATCGTTGTGGCCATCAGCGCCACCGGCCTTGCCCTGGTTCTGGTTCGGCGCATCGATCAGCGCACGCCCCAGGCCGGATCGGACCCAGCGGATTCGACCGAGGACCGTTTATGAACCCTATGCTCTGGGCGGTGCTGTTGCCGTTTATGGGCGCGGTCTGCTGTCTCTTGGCCCGGGGGCGGGTTGTGGCCTGGATCGGCGGGGCCACATCCCTGGCTGTTCTGGCGGTGTGCGGGAAGCTGCTGGCGCACGTCTGGGCGCATGGCGATACCCGCCTGGCGCTGGGCGGATGGGCAGCCCCACTGGGAATCGGCCTGCAGTTGGACGGACTGGGGGCGCTGTTTATGCTGCTCACAGCCGTGGTCGGTGGCCTGGTGGGCCTCTATGCCGGGAGTTATTTTACCGGAAGCCCGCAACAGCACAGGATGGGAGCGTTATTTTGGCCACTGTGGACCCTGCTGTGGGGCGGGCTCAACGGGGTTTATCTCTGCTCGGACGTGTTCAACGCCTATGTTCTGCTGGAGGTCTGTGGACTGGCCGCGGTGGGGCTGACCGTGCTCTCCGGGACTGCGGCCGCGCTGGTGGCCGGGTTGCGCTATCTGATGGCAGCCATGTTCGGTTCCCTGATGTACCTGTTGGGGGTAGGTCTCTTGTATGCCGGCACCGGCCGACTGGATTTTTTGCTGCTGGCCCGGGAGGTCGCACCGACCCTATCCACCCTGACGGCCTTTGGGCTGATGGTTTTCGGGCTCTTGATCAAATCCGCGCTGCTGCCCTTTCATTTCTGGTTGCCACCGGCCCATTCCAGCGCCCCGGCCCCGGTCAGTGCCATCCTTTCGGCCCTGGTGGTCAAGGCTTCCTTCTTTCTGCTGCTGCGGCTCTGGTTTGTGGTCTTTCCGGTCCTCACCGGGCAAACCGCGGACCGCATGCCCGGGGCGGGCCAGATGCTCGGCCTGCTGGGGGGCTTGGCGATGCTGTGGGGGTCCTTCCAGGCGCTGCGCCAGACCCGGTTGAAACTGCTCATCGCCTATTCGACCGTGGGGCAACTGGGCTACCTTTTTCTGCTTTTCGCCCTGCTTGACGCCCCCGGCGCCGGGGCCTGGGCGGCGATGGCCTGGGCCGGCACGGTGTTTCACGTCTTCTCCCACGCGCTGGCCAAGGCGGCCCTGTTCCTGGCGGCCGGCTGCCTGCTGCTGGCCATGGGAACGGATGATCTGCTGGCCATGCGCGACGTTGCCGGCCGGCTGCCCGTGGTCACCTTCACCTTGGGCGTGGCCGGCATCAGCCTGATGGGGCTGCCGCCCAGTGCGGGGTTCGTGGCCAAATGGATGCTCTTGCGTGCAGCCCTGGCCAGCGGGCAGTGGTGGTGGGCCCTGGTCATCGTCCTAACCGGCCTGGTTACGGCAGCCTATGTCTTCAAGATTCTGTACTACACCTTCGTGCTGTCCAAGGGCGAGGGGCTGGCGCTGCAGCCGGTGCCCGCAGCCATGACCCTGGCTGCCCTGGCCTTGGCGATGCTCTGCGCCCTGTCCGGCTTCCGGGCCGAGGAGGTGATCGCCCTTTTGCCGCATGATCCTTGGGCCATTCCGGTGGCCACCCGAGGAGGGATGCCATGACCATGGCCTTCTGGTTGCCGCTGGTGGTTCTGTGCAGTTCCCTGGTCACGGGGCTGGTCATCTTTGTGTTGCCCGAGGACCGCTCCAGACTGCGTACGGTCTTGAACATGCTCGGGGCCACCGTGAAAGTGGGTGGGGTTTTCCTGATGGCCTGGGGGCTGCTGATGCATGAGGTGGTCCACGAGGTGCGCTTCACCATGGGCCTGGGATTTGATTTCCTGATCAGAGTGGACCTGCTCTCCCTGGCCTTTGTCTCCCTGTCCAGTAATCTCTGGTTTCTGACCACGCTCTATGCCGTCGGGTATCTGGAGGGCTCGGACAACCGCAGCCGTTTCTTCGGCTTCTTCAGCCTGTGCGTCACCGCCTCCACGGGCGTCGCTCTCGCCGGGAACTTGATCACCTTTTTCATTTTCTACGAATTTCTGACCCTGGTGACCTATCCGCTGGTGGTTCATCGGGGGACACCCCAGGCTTTAGCGGCCGGGCGAATCTACCTCTGGTACGCCATGGGCGCGGGCGCCGTGCTTTTCCTGGCCGTCGTCTGGCTGCAGGTGCTCAGGGGTCCGTTCGATTTCGTTTCCGGGGGGGCGCTGCGCAGTATCGAAAACCTTTCGCGGCGGGATCTGAGTGCCATCTTTGCCCTGTTGATCATTGGGCTGAGCGTGAAGTCCGCTCTTGTACCCTTCCACGGCTGGCTGCCTGCAGCCATGGTTGCGCCCGCGCCCGTGAGTGCTCTGCTGCATGCCGTGGCCGTGGTCAAGGCCGGCGCGTTCGGGGTGATGCGGGTGGTCCTGGACGTCTACGGCAAGGATTTTGCCGCGGAACTGGGCCTGCTGGACCCGCTGGCCGTGGTGGTGGTCGCAACCATCCTTTTTGGCTCCCTGCGGGCCTTGATGCAAACCGAACTGAAGCGGCGCCTGGCCTACTCCACCGTCAGCCAGGTCTCTTACATCGCTCTGGGCGCGGTGGCGCTGGGACCACTGGCTACGGTGGGCGGGCTGGTGCATCTGGTGCACCAAGGGGTTATGAAGATCACCCTCTTTTTCTGCGCCGGGATTCTGGCGGAAACCCGGGGCATTCACCGCATCGATCAGATGGACGGCGTCGGGCGGCTCATGCCGGTGACCATGACGATGTTCAGCCTGGCGGCCCTGGGGATGATCGGCGTGCCGCCCATGGCCGGGTTTGTGAGCAAGTGGTACCTGGCCCAGGGCGGCATTCAGGGGGGGCAGGACTGGGTTTTGGTGGTTCTGGTGGTCAGCAGCCTGCTCAACGCGGCCTATTTTCTGCCCATTCTGCACGCGGCCTGGTTTAAACCTCTCTCCCGGCAGCCGGCGCACGGCGCTCGCCTGGGGGTCGACGGAAGCCTGGAAGCTCCGTGGACCTTGCTTCTGCCCACGCTGGTGACGGGCCTGTTCGCCCTGGCCGCCGGGGTTTTCGCCGGCTGGGAATGGAGCCCCCTCGGCGTGGCCGAAAAGATCGCCGTGGGCCGGGGAGGACTGCCGTGATCTGGGTTGCGGCCGTGTTTTTTCCGCTGCTGCTGGCGGCGTTGCTGGGCGTGGCCAAACTCTGTCGGCTGGTATCCCGGCATGGGTTGTGGCTGGCCCCCCTGCCGGCCCTCGGCCTGGCCCTGGCCGGGAGCGGCCTGGAGCCGGCGCTTTTGCCTTCCCTGTTTATGGAGACCTCGCTATACTTCGGGCCGTTTGGGCGGCTTTTCCTCCTGCTCACGGCCTTGCTCTGGACCGCCGCCGGCCTGTTCGCGGGGTCTTCTTTCGGTGCAGGGGATGGCGGGCAGACCCGTTTTTCCGTTTTTTTCCTTTTCACCCTGTGCGGCAACCTGGGCTTGACCGTGGCCCAGGACCTGGCCTCTTTTTACGTGTTCTTCGCCCTGATGAGCTTTGCGGCCTATGGCCTGATCATCCATGACGGCAGCGACAGGGCCATGCGCGCGGGCAGGGTCTATCTGACCATGGCGGTGATCGGGGAGGTCCTCCTGGCCGCGGCTTTTTTTTATGCCGGCCTTGCCGGTCATGGGCTGCTTTTCGCGCAGATCGCCCCGCTTTTGCCCGGCCACGCCAATGGGCCGCTGATTCTCGCGCTGGCCTTTGCCGGTTTTGGGATTAAAGCCGGGGTGCTGTTCTTGCACCTCTGGCTGCCCCTGGCCCACCCGGCTGCGCCCACCCCGGCCAGCGCCGTACTCAGCGGGGCAATGATCAAAGCCGGCCTTCTCGGTTGGCTGCAGCTCTTTGCAGTGGGAGGCGACCTGTCCGACTGGGGTTTGGCGCTGGCCTGGATAGGCCTGGCCGCGGCTTTCTACGGTGTGGTCTGTGGCCTGGGGCGGCGCGACCCGAAGACCATCCTGGCCTACTCCAGCGTTAGCCAGATGGGCTTGATGACCATGGCTTTCGGCTTTGCCCTTGTTCCTGCCGCAGTCCGGGCCGAGCGCATCCTGCCGGGTCTACTTTTCTTCATCCTGATGCACGGGTTGGCCAAGGGGGCGCTTTTCCTGGGTGTCGGGGTGGCCAAGGCCGCTGGGCGGGGCACGCGCCGGAGCCTGCTGGTCCTGGCTGGCCTGGGATTTGCCGGACTGGTCCTGGCCGGGCTGCCGTTCACCGGTGGCGCCGTGGTCAAACAGGCCCTGAAAGAGGGGGCGAGCCTGCTGCCGGGGGTTTGGAGCGGGTTTTTCAGCGGGCTGCTTCCCCTGACCGCCGTGGGAACCATGCTGCTCATGGCGGTCTTTGTCTGGCGGGTCCACGGCGCAATGCCCCGTAAGAACGGATCCGTTGCGCACGGAATGGTTGCCGCCTGGGCCGGGCTGCTGGGGCTGCTCCTGCTGGCGGTGCCTTTGGCCGGCACCGTGCTTGCCGTTCGCCATGACCTCTTTGCGGCGGCCCTAAAACCTGCTTGGGAGGGGCTGTGGCCCATCGGGTTGGGCCTGCTGGGAGCCGGGGCTTTCCTGCGTTTCAGCCGGGATTGCGCTGACTGCAAAGGGCTGGATGATCTGCTCTTGGAAGCCCTGGAGCGCGTCCTGCGATGGACGTCTGGGCGGTGGCGGGCCAGTTGGTTGGGTAGCCCCGGCGGCGGCCCAATCGACCTGATGTCCTGGACCGATCGTCTGCTGAAAAGCCGTTGGATGCAGCGTGTTCCGGACAGGATCGAGCAGCATCTGGTCTATTGGCATACCGCGGGGCTGCTGTTCGTTTGCCTGCTGCTGGGGTTCGTTTTGCTGGCATGGCGGGCAAGCGGTTGGTGAAGAATCGACCTTGACGGCGTTGGTTTGCTGGCTGCTGCATGCCGACAGGCGACGCATTCGGGCGGTGGGGCGAGGGGGCAATGGTGATCTGCAAAGGCGACGGCGTTGAGGCGTCCCCATCAGGTCGGGCCAAGGCAATTGTTGGCCGAGGCCTGTTTTTCGGTTTGCTGTGGTGGATCCTTACCGAGGGGCGTTCTTCTTTTTCCTGGCTGGGGCTGGTGGGTATCCTGGCAGCCGTGGCGCTGAGCATGCGTCTGACCCCTGCAGGGCGCGGGCATTGGCGCTTTGCGGCGCTGGTGCGATTTGTACCGTTTTTTTTGTGGCAGTCATTGCTTGGGGGGCTGGATGTAGCCCAGCGGGCTTTGCGGCCACGGCTGAACCTGCACCCGGTGGTGATCCGTTACCGCTTTCGTCTGCGGCAGGAGCCAGCCCGGGTCCTTTTTGTGTGGGTGGTCAGCCTGCTGCCGGGTACGGCCGGAATCGATTTGCAAGGGGACCAGGCGGCCGTGCATGTTTTAGACAGCAGCCTGGCCGACCAGGAAAAACTGCGAAAACTCGAAACCCGGATTGCAGAACTGTTTGAGTCAACCCCTCGGGGGGAGTCGGGCGGACGTCAGGCGTGCCGTTGAACAGGGAAAAGCGGTCGCCGCCAAATGCTCGATTGTCCTGCTTGATGAAATAAACGCACGATTTCAGCCCCCATCCCGCGCTCCGACAAGGCTGCAAAAGGAGGGATCATGAACCGTCATGAATATGTCGCTACCCGTGAGGGCAGTCTGCTCCTGATCATCGATGTTCAACAGTCGATGCGAAAGGTCATGGATTCATGGGAGACGGTCGCCGGCAAGCTGCGCCAGCTGACACAGGCCGCCAGCACGCTTAGCGTCCCGGTTTTGGTGACCGAGCAGTACAGAAAGGGCCTCGGCGCGACGGACCCCGAAGTGTTCCGGGAAATCAACTCTCCCACGGTTTTCCAAAAGGAGCACTTCAGTGCCTGTTTGGAACCCGCCTTTCTTTCCGTGGTCCACTCTTTCCAGCGCAACAAGATTGTGGTGGCTGGTATGGAAACCCATGTATGCGTCCTGCAGACGTGTTTGGATCTCATCAAGTCGGGCTTCCAGGTGCACCTGGTGGCCGATGCCGTGGCCTCCCGTGTCAAGCAAAACCGCGACATCGCCATCGATCTCTTGCGTCAGGCCGGGGCGGTCGTCAGCTCGGCCGAGATTGTCGTCTTTCAGTGGGCGCGCCGCGCCAATACCGATGACTTTCGCAGGATCTTGCCGATTGTCAAATAGTCTATCGGCTGATGAGCGGGATTTGGGACGCTGAGCGGGTGAACAGCGCAGGCGTTGATGGTGGTTTAAAACAGCGCGGCGACAAACTTCTCGGGGTCAAAGTCCTGAAGGTCCTCGATCTTTTCACCGATCCCGATGTATTTCAGGGGAATTTGGAGGCTGTTGCAGATGCTGATGACGATGCCGCCCTTGGCCGTGCCGTCCAGCTTGGTCAGGGCGATGCCGGTGATGCCCACGGTCTCCTGGAAGAGTTTGGCCTGGGTCAAGGCGTTCTGTCCGGTGGTGGCGTCCAGTACCAGCAGCACTTCCTGGGGCGCGCCGGGCAGTTTGCGGTCGATGGTGCGCTGGATCTTTTTGAGTTCCGCCATCAGGTTGACCTTGGTGTGCAGCCGCCCGGCGGTGTCCACCAGCACCACGTCGACGCCACGTGCCTGGGCGGCTTCGATGGTGTCGAAGGCCACGGCGGCGGGGTCGGCGTTGTCGCGGTGCCGGACGATGTCGGCCCCGGAGCGTTGGGCCCAGATTGCGAGCTGCTCGCCGGCGGCGGCCCTGAAGGTGTCCGCGGCGCCGATCAGCACCTTTTCCCCGGCGGCAGTGTAACGTGCGGCCAGTTTGCCGATGGTGGTGGTTTTGCCGACGCCGTTGACGCCCACGACCATGATCACATGCGGCTTGGCGCCGTCGCGCGGCGGCGGCGGTGCAGCCGTGCCGACGAGCGTCAGGATTTCTTCCTTCAAGGCCTTTTTGAGCTGCTCGGCGTCGGTGATCTCGGCCTTGCGCTCTGAAATCCGGGCCATCAGCGCCGTGGTGGTCTGAACGCCGATATCGGCGGTGATCAAGAGCTCCTCCAGCTCTTCGAGCAACTCGGCGTCGATCCTGCGCTGACCGCTGAAGAGACCTTCGAGGCCTGCGGCCAGCGAGCGGCGGGTCTTGCCGAGGCGCTCCTTGAGGCGCGCCAGAAAGCCCGTCGGCGTGGTGGGTGACGGGGTGGGTTCCGGTTCGGCGACGGCTTTTGGCAGCGCGGATTCCGGCGCGGTTGGCTGCGCCTCGTCCCCATCGGCGCTCACGGGCCCGTGCCCGGCGGGTGATTCGGGCGCCGCCGCCTGCGGCGCGACGGGCGGCGTGGGGGCTTTGCGGGCCGCAAGGCGCTGGATGATTTTGGTCAGAACGATGGCCAGGATGAACACCAGCGCGCCCCACCAGATTTCACGGGGAACCGTGTCCAACAGACGGCTGAGGGCGGCCCAATAGCGTTCCAGGCTCTCTTGCATTGCAGTCACTTCCCGCGGTTTTTTGCCGCCGAAGCCTCCGGGCGCGTGTCAGTTTAGAGCGGCGTGGGCCTCCGAGGGGTGCGTCAGGTTGACCGACACCAGCTTGGACACCCCCTTTTTCTCCATGGTTACCCCGAAGAGGGTGTCGGCAAATTCCATGCTTTTCTTGTTGTGGGTGATCATGATGATCTGGGATTTGTCGCCGATGATTTTCAGCAGGTTGTTGAACCGGTAAACATTGGCCTCGTCCAGGGGGGCATCGATTTCGTCCAGAAGACAGAAGGATGCCGGCTTGATCAGAAAAATGGCGAAAATGAAAGCGATTGCCGACAGGGCCTTTTCGCCGCCGGAGAGCAGGCTCAGCTGGGTGAGTTTTTTACCGGGAGGATGTATCATCAACTCCACGCCGGTTTCAAGGGGTTTCTCGGGCTCGGTCAGCACCAGCTGGGCCGTGCCGCCGTCAAAGAGGCGCGGGAACACCTCGCCAAGCTTCTCGTTGATCAGGGTGAAGGTCGTGATGAAACGCTCCTGGGTGATGCGGTTGATCTTGCGGATCACTTTCTGGAGATCGTCGAGGGCCTGATCGAGGTCTTCCTGCTGGCCGGTCAGAAACGCGTGGCGCTTTTCAAGCGCCTCGAACTCGCTGATCGCGCCCAGATTGACGTCGGCGAAGGATTCTAGCCGTTTGCGGCAATCCGCCAGTTCGGTTTCCATTTCCGCTGCTGGCCGGTCGATCGGTGCGCTTTCTTCAGGGGCCTGGTGGTGGGCGGCCGGGGCTCTGCGGAAGTCGTCCAGGGGGTGCTGGTAGGTTTCTATAATCCGGTTTTCGAGGGCTTCCTGTTTGAGTGCCTGCTGGCTGCGGTCCACCTCCAGCAGCCGCAGCTTCTGAAGCGCCGCCTCGCGCGCGGTCTGAATTGCGGCGATGGCCTGATCGTTTTCTTTCAGACTGGCGTCGATTGCCCGGTAGCTGACCTCGTTGTTTTCAAGCGACGTCTCCAGCTGCTGGAACGCGGTGTAGAGCTCGGTCATCCGTTTCTGATGCTGGTCGATCTTTTCTTCGGCGGCCACCCGTTTCCGGGTTTTCTGGGAAATCTCCTGCGCCAGCTGCGCCAGTCGTTTCAGACCGTCATCACGGAAAGTGCGCAGCCGTTTGAGGGTTGCGGTGTTGTTTTCAAAGCGCGCCTGGAGAGCGGTCTGCCGCAGTTTCAAATCCAGCAGGTGCTGGCTGTGAGCCTCCATCTCAGCGGAAACCGCGCCGATCCTCTGGGATTTGAGGGCCACCGCCTGCTGGGTGTCCCGGACTTCCGCCTGAATGCGGGCCACGGCACGGTGGTAGGCTTCCAGCTGCGCCTCGATGTCGCTGGCCTCGCCCATCAGCTGCTCCTGCTCCAGTCGGGCGATTTCCAGGCGGCGCCGGGCCTGCTTGGCCGCTTCCTCGGCCTTGTATTGGGCCTTTTCGGCCTCGACCTCCTCCTGGGCGGCGCGTTTTTTGGTCATCAGGTGTTTCTGGAGGCCTGTTTCCAGGTCGCGGACCTCATTTTCCAGGGTCTTTTGCCGCTCCCGGGCCTCGTCAAGCCGGTTGTCAAGCGCCGCGATCCGGCTGCCGAGCTCTCTGATTTCGCGCTTCTTGGCGAGGATGCCGGCCCTGCCGTCCCGGCTGCCGCCGATCAGAATGCCCTCGGGCATCACCATCTCGCCGGCGGGGGTCACCAGGGTCCGCTGGCGGCCGTCGGTGTGCCAGAGGGCCGCGGCCTGCGGCAGGCTCTGCGCGACTTCGACGTGGCCCAGGAGGGCGGCGCAGACGGCTTCAAACCCGGGGCGGGCGGCGACGTGGTCCAGCAGCCGGTCGCCCGTCGGCCGGGCTGCCGGGGGTCTCGCCTGGATGCTGGAGAGCGGGATGAAGCCGCTGCGGCCGGCGCCCTTTTCCCTGAGGTCGGCCGCCAGCGCCAGGGCGTCTTCCTGGCGGGCCACGAGGATGTGCTGCAGCGCGTCGCCTAAAGCGGCTTCCACCGCTGCCTGAAAGGCGGCCTCGGGCTCCAGGATGTCGGCCACCAGACCGAGCACTTGCGGCGCCGGTTGCCCGTCGGTTTGCGCGCCGCCGCCGCGGGTCATGATGGCCCTGACGCCGTCGCGGTAGCCCTCGAAATTGTCCTCCATTTTCTTGAGGGCGCCGTAGCGCGATCGCAGCTGGCTTTTTTCGTTTTCAAGTGTCAAAACCGCCTTGACCTGGGTGCCGAGGGCTTGGCTTTGGCCTTTCAGCTGGTCTTCGGTGGCGCCAACCTGCCGGTCGATATGTGCGATTTCCTGCCGGATGGCAGCCAGTTGGTCCCGGATGGCCCCCTCGGCCTTTTCCAGTTCCGCCAGGCTGCGGACGGCCGCCAGCTCCTCCTCGTCGATGCGTTTCAGGCGCCGCTGCAGGTTTTCCCGGTTGCTGGCGGCATTCTGACAGATGTTTTTGGTGCGGGCCTCTTCGGCCACCCGGTTCATCAGGGTGGCCTTGGCCGTTTCGATCTCCCGGTTGAGGTCCGCAAGCTGCTGTTTCGTGCCCTCGGCGTCTGTTTGGGCCTGGCGCACGGCCGCCTGCACGGTTTCGATCTCAGCCCCGTCCTCGGCGGCCGCGTGCGCCACCTGATCGATCTCGCCGTCGATGGTCTCGTTCTTGGCCGCCAGGTCGTGGCGGGCGCTTTCAAGCTCGCCGGTTTCCCGGCCCAGGCGCGCGACCTCCTGTCGCAGGTGCGCGAGATCGTTTTCAAGGCGGTCGATTTCCCGCTGGGTTTCGAACTTGCGGTTTTTCTGATCCGCGATTTCCTGGTTTTTCTGCCAGCGTTCTAGCTTGATGCCCTCGACGGCGGCATCCAGCTGTTTGATCCGGGCGCAGTGGGCCAGGTCGGCAGTCTTCATTTCGACCAGCAGCGCGTCTGTTTTTGCGATCTGGTCGGCCAACTGGCCGTGGCGGTCAAGCGCCAGGCGGATGTCCAGGCTGCGGATGCGGGCCTTGAGGGCATTGTACTGGGCGGCCTTTTTGGCCTGCCGCTGCAGTCCGCTCATCTGCCGCTGGACCTCGCTGATGATGTCGGCAAGCCGCAGCAGGTTCTGGCGGGTGGCCTCGACCTTGGCCAGGGCCTCGTTTTTGCGGTTTTTATAGCGGGTGACACCGGCGGCTTCTTCGATGAAAATGCGCCGTTCATCGGGTCCGGCGTCGGTGATGGCGCCGATATTGCCCTGCTGGATGACGGCGTAGGACTTGGCACCCATGCCGCTTCCCAGGAAAAGGTTGTGGATATCCTTCAGCCGGCAGGGGGCCTTGTTGAGCAGGTAAGCGGTTTCCCCCGAGCGGTAGAGCCGGCGGGTCAGCATGATTTCGCTGAAATCCCTGAGCTCTTCGGGAGCGCTGCCGTTGTCGTTGACCAGTGTCAGCGACACCTCCGCCAGGTTCATGCCGGGCTTGCCGCTGGTTCCTGCGAAGATCACGTCTTCCTTGGTTTTGCCCCGCAGCTGCTTGAGGCTCTGCTCCCCCATGACCCAGCGTAGCGCGTCGACGATGTTGCTTTTGCCGCAACCGTTGGGTCCCACGATGGCGGAAATGCCGGGTGGAAAGTGAATGACGGATTTTTCGCTGAAGGATTTGAAACCGGTGATCTCCAGCTTTTTGAGCTTCATGCCGGAAGGTCTCCTGTGATGCGGCCGAAGCAGAGGCCGGGGGTGCAGCCCCGAAACCGCCGCGCAGTCAGCCCCACGCCCGATTTTGGGCGATGTGCGTGCGATAAGGAACAATCCAGGGCTGAAATTGGGGGTTTCATAGCAGCACGGCGCTGGCTTGTAAAGCTAAAAGCACTACAAGGGGTGCCCTATGATTCTTTTATACACCACATGTTGGGTTTTGCGGGGGCCGGGGGGAGCCGGCGACAGCCGGCCGGGGCTGGGTTGCGCCCGCCGGCGGCCGGCTACAGGATCTGGCTCAGGAACAGCTTGGTGCGGCTGTGGGTGGGGTTGGTGAAAAAGTGCTCCGGCGTGCCTTCTTCCACCACCGCCCCATGGTCCATGAAAATCACCCGGTCGGCGACCTCCCGCGCAAAGCCCATCTCATGGGTGACCACCACCATGGTCATGCCTTCGCGGGCCAGATTTTTCATGACATCGAGGACCTCTCCGATCATTTCGGGGTCCAGCGCCGAGGTGGGTTCGTCAAAGAGCATAACTTTGGGGTCCATCGCCAGGGCCCGGGCAATGGCCACCCGCTGCTGCTGGCCGCCGGAGAGCTGGTCCGGGTAAACCCCGACCTTGTCCTGGATCCCCACTTTCGCCAGCAGCTCCATGGCCTTTTTGTGCGCATCGGTTTTGGAGCGTTTGCGGACCACCTGTTGGGCCAGGGTGATGTTCGCCAGGACCGATTTGTGGGGAAAGAGGTTGAAGGACTGGAACACCATCCCGACTTCGGCGCGCACCTTGTTGATGTTGGTCTTGGGGTCCATGATGTCGATCCCGTCGATCAGGATGTGGCCGCTGTCGGCCGCTTCCAGGCGGTTCAGGCAGCGCAGGAAAGTGCTTTTGCCCGAGCCCGAGGGCCCGATCACGACGACCACTTCGCCGGCCTGGATTTCATTGCTGACGTTTACCAGCGCCTGGACCTTGTGGGGGGCATAAAATGTTTTGTAGATATTGCTTACGGCAATCACTGGACCAGTGTCCTCCTCTCCACATATTGCAGCAGCATGGACAACGAAAAGGTTAACACCAGATAGAGGAGGGCGCACACGAACCAGAGCTCAAACGGCTGCAGGCTGGTGGTGACCACTTCCCGGGTGGCCTTGGTCAATTCGCGGATGGCGATGATGCCGAGCAGCGAGGAGTCTTTGATCAGGCTGATGAACTGGCCGGCCAGCGGCGGCAGGATGCGCCGCATGGCCTGGGGCAGAACGATATGGCGCATGGACTGAACATAGGTCATTCCCAGCGACCGGGAGGCCTCGGTCTGCCCCCGGTGGATCGACTGGATCCCGGCGCGCACCATCTCCGCGACGTAGGCCCCGGTGAAGCCGGCCAGGGCCGCTACACCGAACCACAGGGGCGGGATTTGGTTCAGGCCCTGCCTGGCAAGCAGGGTGTTGATCAGGGTGCCGAGCACGAAATACCAGATGAAGATCTGGACCAGCAGGGGGGAGCCCCGGATCAACTCGATGTAGGCAATCGAGGACCACTTGAAGGCCGGGTTGGCCGAGACCCGGGCCAGGCCGGCCACCATGCCGATCAGGACCCCGAACACGATGGCCACCACGCTGACCTTGAGGGTCAGCCAAAGGCCCTGCAGGAGGATGCCGATTTCCCATTGCCGATATGAACTCAACGTGTCACCGGCAAAGACCATGTCCCCGGTCTCCACCGCGACCCCCTTGACCGGAACGCGGAAGGTGGTTTCCCCGCCGCCGGCCTCCCGGACCCGGATCAGAGCGTCTTCGCCCTCCGGGGTGATGGCCGAAACGCTGCCGTCGGTGTCGCTTTTGATTTCGACAGTTTCTTCATAGAAAAAGTACTGGGGAATCCGGTACCAGCGCCAGACATAGTCGATTTTAAGGGCGGCGTAATACAGAAAGGCGCCAAGGCTCAGGAGCCCCAGAAAGAAGACTCCCACCCAGAGGTAATAGCCGACACCTTTTTGCATGCGGCGCAAACTCGAGGAAGAATTCATAGGCTTAATGGCACAGTCCCTTGCAGGCGTGGTGACGGCGGAAATTTGGCCCCTGTCGGGCGCAAAACGGCGGCCCGGGGAAAACCAGACCGGTCGGCGAAGTCCTCGCGGACCGGTCTGGCCGGGGTACCCAAGGCCGAATTACTGCACGCTGTCGATCCAGTCGGTGCTTTTGATCCACTTGTTGTAGATCACGTCATAACGGCCGTCGTTTTTCATCTGACGCAGGAAATTGTCGAGCCAGTTGAGGAAATCGGGATCCCCCTTGCGGATCGCCCAGGCCAGCGGTTCGTAGGTAAACGGCTGGTCGATGAAGACCAGCTTGCCGGCGCCCTGCTGGGCCATGAAAACCACGCAGTAGGGCAGGTCGTAGACAAATGCGTCGGCCTTGCCGTTGACCACTTCCAGCGCCGCTTCGGTCTCGGTCTCAAAGGATTTGTAGGTGCACTTGGGAATGTGGCGTTTGACGGCCTGCTCGCCGGTCGTGCCCAGCTTGGAGGTCACGATAAACTTGGGGTCGTTGAGGCCTTTGTAGTCCGTGATAGTCCCCTCGTGTTTTGTGTTGAGCAGGATGGTCTGCCCGACGATGATGTAGGGATCGGCAAAATTGATTTTGAGATTGCGCTCCTGGGTAACGGTCATGCCGCTCATGATGATGTCGAATTTCTCCGTGATCAGCGACGGAATGATGCCGTCCCAGGCGGTGTTGACCGCAACAAACTTGACACCCATGGCCTTGGCCATTTCCTTGGCCATGTCGATGTCGAAACCGACGAACTTGCCGTTCTTGTCGGTCATTTCGAAAGGCATGTAGCCGGCCTCGAAGCCGACCCGCAGTTCGCCGTTTTTCAAAATGGCCTCAAGGGTGGATTTCCTGGCCAGTTCAATATCACTGCCCATGGCGGGCGCCCATGCGCCCAGGCAGATCACGGCAAATACCAATAAACCCGATACAAAACCCTTTTTCATTCGCTTTCCTCCTTGGTTTTTTGCGGTTAGGTGGCTTTCCAGTCAGCGATCAAGGCGTCCCGCGGGGGACGTCGCGATTAGTAGGATTTTCCCTCCGTCAGGATTTCCCGGATGACCATGGGGATATTGCACTGGGGGCATCTGGGGATGTCTTCGGCCTGGATGTAGACAATTTCGGTATGTTTGCATTTGGGGCAAACGACTTCAACGGCGTCGCGTTTGCTGCGTTTTTGGCCCATTTTGGACTCCTCAATTAAAATACGGAATTTATAACACATCTGGTTAAAATGGCAAGTCGTTTTTAGGGGCCGATCCCTGCCCGGAGGCTGCCGGCCAGCCGTGCGGTTGGGGCTGAAAGGAGTAAAAACGACACCCCCGGGGGCGGCCGCAGATTGCCCCCAAGCCTTGCCGCAGGTCCGCCAAGCCTTTAATTATCCTTGACAAAACGACTCGTTGGTCGTTATTAACGCCCTATGATGCCGCCCCCTGCAGACAAACAAATGGCCGTGATCGCCGACGCGGTGCTAGAAGTCCTGCGGGAAGTTGCTGAAAGTGGCAGCGGGCTGAGCCGCGAGCTCCTCGCCGCCCGCCTGGCGGATCGCAGGGAGTTCGCTGGCCTGCGGCCCTCCGAGGCGCCGCCGGCCGGTGCCGCTGCAGACCTCTCCGCCCGTGAAGCCGCCCGGCTGGAAAGGTTCCAGCGCCAGCTGGAAACCATTCGTCAGCACAAGCAAAAACTGCTGGTCCGGGTTCAGGAACTGGAACAGCGGGAGACTGCCGGCAGCCGGTTTTTCTGTCGCGTCGTGGGACTGTTGGCCCAGCAGCTGCGCCAGCTGGAAAGCCCGCCGTTGCATGGCGCCCTGGACCGCTTGAGGCAGCTCGCCCTGGCCAATGCGCCGAGCGTCGAGCTGGAAACGGCCTTTTCAGACTACAAAGCTGCCCTGATCCGCAGCCAGCCCGATGCACCGGTTTCCCCTGCGCCCCGCCAGGATGCTGGCGACCGTTTGCTGGGCCGTTTTCTAAAAGCCGATAAGGCCGAAGACGAGCGCCCCGCTCTCGAAACGGCATTTTTAAACCAATTCAAAGAGATCGCGCAGTCGATTATCGCCGAGCTCAAGCTGCACCTGGACCGCGACTACCTGCAGCGGGTGCAGGCCGTGGAAGCGCGTCTGCGGCAGGCTGAGAGTCTTGAGGCGGCCCTCGGCACGCGGCAGGCCCTGATCGCGCTGGTCAAGGATTATGCCGGCCACCTGAGCCGCGAGCGCGAGCAGGCCGCCTCGTTTATTCAGGAAATCGGCAAACGTCTGGGCGACATGGAATCCCTGGTTTTCGATTCCCTCAGCCAGGCGCGGGAAGCGCAGCGCGCCCATGACGGATTTCGCACGGGTCTGGAAACGCAGTTTGAAGCGCTCAAGGGGAGTGTAAATTTCAGCAGCACCCTCGACGAGTTGAAGCAGACCGTGCTCTCCAAGCTGAAAACCATCAGCGGGGCCCTGGCCGAGCAGCGTCGTCAGGATCAGCGGCAGTTGGCGCTGGTGGACGGCCAGATGGTCGGCTTGGAAAAGGAATTTGACCATCTGCGGGGTGAGATCGTCACCGCCCGCCAGCGCGCCGAAAGCCTCGAGGCCGAGCTGCTGATCGATCCGTTGACCGGGACATACAACCGCCGCGCCTACGAAAAGCGGATCAGCGAGGAGTTCCAGCGGTATTTGCGCTACGGCCAGGCGTTTGCGATCGTGCTTTTCGACGTCGACCACTTCAAGCAGATCAATGACCGTTTCGGGCATGCGATCGGCGACCGCTGCCTGAAGGAGATCTGCCTGCGCCTTGGCCCCATGCTGCGGTCGAGCGATTTTTTCTGCCGCTTTGGCGGTGAGGAATTCATCCTGCTGCTGCCGGCCACCAGCCGCAAGGCCGCAGCGGGGGTAGCCGAAAAGCTGCGGCGCGAGATCGAGGCGACCCAGTTTGTCTGCAAGGACCAGTCCTTTAAGGTGACCATCAGCTTCGGGGCAACGGCCATAACCGCCGAGGACAAAGATCCCCTGAGCCTGTTCAACCGTGTGGATCAGGCGATGTACGCGGCCAAAGCGCAGGGCCGCAACCGGGTGGCCGTTCTCTGAAGCGCCCGCCAGGACGCGGCCATTCGCCCCGCGCCGGCCTGATGGTGGCGTCAAGATCGCCGTTTCGCACCCGTCATTTTCACCGAACAGATTTTTCAAGGGAGGCGCCATGCCGCAAAGCCCATCACCTAATTTGGAGGCACTTCTGCAGCACCCCGACGTGCTCGAGGCGACCGCCAACGTCAACCCGGAGCTGCGCGAGCGTCTGAAATATGTGCCGCCGCGTTGCGAGGTGTTCGCCTCTCCGTGCACCACCCTCCGGGCGGCCGAGGAGTACTATTTTGAAATAGACTCCGAGGCGCGCCACAGGCTGCCGCGGATTATCGACAACAAAGTTCAGGTGCTGGCGGCTGCACCCTCACCGGATCCGGCCTTTGAGGCCTGCTATCGCAAGAAGCGCAATATTGGCATCGTATTCTCCGGCGGTCCGGCCCCGGGCGGGCACAATGTGATTGCCGGGCTGTTCGACGCGGTGCGCGAGGCCAACCCCGAAAGCCGGGTTTTCGGCTTCCTGATGGGACCCGACGGCATCGTCGAAAACGAGGCCGTCGAACTGACGGCCGAATTGGTGGACGCCTACCGCAACCTGGGCGGGTTCACCATGATCCGGACCGGTCGGACCAAGATTGACTCGCAGGAAAAAGTGGCCCTGTCACGGGAAACCTGCCGGCAGTTGAGGCTGGACGCCCTGGTGGTGGTCGGGGGCGATGATTCCAACACCAATGCCGCCTTTCTGGCCGAGGCGATGCACGCCGACGGGATCCAGGTCATCGGGGTGCCCAAGACCATCGATGGCGATATCCAGGTTCGGGATGCCGGCGGCCGCAGCCTGTGCGCCATGTCCTTCGGGTTCCATTCGGCCGCAAGGTCATTTGCCAACGCGGTCAGCAACCTCTGCACGGACAGCAGTTCGGACGTCAAATACTGGCACATCTGCAAGGTCATGGGGCGGGTGGCAAGCCATCTGGCCCTCGAGGTCGCCCTGCAGACCCACGCCAACATCACCCTGATCGGCGAGGACCTGGCCGACTACGTCGACCGTTCCCGGCTTGAAAAGGCCCTGGGCAGCGGGGAAACCGATTACACCGCTTACGGGATGACCCTGCGGCACCTCTCCCGGGTGATCTGCGACGCCATCTTGCGGCGCGCGGCGGCCGGCAAAAATTACGGGGTGGCCGTAATCCCCGAAGGTGTTCTGGAGTTTATCAACGAAATTCAGGTTTTCATCATCAAACTGAACACCATCATTGCCGACTACAACGCCACCCACGACACTGACTTTCACCTGGATTTCCCCGTCCTGGAGGACAAGCTCGAGTATCTCCGCCGCCTTGCCCGGCGGGCCCGCGAAAGCGATGCCTTCACCGTCTGGAACACCCGCGACGACGACCTCTTCAACGACATTCCCGCTTTTTTCCAGGAAGGTCTCCTGTTGGAGCGCGACAGCCACGGCAACTTCCAGTTTTCACAGGTGGACACGGAAAAGGTGGTCTTGGGGCTGGTCAAGGATTATCTCAAAATTCTGAAGGAAAAGGGCGTCTACAAATTAGGGCTGGAACGCTCGTGGTATCGCAAGACCCTGCAGCGGGTGGGATTGAACCCCGACGGCTATGGTCCGGTGCTTTTTCGCAACTACGCCGGTGACGGGCTGCTGCTGGTGCGGGAGGCCATCATCTCCCAAAAGACCCTGCGCCAGGAGCTCAATCGGGCCGGGCTGCTGGCCGAGGATGCGGCCATTCCAGCGGCCATTTTAAAGGTCTATGAAAAATCCGACCCGAAGTTCAAGACCCAGGTGCACTTTTACGGTTACGACGGCCGCGGCAACGACCCCACGCGCTTCGACTGCATCTACACTTACAACCTGGGCCTGACGGTCTTCAGCCTGATCGCCAACGGCGCCACCGGTCAGATGGCGGCCATCCGAAATCTCGAGCTGGATTTCAAGCGTTGGGAACCGATCGGGATCCCCATCGCACCGCTTATGCATTTAGAAGAGCGCAAGGGGCGGCTGACCCTGGTACTTGAAAAAAGCGTCGTCGATCTGCAGAATCCCGCATTTCTGGTGGTCAAGGCCTGCCGCGAAAAGTGGCTGGCCGCCGCCCCCGGACCGGACAACTACCGGCGCCCGGGCCCCATCCGGTTTGCCGGTAAAAGCGAGGAAAACCGCCCGATCACGCTGGTGCTCAACGCCATCGATCCCCGGCCGGCCTGATCGGGGGGCGTCACGTCACCCAAGGGGGTGTGGCAGAACCCGTCGAACGGCCGGCAACAGCCTCGCCGCGTCCGGGGTGCCGTCTGCCGTCAGGCTTTTTTCAGGGCTGACGGGGTGTAGCTGCACAGCGGTTCTTCGGCCAGATAATTGCCGGTCGCCTCGTAAGCCCGGGCGCGGCAGCCCCCGCAGACCCGCTTGTACTCGCAGCAGCCGCATTTGCCCTCCAGGTTGTCAAAGTCGCGCAGCTTCAAAAAGACCTCGGAGGTGCGCCAGATATCCGCGAAGGATTGCCGGGTGACGTCGCCGCAGTCCAGCTCCAAAAAACCGCACGGCTGGACGATGCCGGTGTGTGAAATAAAACAGAAGCCGGTACCCCCAAGGCAGCCGCGGGTGACGGCGTCCAGGCCGTGGGTTTCGAACGTAACGCGCTCGCCGTCGGCCTTGGCCCGCTGACGAAGGATCCGGTAATAGTGGGGCGCGCAGGTCGCCTTGAGCTGCAGCGGCGTTTTGCCCCGCTGGTCGTAAAACCAGTTCAGGGTGCGCTCGTATTCTTCGGCGTCGATGGCCCGGTCCGCGATGTACTTGCCGCGCCCGGTGGGGACCAGCAGGAAGATGTGGTGCGCCACGGCGCCCAGACTGACGGCCAGCTCCTGAATCCGGCTGATCTCGCCCAGGTTGTCCTTGGTGATCGTTGTGTTGATCTGGAATTCGATGCCAGCCGCCCTGGCCCGCTCGATGCCCCTCAGGGCGGCGTCATAGGCGCCCGCCACGCCCCTGAAGCGGTCGTGGCGCTCGCGGGAGGCGCCGTCGATGCTCACGCTGATCCGCTGGATGCCGGCCGCAGCCAGCTGGCGGGCGGATTCGGCCGTGATCAGGGTGCCATTGGGTGCCATCACCATGCGCAGCCCCTTGTCGCTGCCGTAGCGCGCGATTTCGAATATGTCCCTGCGCAGCAGGGGTTCGCCACCCGTCAGAATCACGATGGGGCTGCCCAGTTCGGCGATCTGGTCCAGCAGCCGCAGGCATTGGTCGGTTTCAAGCTCGCCGCTGTATGGCCCGCAGGTGGCGGCCGCCCGGCAGTGTTTGCAGGACAGGTTGCAGTTGCGGGTGACTTCCCAGGCCACGAGCCGCAGGGCGGCTTCTTTGGGTGGGCCGTGGGGGTGGTCCGCCGGGTGGGGGCGATCAGGATGTCGGTCGGTCATAGGACACGCTTCGCTTTCAGGGTTGCGGCCGCCACCGGCGGCTGGTGGTCTCAGCAGGGTTTCGGCCCCGGGGGGCCTGGCCGTGATCGGCGCCCGGTGGCATGCCGGTCGCGTTTTTTTGTTTGGGTAGAGGCCGCACCATACCCTTCGACCGGTCGGTGGTCAAGGCCCCGGGGTGGATCTTCGCCGGCCCCCTGTATGCCGGGGGGTAATGCCTTGACAACCCAAAATGCATGGGGCTATATCTCATTTTCGAGAACCGGGTGATGCTGGCCATCACCCTTTTTGTTTTGCGGCCGACGGTCCCGGGGGGCTCCGTCAGGTCGCCGCCCATCTGAAGGAATTCGCTTTCTGGGCCCAACCACGCTATCTGGAGACTGTTGCAATGCCTTTCCCCGTCAAACGTCCCCGCAGGCTGAGAATGAGCCCGACCATCCGTCATATGGTTCGGGAGACCGCGCTCACCCCGCACGATTTTATCTTGCCCTTGTTTGTCAAGGCAACCCGCGACACACACTACCGGGAGCCGATCAAAAGTATGCCCGACTGTTACCACCTCAGTCCGGCAATGGCGGCCGTCGCCGCCGAAGAAGCTTACGCCCTGGGGGTGCCCGCGGTGCTTCTCTTCGGCTTGCCGGCCCATAAGGACAGCCGGGGGTCCGATGCCTGGGCCGAGGACGGCCCGGTGCAGCTGGCCGTCCGGGAAATCAAGTCCGCCCGGCCCGAAATCTGCGTCATTTGCGACACCTGCCTGTGCGAGTATACCGACCACGGGCACTGCGGGATAGTCTGCGGCGACACGGTGGACAACGACCCCACCCTCGAACTGCTGGCCCGCACGGCGTTGAGCCAGGTCCGGGCCGGGGCCGACATGGTGGCCCCCTCTGACATGATGGACGGCCGGGTGGCCGCCATCCGGCAGGCTCTCGACGCTCAGGGTTTCTGCAATACGCCGGTGATGTCCTACGCCGCCAAGTATGCCTCCTCCTTTTACGGGCCTTTCCGGGCCGCCGCCGACTGCTGCCCGGCTTTCGGCGACCGCAGAACTTACCAGATGGACCCCGGCAACGCCCGCGAAGCCATGCGCGAAGTGGCCCTGGACATTGAAGAGGGGGCCGATATCGTCATGGTCAAACCGGCCCTGCCGTACTTGGATATCATCAAGGCCGTCCGTGAAACCTTCGATTTGCCCGTGGCGGCCTACCAGGTGTCCGGTGAGTATGCCCAGATCAAGGGGGCAGCCGCCATCGGTCTGGTTGACGAAGTCTGCAACATGATGGAGAGCCTCACCTCCATCAAACGGGCCGGGGCGGACATGATCGTCACCTATTTCGCGGTCAATGCCGCCAAGGTGCTGGCCCGTCAGATGACCAGCTGCGACGACTGCAGTCTCTGAACACCACCTGTCTTGCGCCTGGGGCTATCATCGCGCCGGGCGGGCGGTCGTGCGGGGCCACGCGGAACCCGCTTTCCATGATCGTCTATTTGAAGCGGCTGCTGTCGGTCGTTTTCTTCAGGCAGCGCCAGACGGTCCTCCAGGGGGTCGGTATCCTGTTGTCGGTAACCGCTGCCGCCGTCTGTTTGCTAGGGCCGGCGTTTGGGGCGGGGATGACCGGCGCCATCGGCAGCTATCCGCCGGTGGCGTGGGGCAGACTGGGCTGCCTCGCGGTCTTCGTCACGGTCCTGGGGTTTCTGTGGGACTGCGAAGGCATTCGGGCCACCAGCGTCACCACGGCCAGTGCCTTGATCACTTTCGTGCCGGTCAGCGCGATCCTGATGGCCTGTGTGATTTTGCGCGAACCCGCCACGCACTCCCTCCTGAGCGGCGGAGTGCTGCTGACTGGTGATTTTTTGCTGACCAGCCGCTTTGCACGCGATGAAATCGCGATGCGAACCGCGTCGGCAGGCCTTTCGGCCGGGCAGCACGCCGGAGTTCAGGCAATTTCATCGTCGCTGAGGTAGCAGGCCGGATCGGGGGCCCAGACGTCGCCGCTGATCGCTTCGGCCCGCACCCTGAAATTGCCGCCACAGATATCCAGCCAGCGGCACGTGGCACAGCGGCCTTTCACATGCCGCTTCTTTTCTTTGAGTTTGCCCATCAGGGGCTCGGAGGTATCCGACCAGA
>JAWOJK010000005.1:0-8437 GCA_046481705.1 Desulfobacterales bacterium | reverse complement strand
TTTCGTCCGCCACCCGCGAGATGCACAGCGGCCAGTGGCCCGTCAGTACGATTCCCAGGGGCAGGGGGCTGTGGGCCGGAAGCGCCAGAAAATCCCGGCCGGCCAGCTCGGGGCTGGCCACCGCACCGCTGAAACCGGCGTCCGCCAGCATCTGGAGCGCAAGCGGGTTGGCGATGTTGCAGAAAGGGCCGGCCCAGAGCCGCAGCCGCCCGCTTTGGGGGAAAAACACGGTTTGCCAGGGGGCGTTCAGCACGAAGCGCGCAACCCCCCAGCCCAGCAGAGCGGTCACCTGTTGGCCGAGAATTTTTTCGGTATCCGGCCAGACCACCGGCGGCAGCCACCACCACAGCCGGTTCGCCGCGCCGGGGGACGTGGCCTGGATGGCGCCTGCCGAAATCCAGCAGCCGGCCGCTTCCTTTCCCCGGGGTTGCACCGGCATGCGCTGGACCTCTACCTCCGAGGCGTCCGGGTTGCAGCGCGAAGCCGTCGGCAGCCGGGTCTGAAAGGTGGCCGGTGCCGCCGCCTGCGGTGGGCCGAGGACGCCCTCCAACTCGACCAGCATGTCGGCCAGGGCTTTTTCGCGTCGATCGATCAGGAATACCGGCACCCCCTTGAGGGTGGCGCCGGGCGTGCCGGCCTTGAGGATCAGGCGCCCGCCCTTGGGCACGAATTTGCCGACGCGCTGGATGTCGTGGGCGGTTTCGTCCTCGAAGCCCAGCCGCAGCAGGTCTCCCGCCAGCAGCGCCTCGCGCGGCACCAGACAGAGGGCCTGCTGTTCTCCCCGGACCTTGCCCACGAAAAGGCCCGAGCCGGTCCGGCCGTCGGCCGGGATCGGGCTCTGGGGGCGCTGGGGCAGAAAGTGGTAATGGGTCGCCTGGCGGCCCAGGGAGCGCTCCAGCAGGGCCAGGGCGGTTCGCTTGGTCTGCGGGTCGCGCCCCGCGTCCCGCAGGAGGCGGTAGGCCCGGGTGGTGTAGTAGACGTAGTGGGGGCCTTTCTTGCGCCCCTCGATCTTCCAGACGCGAACGGCCGGGATGCCCGCCAGGACCTTGACGAGCACATCCAGGCTGAGGTCTTGGCAGGAGAAAAATTTGCGGGGAGGGCCGCCTTGGGTGTAGCGCCGCCGGCAGGGCTGGACGCAGCGCCCCCGCAGGCCGCTTTTGCCGCCAAACCAGCTGCTCCAGTAGCAGCGCCCCGAAACGGCATAGCAGAGGGCCCCGTGGACGAAGACCTCCAGAGCCAGACCCGGCGGGCAGGCCTGGGCCATGGCCTTGATCTCGTCGATGCTGAGCTCGCGCGGCAGGACCACCGTGGAAACTCCCAGCTGCTTGCGGACGGCTGCCAGGCCTTGTGCAAAGCTCAGGTTGGCTAATGTGGAGAGGTGCAGTTCAGCGCGCAAACCGGCCTGGCGCGCCAGGGCCGGTACGGCGGGGTCCTGAAAGATCAGGGCGTCTGGCTGAACCTGTTTTTCCAGCTGCACCAGCAGGCTGCCGGCGTGGTCCAGGTCCTCGGGCTTGAGCAGGGTGTTTAGCGCCACGTGCACCCGGACGCCCCGATCATGCGCCAGGCGGGTCAGGGCGGCCAATTCGGCAACGCTGAAATTCTGGGCCGCCATTCGTGCCGAGAAGGCTTTCAGGCCGCAATAGACCGCGTCCGCACCGGCCGCGAGGGCCGCCAGAAAAGCGTCCCGGCCCCCCGCCGGAGCCAGGATCAGCGGGGCGGGCGGCGTTTCTTTTTCGCTTTGGGGATTGTTTTGTGCCACGCGGGCATCCTCGAGGTCATGGGGGCTGCAGGTCATCGGCGGTGGTCAGGCGCAGGTGGCTGAGGCGGTCTCGATGGTGCGCCCACCCGATGAAAAGCGCTATGGGACAGGCGCCCTCCTCCTATCACGATGGGCTGGCGCTGGGCAAGACGTTTTGCAATGTCCCCATGGACGCCGTCGCGGCCGACCGAATTAACGCCTTGCCCGGTCTTGAAGCTGTGTTATATTGGAGACACTCGGCTTTACGGCGGTCAGCGCCGTAGGGCCTGTTTGTTCCGCCGCTACGGCGAGCGCAGTCCGCGGCTTGCCGCGGGCCGGTGGAACCACTGCAAGCGAAAGGAACGGTTACATGAAACTGGCCATCAGCGGCAAAGGCGGTGTCGGCAAAACCACCTTCTCCGCGCTTCTCATCCGCAATCTGAACGATATGGGCAAACACGTGCTGGCCATCGATGCCGACCCCGATGCCAACCTGGCAGCGGCCCTCGGTATCGCCAACGCTGAATCCATCACCCCCATCGCCGAAATGAAAGATCTGATCTTCGAGCGCACCGAGGCCAAGCCCGGCAGCATCGGAGGGTTTTTCAAACTCAACCCCAAGGTCGACGATTTGCCCGATGCCCTTTCGGCGCGGATGGGAAACATCAAGCTGATGCGTCTCGGCGGCGTCCAGAAGGGCGGCTCGGGCTGCATCTGCCCCGAGAGCACCCTGCTGCGGGCCCTGGTAACTCACATCGTGCTGGCCCGCGACGAGGTGGTCGTGATGGACATGGAGGCCGGCATCGAACACCTCGGCCGGGGCACCGCCCGGGCGGTCAACAAGCTGTTGGTGGTCGTCGAGCCCGGCCGGCGCAGCATTGATACCGCCGAGCATATCCGCAAACTGGCCGGCCAGATCGGTCTCGACAACATTGCCGTTGTGGGCAACAAGATCCGCAGCCCGCGGGACGAGGCCTTTCTGCGGGAGCACCTCGCGGGCTTCGCCTTTCTCGGATTCCTGCCTTATGACAATGGCCTGATCGAAGCCGATCTGGCGGGCGTTTCTCCCTTTGACGTGGCCTCGCCGGCCAAAGCGGCGGTGAAAGAGATGATCGGTCGCCTGTGACCTACACCCCCCGAAAATATCCGCCCCGCTCCAAAACCGTTGACCGCCGCAAATCCCGGCTCGTGTCCATCCGGCCCGGGGTCGACAGCCGGCTGAAAAAAGTTTTCGGGGCCATCGGCAAACCGGTGCCGCGCCCCTTCCAGCCGGACCCGTTTCAGTTGGAAGCGGTGGCAGCCGTGGGGCGGTCGGACTGCCTGGTGAGCGCACCCACCGGTGCCGGCAAGACCTGGATTGCGGTGCAGACCATCCGGCAGCGTTTCGATGCCGGCGGGCGGTCCTGGTACGCTTCCCCCCTGAAGGCCCTCTCCAACGCCAAGTACGGCGAGTTCAAGGAAATTTTCGGCCGCGAACAGGTCGGCATTCTGACCGGCGACCGCAAGGAAAACCCTGAGGCCGCGGTGATCGTCGGGACCACCGAAATCCTGCGCAACCAGCTCTACGACGCCATGCACCGGGGCGAGGATCTGGCCACCGATTTCGTGGTGCTTGACGAGGCTCACTTCCTCGGCGACCCCGACCGCGGGGTCGTCTGGGAGGAGGTGATGATTTACCTGCCGGTGCGCATCCCGCTGCTGCTGCTGTCGGCCACCATCGGCAATGCCGACCAGCTTGCCGGCTGGCTGACCGCCATTCGTGCCAGGCCCTGCCAGGTAGTGACCGAACACCGGCGGCCGGTGCCGCTTTATCCGCTGCTCCTGCATCCTTCGGGGACGCTCTACCCGCTGCTGGTGCCCGCCGGGCCGTCTAAAAAAAACGTGCTGCACAAGAAGGTGCGGGATTTGATCGGCAGCCAGCACCCGCCCCAGTTCGCGCCGCCCGGCAAACTGCCGCCCTTTGGGGACATGCTGCGGGTTTTGCGCAAGTTTCGCCTGCTGCCGGCGATTTTTTTCCTGAAATCGCGGGCCGACTGCGACAACGCCGTGGATCTCTGCCGGCAGAACCAGACCCGAAGCCCGGAGCGGCAGCAGCGCCTCAGCCGCAGGATCGCCACGCTGGTTGCCCAGAGTCCGCATGTGGCGGGCCACCGTCAGATGTGGGCCCTGGAGCACCTGGCGGTGGCCGCGCATCACAGCGGCCAGCTGCCGTCCTGGAAAATCCTGGTGGAAACCCTCATGCTGGAGGGGCTTTTGGACGCTGTTTTTGCCACCTCGACAGTCGCCGCGGGTGTCAACTTTCCGGCCCGCACGGTGGCTTTCCTGAATTCCGACCGCTTCAACGGCACCGAGTTTCTGCCCCTGACGGCGACCGAGTTCCACCAGATGACCGGTCGCGCCGGCCGTCGCGGAATGGACCAGATCGGCTTTGCGCTCGCCGTACCCACCAAGTTCATGGACCTGCGTTACATCGCCAAGTTGATCGGTGCAGCGCCGTCGCCGGTGCTCAGCCAGATCAAAATCAATTTCTCGATGGTGCTCAACCTGCTGCTTTCCCATAGCCCCGGGCAGATCGAGGAGCTCCTGCAGAAGTCCTTTGGCGCCTATCAGCAGTCCCAGGCACGCGGCCGAAAGGGCGGGGGCCGGCAGGCGCCAACGGGAACAGCCGTTTTGTGGCAGGCCTTTCTACGGCATCTGGATTTCCTCAAGACCCACGGCTACGTCGATACGGTCGATCGGTTGACCGCCGACGGGCTCTGGGCTTCACAGCTGCGGGTGGACCAGCCCCTGCTGATTGCCGAAGGTTTCCGGGATGCGCTTTTTCCTGAAAACGATGCACCCATTCTGGCGGGGGTCATCGCCGCGTTTGTCAACGAGCGTGAGGTCGATGACCGCGTCCCCAAAGATGCGATCCCCAAGCAGTTGCTGTCGTCTTTTTTGAAGGTCAAACGGGGGCTGCGGCCCTTCGCCCGTGACATGCAGGATCACGGCTTCGTCGTCAACCCGCTCTTTTTCCGACCGGCGGTGGCCATTTATGCCTGGGCCAGCGGCCACCCCTGGGAACAGGCGGTTGCCCTGGCGGAAATCGAGGAGGGGAGTTTGGCCATGCTGATCCTACGCACGGCCGACAACCTGCGCCACATCCGGGGCCTGGGGCGTGATTTCCCAGCCGCCGCAGACACTGCGGGGCGCGCCATCGACCTGATCCTGCGCGACCCGGTGGTGACTTTCTACGATACCTGATGACGGCTAAACCGCTTTAACTCGAGGCTGTCCTGCAGGTTGCCGCAGCTGTGGCGGGCTGTCGCGCCACCTGCGCTGCGCACTGCCGCCGGGCGGTTTTAGCGGCCGTCAAAATTTTTGCCGGCCGCTGCGCCTGTCGTGCGCTGGGGCCGGCGATACGGCGGCAAAACGCTGAACGGCCGCCTCAGCCCGGGCGTTTGACACGACCATTCGCGGCGGCCGGGGGAGGCTTGACTTCCGGGGGGTCAAAACGGCGGGGTGCCCTCCGGAGGCTCCATGGCATCGGGCAAATCCCGGAAAGGAAAGGGGCGCTGCTGCTCGTTTAAGCTCACATAGCGCGCCATGCGGTACAGGTACGCGGCCAGACGGTTGGCAAAACGGGCCGCCGGCTGGCTTTGGTTGCGGGTGATGAAGAGGTAGACAAACTGGAAAAGCACCGTCAGTTGAATCAGGATTTTGACGATCTCTAGAATCGCCATAAACAGGACGGTGTAGAGAAACCGGATGGCGATGGCTTTGCGTGACAAAAAAAACCCTTTGACGTCCGTCATAAAGCGGTCTCCTTGCAGGCGAGATTCTTGGGGGGGCGTTCCGTGTGCGTAAAGGTTTTACGGTAAGCCGCGATTTCGGCCGCCAGGCCGCCGCCGTCCAGGAACGCGGGCAGATCGAGGGGCGCAATCCTGAGCCCTCGGAAAATACGGGTTTCCATCAGTTCGTAATCCGTCCAAAGCCGGCGCAGGCGCTCTCTGAACTCCGTTTTGCAACCATAGCGCTCCAGGATGTAATGCATCCGCTGCTCCAGGGGAACCACGCGATCGTGCAATACCCGCTTGTCGGCATAGTTCACGATCTCCGCTTCGAGGGGGGCGGCGGTGATCGAAACGGCTTTTAGCTGGACGTGCTGGCCGACGATTTCGCCCACCTCGGGGTAGCCTTGCTGCGAAACGTATTCGCAGCCCGTGGCGGCGTGGTTTTCACCGGTGGTCAGGCTGCGGGTTTTGGTGATATCGTGCAAAAGGGCGGAAGCCCGCACCAGTTCGCGGTCGATCTCGACGCGGCAGGCGTTGAGCTGGTCGACCAGCAGGGTGGCTACCCGGCAGACCTGGATCGAATGGGCCACGATGTGGTCCAGCATCTGCATTTCGGCGATGAGCCGAAAGCATTCTCTTTGAGTGGGAATTCGCATGGCGCCGCCCCCTGCTCTTTTTTCTACCAGATTCATTTCCAAAATACCAGACCGTTTCTTTTGCCGCAAAGTGCGACCCAGCCGTTGACGGCGGACAGAATTGCTTTGACACCTCAAGCAGGCTTCCTCTAAAATAATGGCCAGACAGCGGCAGCCCTGCCGCATGGCCCGCGCCTTGCCTGTTTTGCATTCCGGACCCGCCCCGCCCCATCACCCCAAGAAGGGAGGATTCGTTATGAGACCCCGCCTCCAGCGCATTTTGTGCACCACCGATTTTTCCACCTTTGCCGGCCGCAGTCTGTCCTACGGGATTGCCCTGGCGCGCGAATTCGGCAGCACCCTCTACGGCTGCCACGTGGTGGACCTGCCGGCGGCAGCCGTCTATGGTGAACCGGCGGTCTTGATTTACGGCGCCGCTTACCTCGATCCGCTGGCGCAGCGCGAACGGGCCGTGAAGGCCGCCCGTGAACAGCTCAAAGCCCAGATCGCCGACAGCGGGGTGGCCACCGAAATCCTGGTGACCGCCGGCCGACCGGCAGAGGAAATCACCCGCTTGGCCGCAGACAACAAGGTTGATCTTGTGATCGCCGCCACCCACGGCCGTTCCGGCCTCAAACGCTTGCTGCTGGGGTCGGTGACCGCAAGGCTGATGCAGACGCTGCCCTGTCCGCTGCTGATTGTCAACAGCCCCTCGCCCGAGACGGCAGGTGCCCAACCGGCAGCCTTTCGGTTGAAACGCATCCTGGTCGGGTGCGACTTTTCCCCAGACGCCGCCCTGGCCATTGAAAACGCGCTCAGCCTGGCGCAGGAATTCGAGGCCGAACTGCACCTGGTGCACGTCATTGAACCGCCGATTTACAAGGATCTGCAGGCGCTGCCGGCGGCCGCCGACGGTGAATTGCTCGAAAGCCTGCACGAGCGCCTGAAGAAACGCCTCGACCGGATGCTCCCCGAGGAGGCCCGCAACTGGTGTGCCCCCCAAATTGCGCTGCTCGAGGGCCTGCCCGATGAGGAAATCAGCCGTTACGCCCTAAACCGCCAGGTCGACTTGATCGTACTGGGAACCCGCGGGCAGGGGATGATGGAGAAGATCTTTGTCGGCTCGACCACGGAGCGGGTGGCCCGCCGGGCGCCCTGTCCGGTGCTTTCCGTTTGCCCCAAAACCCGCCAGGGGTGAAGCCCGGACCCCGGGCGCTGACCCATCCCCCTGCGGGATCCTCGCTTTTGCTGCGCCTGCATTTGCCCGTAAACTTTTCCTCTCCGCAGACGATATAAGATCTGTGTTACGGTGGGCCCCGGCTGGCGGCCGGCGCCCGGCGGTGGCCAGACCGAAAGGCCGAGGAAAATTTAGCGGAGGGTGACAAATGGCGTTACCGGCCCAGTTCATGCGAAAAGAGCAGAACAAAAAGCGCTTGTTGGAGATGTTTGAACGGATGACCGAAGAGCAGCAGGTGATTTATCTCCGGCACTTGGAGAAGCTGCAGGCCACCTGGCAACGGTCCCACGCGCGTCGGCGCTGCCAGATCGACGTGGATTACGACACCCGGGACGGATCCTTCAGGAACACCATCAAAGACATCAGCATCGGCGGGGCGTTCATTGAGACCCAGGAGGCTTTTGCCATCGGCCAGGAGATCGACCTTTACCTCACCTCGCCGATCAACCAGGTTTCCTGCATGGTGACCGCCACGGTGGCGCGGCGGGATCAAAACGGAATCGGCATCAAGTTTGACAACCTCACCCGTCGCCAACAGGGGATCATCATGTCGCTCATGGAGCAGCGCGGCTGAAAACCCGTGGCCGACCGGGTTTGGTTGGCCTGTCAAATTTCGCCCCACCTGCCAGTCAAAATTTTGACGACGGGCCCTGCCAGGTTTCAATCCATCTTTACGCCAAAATTTATACAAAAATCTGAAATCAATAGAAATCGGGGTTTTTAACCGCCTGGTCCATTTATTGCTGGACCTCCCTGGAAACTCCCCGTGGGAGCGGTACCAGACGTGAAGCGGCCGGCTGCGATCAGCGCCGCCAGAGGATTACCCAGGGTTTCAGAAAATGAAAAAAACGATGATTCCGGCTGTTTTGGGCGTTCTCCTGGCATGGAGCGCCCTGGTTCCGTGCGCCTCGGGCAGCAATATCCCTTCCGGACCCGCTGAAACGGCGCCACTGCCCGGCGAGGGTGCGGCGGTCCCACGAGACATGCCGCCATACAACGACGTCGCCCTGCCGCCGGCGGTGGCCCTCTGCGGGGAACCGCTGCCACTCGACGA
>JAWOJK010000365.1:0-11041 GCA_046481705.1 Desulfobacterales bacterium | reverse complement strand
TCCTTCTCCTGGAAGATCGAGGCCAGGATGTCCCCCACCACCACTTCCGGCTTCTCGGCGGATCGGGCGTGGTTGACCGCCCGCTGGATCACCCGCTGAAAGCCGATGGTCTGCTGGAGAACGTACTCGGTGCCATCGATGATCGGCTCCATGCGCTCCTTGAAAAACGCTTCCAGCTCGGCCTTCAGCGTTTCGACGTTGCCGCCGCATTTCTCGATGATATCAATGCCCTCCGAGTCGTGCAGAATCGCAAACAGCACGTGCTCAAGGCACACATGTTCGTGACGTCGTTTTTTTGCGTCACGGACGGCAAATCCCAGCGTTGCACTCAGTTCTTTGCTTATCATCATTCTTTCTCCATGCTGCACTTGAGCGGAAATCCTTTTTCGCGGGCGATGCTGTGAACGGCGTCGACCTTGGTCTCGGCCACCTCGAAGGTGTAGATGCCGCAGACGCCAGTCCCGTTGTGGTGCACATTGAGCATGATGCGGGCGGCATCCTCGGGGGCCTTTTTAAAGATCACTATGAGGATTTCCACCACAAATTCCATTGTGGTGTAGTTATCGTTGTGCAGGAGGACCTTGTAGAGGGGCGGTTCGGTCACCTCGTCACGGGTTTCAGTCGCCACCCCCTCTTCCAATTCAGGATTTTTGGAACTCATGTACCCTCCTCGAGAGGTCGCTGCCCGCTATCCGGTCCGGATGGCTTGGTCGAAAAACGAAAACAGGTCGTGTGGGTGTCGGTCATGGCGCCTCCTTTACCGCCAAACGCCTGCCCGGCGGCAAAAGGGGGTCGTCCAGGAGTCGACCTTTTATTTTTCTCCAATATAAGCACCGGTTTTTGGCGTTGTAAAGAGCGGGCCGGCAAATGCTCCGGGCATAACCCGCTATCGCCCGGGAGGGCCCGCCGCTATTTTCGCGCCGGCCCCTGCTCCGGATGCCGCCGCAGGCCGGCGACCCGGATCCCCTCCGGGCGCCCCTTTACAAGACAAGGGGGAGGTGTTACGATTTTCGCCCGAACTGGATAGACACGAGTAAAATCAGATATCCACGGCAGGCTCGCAGCGTATCCTGCCCAGCGGGTCTATCTCACAGCGGTTCATCAGATGGTGGGGCTGGGCGTGCCTGCGACAATCATTTCAACCCTGCGGCAGCGGGTTGACTTTGAATGTCCCCAGCGCTTTGAAACCCGAAAGAATGCCGGTGGCCGATACCACAGCACGTTCAAGCGGCGGGTTTAAACCGACCCGGCGGTCCCTCATCGATGGCCTCAAGTTTCTGGGCGTGGCCGGGGTGCTGATCTGGTTGATCGCCCGCGGCTCCCAGCAACTGGGCTACAACTGGCAGTGGTACCAGGTCCCGCGCTACTTCTTCGAGTTCCAGGACGGCCGGCTGATCGCCGGGCCCCTCGTGACGGGTATCTTCGTAACCCTTCAGATTACCGTCGTGAGCTTGGTCCTGGCCTTCTGCTTCGGGCTGCTAACGGCCTTTTTCCGGCTCTCCGACTCCCTGGTGGCCCGCTTTGTAGCGCGCGCCTACCTGGAAATCGTCCGCAACACCCCCCTCCTGGTGCAGCTCTTTTTCATCTATTTCGTCCTGTCGCCCATATTGGGCTTCGGCCGTTTTGCCTCGGCCGTCCTGGCCCTGAGCCTCTTTGAAGGCGCCTACGCATCGGAAATTTTGCGGGCCGGAATTGTCTCCATCCAGCGCGGCCAGTGGGAGGCCGCCCGCAGCCTGGGTCTGAGAACCCTCTACTGCTATCGCCTGGTGATCCTGCCCCAGGCGCTGCGCCGAGTCCTGCCGCCGCTTACCAGCCAGGCGATTTCACTCATCAAGGACTCCGCCCTGGTGAGCACCATCGCCATCTACGACCTCACCATGCAGGGGCAGGCGATCGTCTCGGAAACTTTCATGGTTTTTGAAGTTTGGTTTGTGGTGGCGGCGGTCTATCTGGTTATTACGATCACCCTTTCCGTTGTGGTCAACATCATGGAGACCCGTCTGCAGATCAGGACCTGAGCGCGACCGACCGGTTCGGCCGGGGAAAACCGATGGGCAGCACCCGGCGGATCGATCGATGGGCATATCAACCCCACAATAAGGAGGATACGACGATGAAAACACAGGTACTGCGCGCCACCACCCTGCTGGCCGCCGCGGCGATCCTACTGGCAGCCGGCAGTGTGGCCCTGGCGGGCAAACTGCAGCAGGAACTGTCCAGCGAAAGCACCATCGAAACGGTGCTCAAGCGCGGCTCGCTGCGGGTGGGAATGGATACCTTCGTCCCCTGGGCCATGAAGGACAAAACCGGGCAGCTGATCGGGTTTGAGATCGACGTGGCCACCCGCCTGGCGGAAGACATGGGCGTCAAGGTCGAATTTGTGCCCACCAAGTGGTCGGGCATCATTCCGGCCCTGATTACCGGAAAGTTTGACGTGATCATTGGCGGGATGGGCATCCTCCCCTTGCGCAACCTCAAAGTCAACTTCAGCATCCCCTACGACTACACCGGCATGTCGATGGTGGCGCACAAGGAAAAAGCCAAAGGCTTCAACAGCATAGAGGATTTCAACCGTCCCGCCATCATCCTGGCGGCCAAACTCGGCGCCACCTCGGTCATGGC
Source organism: Desulfobacterales bacterium (assembly GCA_046481705.1). Taxonomy (GTDB): domain Bacteria; phylum Desulfobacterota; class Desulfobacteria; order Desulfobacterales; family JAABRJ01; genus JAABRJ01. Next base: position 8,419 of record JAWOJK010000365.1, on the reverse strand, counting down.
CGTCCAGAAGTTCATGCCGCAGGCCGAACTGCGCCAGTTTGACTCCGAGGCCCAGGTCTACCAGGAGCTTCTCAACGGCCGGGTCCACGCGGCGGTCGGCAACGCCCCGACCCCGGCTTTTTACGCCGTCGAATACCCCGACTCGCTCTTCATGCCCCTGGCGGAGAACTTCACCCAGGAACCCATCGGCTTCGCCGTGCGCAAGGGCGACCTCGACACCCTGAATTTATTGGACAACTGGATCCGCCTGGTGACCGCCGAAGGCTGGCTCAAGGAGCGCAAGCATTACTGGTTTGAAACCAAGGACTGGGAGAAGCTGCTGAAGTAAGGGCATCGGCAAAAAACACACCCCCACAGCGTGCGCCGCGTATTACCCCGACCGCTGACAGGATGCGCCATTGGTCATTTTCAAGCGCAAAATCACACTGCTGGATCTGGTACTGCTCGCGATGCTGGCGGCCTCCGGCGTTTACCTGTCCTACCGCGTCACGGTGGGTCTGAACTACAACTGGAACTGGAGCGTTCTGCCCCAGTTCCTATTCCGGTTTGATCAGGAGACCGCCCGCTGGGTGCCCAACCTGCTGATGCAGGGTTTTTTCAACACCGTGCGGCTCAGCATCTGGGGCACCCTGCTGGCCAGCCTGATCGGCCTTCTGATGGGACTCTGGCGGGTCAGCCACAGCCTTTTTTATCGCCTGATCGGTCGCAGCTACGTCGAAATCTGCCGCAACCTGCCGCCCCTGGTCCTGGTTTTCATCTTCTACTTTTTTGTCAGCGACCAGATTATGCCGATCCTCGGGGTGGAGGATTTCGTGCGCAACAGCTCCCCGGCCACCCAGTCGCTGCTGACCTTCTGTCTGGCGCCGCCCGATCTGATCGCCCCGTTTTTGTCGGCCCTGATCACCCTGGCGATCTTCGAGGGGGCCTACATCACCGAAATCGTCCGCGCCGGGATCCAGTCCATCGAGCGCGGCCAGTGGGAGGCCGGCCGCGCCCTGGGCATGGGACGCTGGCAGCTCATGCGCCACGTCATCCTGCCGCAGGCCATCAAGCGCATCCTGCCGCCCCTGGGGGGCCAGTTCATTTCCACCATCAAGGACTCGGCCATCGTCTCGGTGATCTCCATCCAGGAGCTGACCTTTCAGGGCATGGAGCTGATGTCGGCGACTTTCATGACCTTCGAGGTCTGGATCACGGTCACCCTGCTGTACCTGCTGCTGACCCTGAGCTGCTCACTGGCCTTGGCGCGTCTTGAAACCGTCCTGCACCGCCGGGAGCGCTGAGGCCATCGGGCCTGAAAAGGGCCAAAAAAATAATCGCCACCGAAACCACACCCGGCCACGGACCTTTTAGCATGCTCGCCAACCTTAAAAACCGCCAACGCCTTCTGCTCGGGGTGATTTCCGACACCCACGGCCACCTGCCGCCGCCGGTCATCACCGCCTTTCACCGGGTGGATGTGATCCTGCATGCCGGCGACATCGATACCCCGGCGGTTTTCGACGCCCTTCAGCGCCTGGCGCCGGTGGTCGCCGTACGCGGCAACATGGACCGCGGCCGCTGGGCGGCCGACCTGCCGCCAGCTGAAATCGTGATGCTGGGCGGCCTGCAGGTGTATATGCTCCACGACCTTTCGAGCCTTGACCTGGACCCGGCCGCCGCCGACATACGGTTGGTGGTCAGCGGCCATACCCACCGGCCGGCGGCCGAGATACAAAACGGTGTCCTGCTGCTCAACCCCGGGTCGGCCGTACTGCCGCGCGGGGCGCAGGCCGCCACGGTTGCACTGGTGACCCTGGACACCCAACGCATCACCCACCGCTGGGTTGCACTGGCATGAGCGCCTTCTGACAGCCCATACCCCCCTGGAGGTTTCCCATGGTTGATCTGGCATCCATCGACTACACCCTTCTGGATCGCCCCGAAATTCTGCAACACCTCTTTCATCCGCGCCCCGAACCCCGGGCCGCCGCCGCACCGGAGGGCAGCGTCGACCTGACGGTCCCGGTGGCCCCCGGGGTTTCGCTCGGCGCCCGCCTGCACCCTGCCGGCGCCACGGCCGCGACCCTGCTTTTCTTCCACGGCAACGGCGAAATCGTGGCCGACTACGATGACCTGGGACCCCTTTATGCCAAACTGGGCATCAATTTTTTAGCGGTCGATTACCGTGGCTATGGCCGTTCGGGCGGCAGCCCGACCGTCAGCGCCATGATGCGCGATGCCCATGTGATCTTCGCGTTTGTCCGCGATTACCTGGCCGGCAAGGGCTGGAGCGGTCCGCTGCTGGTCATGGGGCGCTCGCTGGGCAGCGCCTCGGCGCTGGCGCTGGCCGCCGGGTGCCGGGATTCGATCGCCGGCCTGATCATCGAAAGCGGGTTTGCCTACGCCGATCCGCTCCTCCGCCTTCTGGGGGTCGACACCGGCGCGATCGGCGTCCAAGCTCTACGGATTTTCGATAATATCGACAAGATACGGGGCTTTGACCGCCCGACCCTGATCATCCACGCCGAGCATGACCACATCATCCCCTTCAGCGACGGGCAGGCCCTCTACGACGCCTCGCCGGCCGCCGACAAAACCCTTCTGCCGATTCCCGCCGCCAACCACAACGACATTTTCCTCCGCGGGCTGGAGGCCTACCTGCAAGCCGTCCAGGCGCTGGTGCGCCGGCTGGCGGGCTGACCCGCGCGGCGGCAGTGAGTCAAAGGGGGGCGTCAAAAGGCTTGGCATAGCCGGTCAGCTCCACGAACCCGCGGCCGGCCAGCGGCTTTCGGCCGACCCTGCCGGTTGCATCGACGCTGCCTTCCCAGTAGGTCACCCGCGTGGTTTCAGGGGTTTGAAGCTCCTGTGCGGGCATGCTGGGGGCAACCGTCAGGTCGAGGTCCAGCGGTTTGACCTGCACCCGCCAACGGGCCGGATAAACCGCTCCGCTGGCGGGGCTTTTCCAGGTGGCCAGGGGGGTGACGACCACATCCGCCGCGAAAAGCGGGCGCGGGCTGCCGTCCGGCGCCACGAAGGTGCCGCCTGATGAGGGGCTGAAGCTGCCATCGGCCTGGCGCAGCAGGTAGAGCATCAGATCGCTGCCGTCGGAGAGCTGTAGGCTGAACCAGTCCCAACCGACCAGACCGCTTGCCAGGGGAGCGGAGCTGAATTCGTGGTCCATCCAGCTGTAACCGCTGACCTGCCACTCCTCGCCCCCGGCCGCCAGCCGGCCGGAGGTTTTCATGCGGGTAAACGAGTAGTAGCAGCTGGCCTGCTCGGGGGCCGGTCCCTTGCGGCTGTATCCGCGGTCACCGTGCAGAACGGGCGATTTGAGCGGCACCAGGGTCAGATCCAGGCGAAAATCATCGGCGCCCGCCGCCAGGCGATGCTCCCGGGGCTGCAGGTGGGCCGACCAGTCCCGCAGCACCACCCGCACCCCGTCCCCCTCCCGACTGGCACCGGCCATGCCCAGGGCGGCGCGCGACAGGCGATCGGCATACCAGAACCGTCCGGTCGCCGGATCCGACACGGCGGCATGGGCCAGAAAGAGGTGCGGGGTCCGCCAGGCCGAAGCCGTTTGGGCGCTTTCGCCCGTGTCGGGTCGAAGCCGCGAGCGGAAAAAGGTCAGCTGGTAGCCGAAGCGGCGCCCGGCATCACTTTCCAGGTTGCCGGTATAGTACCACCATTCCGTGCGGTAGGCCGGGTGCGGACCGTGATCCTGGGGAAAGACCAGGTCGCAGGGTCCGCTGATGGCGGGATAGTCGGCCCCATCGGCCCGCACCGACCCCGCGCCGGCTGTGAGCCCCAGCCAGAGCACGCCCATCACCGCTATCCATCTGCACCCCGGCAGCGCTTTCATTCTACGGCTCCCGCAGCAGGGCGGCTGGCGACTGCCGCAGCACCAGCCGCGCGGCCGGCACCGCCGCCGTCAGCGCCGCCAGGAAAATCAAGGGCATCGAAAGGGCCAGGACCCGCCAGTCCACCAGGTAGAAAAAGGTCCAGCCGAAGGACTGGCGGTTGATGACAAACACCAGCAGATAGGAGAGGCAGAACCCGCAGAGCAGCCCGGCCGTTTCCCCCATCACCACCATCAGCGCCGCTTCCCAGAAAATCATGGCCCGAATCTGGCCCGGACTGCCACCGACGGCCAGCAGGGTGGTGAGCTGCCGGGAGCGCTCGAGCACCAGCAGGGTCAGCGTGGTCGCAATCCCCAGGGCCGCCACGACCAGTGCGATCAGCAGCAGCAGGGTGGTGACGCCGAAGGTCTCGTCAAAGATCTCCAGAATCGCCCGGCGCAGGTCTCGACCGCTGATCATGTCGAGGGCATCCCCGCATTCCCGCAGGATGTCCGCCTGCAGCCGGCGAACCTGCGCCTCGCCATCCACCTCCGGCCGGTGGAGGAAAAAGCGGATGCCCGACAGCCGGTGGTCGGCAAACCGGCTGGAAAAATGGGGCAGCGAGTAAAAGGCCACCCCGCCGCGGGTGCGGTAATCGCGGATCACCCCCACCACCGGGACCGTGAAAGCCGTGGAACCGATGCGGACCTCGAAAGGATCGCCGACCCGGGTGGCGCTGCGGTTGGCGAGGACCTCGGAGATCACGATGCCCCGGCCGGCGAGCAGATCGCGCTGCCCCTGGGCGGGGTCCCCCTGGAGCCAAAAAAACCCGCCGTTAGCCAAAAAGGGGGCGAAATCGATGGCCTCGAACTGATAGAGCACCGATCCGTGCTCCAGGAAAATACGCCGGAAGCCGACCCGTTCGGCCGGCACCGCCAGGGTTTGCAGGCAGCTGGCCGTCGCCGGCGGCAGCGGATCGCGATAGTCGTTGATTTCGGCCATCCGGGCGGCCGCAAACAGGTCCCCGCTGACGGTCTGATGCACCCACAGCTCGACGGTGCTGCGAAAACTGTTGACCATCACCACCAGCGCCGTAAACAGCGCCACCGCCGTGATCAGGGCGCCCACCGAAATCGCCGTGCGGGTCCCGGTATCCCGCAGATAGCGCGCCGCCAGGTAGGCGGGCTGGCCGCCGAGCCGTCGCAGCAGCGGCGCCGCCAGCATCCCCAGGCCCTGCAGCCCCCAGGGGGAGAGCAGCGAAAACCCCACGAAGAGCAGAAAGATCGCGCCGTAGCCGAACAGCGGAAATCCGCCAAGGCCGGGTAATTGCGCAAGCGGCCAGACCAGCGCGATGGCCACCACGCCCACGCCCATCAAACGTCGGGCCGCGGCGCCCCGCCGGGCGCCGGGCAGGCGGCCCATGCGCAGGGTTTCAGCCGGGGCGACCCGCATGGCGTCCCAGGCGGGCTGCCAGGCGGCCAAAACCGCCACCGCGACGGTCATCAGAAAGGAGAGCGCCAGTTCCCAGACGGCCAACTGCAGGCCGTCCACCTGGACCCGCACAAAGAGGGTGGAAATCGTCCCCGCGATGCCGGGCAACAGATGGCCCAGCATCAGGGCACCGGCCGGCACCGCCAAGAGCCAGCCGGCAACGCCGAAAAGGGCGCCCTCGGCCAGGAAAAGCAGGAATATCAGGCGCGGCGCGGCGCCCAGGGCCCGCAGGGTCGCCAGCTCGGTGCGGCGTGCGGCGGCATTCAGCGCCACCAGGCTGTAGACCAGGAACATGCCCACGAAAAGGGAAACAAAACTCAGCACCGAGAGATTCAATCGGTAGGAGCGAATCATCGCCTGGCCGCTCTGGCGGGCCTGACCGGGGGAGAGGACCCGCACCCCGGGCGGCAGGTCCAGGGAAAGTCGGTGGCGGCCGGGTTTCAGGCGCACGTCGATGCGGTCCACCTCGCCGAAGACCCCGGCAAACTCCTGGAAGGTGGCGATGTCGGTGACGGCCACCCGCCCGCCCTCCACCAGCGCAAGCCCCCGCAGGGTCATCCGGCCCAGGACCCGAAAGGATGCCGTGGCGCGGGTATTGCTGAGCGAAAGCGCGTCTCCGGCGCTTACCCCCAAGTCGCGGGCCAGGCGCTCGGCCAGCAGCAGGCTGCCGGGAACGGAAATCAGATCGGCCCACAGCTCGGCCGGGGTTTCCTCGGCCCCGCCGGCCTCCCAGGCGCGAAAGCTGCGGTCCAGGATCGGGTCGATCCCGATCAGCAGAAAGGACGCCCCGGCGGGGTCCGCCGGGGCGACATAGGCGCTCAAAAACGGCGATGCCGCCGCCACCGCCGGGTCCTGCAAAAGCGCGGGCAGGAGGGTTTCCGGTACGCGCCCACCGGGCGCGCCAAGGGTCAGGTCGGCAGCCCCGGCGATGAGGGTCACGCTGCGATCGAAAGCCCCGACGGCGGCGTTGATGGAGAGCCGCACGCTGGTGAAAACCGTCGCTCCCAGGGCCACCCCGGCCACCACCGCCAGGGCGCGCGCCCGGTGGCGCAGCAGGTGCCGCAGGCTGAAGACGTGAAACAGGTGGCAGAAAAGACGGGTTATGGCCGCGGGTTGAGAATGCGACCGTCCTGCAGGTGGATCTGCCGGGTGGCGGCCGGGTCGGCGATGGTGCTGTGGGTCGCCATGACGACGGTGCGCCCCCAGCGGCGGTTGAGATCCAGCAGCAGCTCCAGCACCGCCTGGCCGCTGCGGCTGTCGAGATTGCCGGTGGGTTCGTCGGCCAGCACAATCGCCGGGTCGTTGACCACCGCCCGGGCGATGGCGGTGCGCTGCATCTCTCCCCCGGAAATCTGGGACGGCAGATGGTCCAGGCGCCCCCGCATGCCCAGCCAGACCAGCAGCTCCTCCGCCCGCCTGCGGGTCGCCGCAAACGGGCGGCCGGCTAAAAGCGCCGGCAGACTGACATTTTCCAGCACGGTCAGGGTAGGCAGCAGGTTGAAGGACTGAAAAACCACCCCCACGACTTCCCGCCGGAAGCGAGTCAACTGGCTGGGGGTGGCACGGTTGAGGTCCTGGCCGGCTACCACGAGCTCTCCGCCGCTGGGGCGCTCCAGACCGGCCAGAAGCGAGAGCAGGGTGCTTTTACCGGACCCGCTGCGCCCCTTGAGGAGCACCAGTTCCCCGGCGTCGATGGTCAGATCGAGCCCCTCGACACCCACCACCGGGTTGGCCCCCAGGGTATAGGAGCGGGTCAGCCCCCGGGCGACGATCAGCGCGGCGGCTGCCGCCGCCCCTTGCCCCCCAGCGGTTTTGGTGTTTGCCTTCTGACCCATAAAGCCCTATCTATAGGACGGTTCCGCAAAAAGCCCAATTTCCGCGTTGCGCTGCATCTCGAAGTCGCTGCGGCGTACAGGTGTACGCCTCACTCCTCGAGATTTGCGCGCCTTGAACTTGAACTTTTTTCGAAACCGTCTGGTTTTTGACTTACCGGTTCTTCATCTATAGGCAGTCGCTGGTTTGATCAACCCCACAGGTACGATGACGGTCTGAAAAGCAAATGCGCCGCCATCAGGAACGGAGGTCGGAATGCACCCACCGCTGTCACCCGAAACCGAAGCCGTCCACGGCAGCAACACGCCCCCGCTGCCGACCCTCGACCTGGTCGCCCCGATCCACATGACCGCGACCTTTCGTTTCCGGGACGTGGATCACGGTGCCGGCCTCTTTGACGGCTCCCGTGAGGGCTACGTCTACTCCCGCATGTCCAATCCCACCGTCGATCTGCTTCAGGAAAAACTGGCGCGCCTGGAAGGCGCCGAGGACGCCGTCGCCACCGCCTCCGGCATGGCCGCGATTGCAGCGCTGGTCATGAGCCTGCTCAAGCCCGGCGACAACCTCGTGGCCGCCACCACCCTTTACGGCGGCACCTTTGCGCTCTTCAACAGCCGGGTGAAGCGCTGGGGCTTGGCGGCCCGCTTCCTGCCCGCGGCGCATTTCGAGGACGCCGCGGCCATCACGGCGGCCATCGACCCCCAGACCCGCCTGTTGTTTATCGAAACCCCGGCCAACCCGACCTTGGATGTCGTCGACATCGCCCTCTGGGCAGGCATCGCCCGGCGCCACGGCATTCCCCTGATCGTCGACAACACCTTTGCCAGCCCGCTCCTGCAGCGGCCGTTGGCGCTGGGGGCCGAGGCCGTGGTGCACTCGGCCACCAAGTACCTCGGAGGCCATGGCGACATCATCGGCGGCATCGTCGCCGGCAGCCGCACGCTGACCGAGCGCATCCGGCAGGACTACACCCATCTCTTCGGCCCCTGTCTGAGCCCCTTCAACGCCTGGCTGGTGCTGCGCGGCATCAAGACCCTGGCCCTGCGCATGCGCCGCCACAGCGAAAGCGCCATGATCATCGCGCAATGGCTGGCCGGTCACCCGAAAGTCGCACGGGTGTTCTACCCCGGGTTGGCGACCCACCCGGGTCACCCCATCGCCAGACGCCAGATGAAGGCCTTCGGCGGGATGATCGCCTTTGAAATCAAAGGTGGCCTGGCGGCAGGCAAACAGCTGATGAACCGCCTGCGCCTGTGCACGCTGGCGGTGAGCTTGGG
>JAWOJK010000356.1:0-4769 GCA_046481705.1 Desulfobacterales bacterium | reverse complement strand
TGTCACCGCATGCCATCCGGCATTCTTTTGCCACCCACCTGCTGGATGCCGGGGCAGACCTGCGGGTGGTGCAGGAATTGCTGGGGCATCAAAGCCTTTCCACCACCCAGAAATACACCCACGTGAGTATCGACCGCTTGATGGCCGCCTATGACCAGGCGCACCCCCGGCGCTGACCCCTCCCCGCGCAGAGGGTCCCGGCAGCGGCGGCCGTGACCGGAGAAGGATAAACGGCATGAGATCTCAGCACGACCCAGCCTCCGCTGCGACCCGTTTCCACGGGACCACCATCCTGGCCGTCCGCCGCAACGGCAAAGTGGCGGTAGCCGGTGACGGCCAGGTGACGCTGGGCACCGCGATCATCAAACACCAGGCCCGCAAGGTGCGGCGAATCTACGAAGACCGAATCGTCGTGGGGTTTGCCGGCGCCACCGCCGATGCCCTCACCCTCTTTGACAAGCTGGAGGCCAAACTCCAGCGCTTCAACGGCAACCTTACCCGGGCGGCCGTCGAAATGGCCCGCGACTGGCGCACCGACAAGTATCTGCGGCACCTGGAGGCCATCATGATCGCCGTCGACGCCGCCAACATGTTTCTGATTTCAGGAAACGGCGATGTCATCGAGCCCGACGAGGGCGTATTGGGAATCGGCTCCGGCGGCGTCGCGGCCCAAGCCGCCGCCACCGCCCTGCTGCGCCACAGCGACCTGGACGCACGCGGCGTTCTCGAGGCGTCCATGAAAATCGCGGCCGCTTTGTGCATTTACACCAACGACCGCATCACCATCGAAGAACTCTAGCCGGGGCGTGCGATCCACCCGCCTCAGCGTGAAACGGCGTAAACTATGAGCGACCTGAAACCTTCTGAAATCGTTAGTGAGTTGGACAAATACATCGTCGGGCAGGCCAACGCCAAACGGGCGGTGGCGATTGCGCTGCGCAACCGCTGGCGGCGTCAGAAAGTGGATCCGGAGCTGCGCGACGAGATCGCCCCCAAAAACAACATCCTGATCGGCCCCACCGGGGTCGGCAAGACTGAAATCGCCCGACGATTGGCCAAGCTGGCCGACTCCCCCTTTATCAAGGTGGAGGCCTCCAAGTTTACCGAGGTGGGCTATGTCGGTCGGGACGTGGAATCCATGATCCGGGATCTGCTCGAACTGACCGTCAACATGCTCAAATCCCGTGAACAGGAGCAGGTCAGGGACCAAGCCAGCCGTATCGCCGAAGAGCGTCTGCTGGATTTGCTGCTGCCCAAAGGCGGGGGGAATAAGTTCCCCAAGGGCGAAGAAGCCAAGGAACCCGCCCTCGAGGTGGTGACCGCCAACCCCGCGGAGCCCTCATCCACCCGGGAAAAGCTGCGCGCCATGCTGCGCCGCGGGAAACTCGATGAGCGCTACGTGGATTTGGACGTTGCCGACAAGTCCATGCCGATGGTGGAAATTTTTTCCAACGTGGGCATGGAGGAGATGGGCATCAATTTCAAAGATATGTTCAGCGGGCTGCTGCCCAAGAGTTCCAAACGGCGCAAGGTCACGGTCAGCGAGGCGCTGGCGCTGATCACCCAGGAGGAGGTGCAGGGACTGGTCGACATGGAGAAGGTCGTCAAGCAGGCGGTCATCAAGGTGGAACAGTCGGGCATCGTTTTTCTGGATGAAATCGACAAAATCGCCGGAAAAGAGGGCGGCCACGGCCCGGATGTATCCCGCGAAGGGGTGCAGCGCGACCTGCTGCCGATCGTCGAGGGCTCCACGGTGATCACCAAATACGGCCCGGTGCGCACCGATCACATTCTTTTTATCGCCGCCGGTGCGTTTCACGCCGTCAAACCCTCCGACCTGATACCGGAACTCCAGGGGCGCTTTCCGATCCGGGTGGAGCTCAACTCCCTGGGGCAGAAGGATTTCGAGCGCATCCTGACCGAGCCCCGCAACGCCCTGCTGCTCCAGTACATCGCCCTGCTGCGCACCGAGGGGCTCGAGGTGGTGTTCGAAGACGATGCGGTCGCCGAGATCGCCCGGATCGCCGAGGATGTCAACAATCGAACCGAAAACATCGGCGCCCGCCGGCTTCACACCATGATGGAGCGGTTGCTGGAAGACATCCTCTTCGACGCACCCGACATGGCCGGCCAGCGGGTGGTGATCGACGGCGCATACGTTCGCGACAAACTGATGGAAATTGTTCGGGACGAGGACCTCAGCCGCTACATTCTATAGCCGCAAATCATGGTTTGACGTGCCGTTTACGGCTGCCCCGGCCTCAGAGGAACCACTGATGAACCCCAGTGTCGCTGATATCCTGATCGAAGCGCTGCCCTATATCCGGCAGTTTTCCGGGATGACGATTGTGATCAAATACGGCGGGCACGCCATGGTCGACGAGGATCTCAAGGAAGCCTTCGCCCGCGACATCACCCTGATGAAGTTTATCGGCCTGAACCCGGTGGTGGTCCACGGCGGCGGGCCCCAGATCAATTTAGTCCTGGATCGCATGGGGATCCGGTCCCAGTTCGTCCGCGGGATGCGGTTGACCGACGCCGCCACCATGGACGTGGTCGAGATGGTTTTAGGCGGCAAGGTCAACAAGGCCATCGTGGCGCAGGTCAATCGCCAGGGCGGCCGGGCGGTGGGCTTGAGCGGCAAGGACGGCGGGCTGATCATGGCCAAAAAGCTTCAGATCGTGTACCAGGAGGACGACACCAAGCCGCCGGAAATCATCGATCCGGGGCTCGTCGGGGAAGTCACCCGAATCAACCCGGAGATCATTCAAACCCTGACAAGCCAAGGCTTCATCCCCATCATAGCGCCGGTGGGGGCGGGCGAGGCCGGGGAAACCTTCAACATCAATGCCGACCTGGTCGCCGGTCGGATCGCCGGGGCGCTTTCCGCCGGCCGGCTGATGCTGCTGACCGACGTCGACGGGGTCATGGACGCCTCCGGCAACCTGATCTCCTCCATCGATTCCCGGACGATTCGCCGGATGGTTCATGACGGTGAGATTTCCGGCGGCATGATCCCCAAGATCGAATATGGCCTCAAGGCACTGGCCGACGGCGTGCAAAAGGTGCAAATCATCAACGGCGCCAAGCGCCATGCCTTGCTGCTGGAACTGTTCACCGACCAGGGGATCGGAACGGAGGTGACGCTGTGAGCCCGGCTGAAAACCCCATCATCGCCGCCGCTGACGGCGCCCTTGCCGCCACCTACAAACGCTTTCCGATCGTTCTGGTGGAAGGCAGCGGCGCCAGCGTGTGGGACAGCGATGGCCGCCGCTACACGGATTTTGTCGCCGGTATCGCCGTCTGCAATCTGGGCCACGCGCACCCGGCGGTGGCCGAGGCGCTCTGCCGCCAGGCGAAGCGTCTGCTGCACGTCTCCAACCTCTTTTACACCGTTCCCCAGACCGAGCTGGCCGCCTGGCTGACGGCGCACAGCTTTGCCGACCGGGTTTTTTTCTGCAACAGCGGCGCCGAAGCCAACGAGGCCGCACTCAAGCTGGTGCGCAAGTATTTCAACGACCGCGGCGAAACCGGCCGGCGGCGGGTGGTGGCGATGGAGCGCTCCTTCCACGGCCGGACCTTTGCGACCCTTTCGGCCACCGGGCAGGAAAAGGTGCGCCAGGGGTTCGAGCCCGTCCTGGCGGGCTTTGAATTCGTGCCCTTCAACGATATCGCGGCGTTGGCGCGGGTGGTGAGCGACCAGACCGCGGCCGTGGTGCTTGAGCCGGTTCAGGGGGAGGGTGGCGTGCGCCCGCCGGCCCCCGGCTACCTTCAGGCGGTGCGCGCGCTCTGTGATGACGCGGGCGCCCTGCTGGTGTTCGATGAAATCCAGACCGGGATCGGCCGCACCGGCAAGCTCTTTGCCCACGAGCATTTCGGTGTTCAGCCCGACATCATGACCCTGGCCAAGGCGCTGGCCAACGGGCTGCCGATCGGGGCCATGCTGGCGACCGAGAAGGCCGCCGCGGCTTTCGGGCCCGGCAGCCACGCCTCCACCTTCGGCGGCACACCGATTGTGACGGCGGCCGCCCTGGAGGTGGTCAAGGCCCTCAGCGGCGGGCTGATCGCGCAGGCCGCGGCGACCGGCGCCTACTTCCGGGAGCAGCTCCTGGGTCTCCAGTCTCGTCACGCATCGGTGACCGAGATCCGCGGCCTCGGGTTGCTGCTGGGAATGGAGGTCAGCCGCGACGGCGACGCCATCGTGCGGGCCTGCATGGACCGCGGCTACCTGATCAACTGCATTCAGGGCAACATTCTGCGCTTCGTGCCGCCGCTGATCATCTCGCGCGCGGAGATCGACGGGCTGGTGGCCTGTCTGGACCTGCTGCTGTGAACCGCAGCGACCTCGCGATGCAGCGCAACGCAGAAATTGGACTTTTACGCCGCTATCAACTTTGATCGCAAGGAGAAAACCGTGTCTGACAGTGTAAAAAAAGTGGTGTTGGCCTATTCCGGCGGTCTAGACACGTCGGTGATTCTGAAATGGCTGATGGAAACCTACGGCTGCGACGTGATTGCCTTTTCGGCCGATATCGGCCAGCGCGACGACATGTCGCTGGTGAAAGCCAACGCCCTGCGGACGGGGGCCGCGAAGGTCTACATCGACGATCTCAAAGAGCCCTTTGTGCGCGACTACGTTTTCCCGGCTTTTCGGGCCAACGCCATCTACGAGGGGCGTTATCTGCTGGGCACCTCGATCGCCCGACCGCTGATCGCCAAGCGGCAGGTGGAAATCGCCGCCCTGGAAGGCGCCGATGCCGTCAGCCACG
>JAWOJK010000312.1:0-4741 GCA_046481705.1 Desulfobacterales bacterium | reverse complement strand
TGGATTACGTGGTGGTCAAGATCCCGCGCTGGACCTTCGAGAAATTCCCCGAAACCGATGACGTCCTCACCACCGCGATGAAATCGGTGGGAGAGACCATGGCCATCGGCCGGACCTTCAAGGAGGCCCTCCAGAAGGGGCTGCGCTCGCTGGAAATCGGCCGGCACGGGTTCGGGGCCGACGGCCAGGATACGGGCGAAGCGCCCGGGAGCGGTGAAAAACCGCCCTCCCCAGCGGTCATCGAACAGAAGCTGGCGGTACCCAACTCCCAGCGGATCTTTTACCTGCACCACGCCCTCCTGGCCGGGTTTAGCATCGAACGGATCCATGAACTCAGCGGCATCGACCCCTGGTTTCTCCATCAGCTGGAAGAGCTCGTGGCCTTTGAGGGCGAATTGCGCAAGGCCGCCGGCGACCTGCCGACGGCCTTGCTGCGGCGGGCCAAGCGCCGGGGCTATTCCGATCGCCAGCTCGCGCACCTCAGCGGGCTGTCGGAAGCCGCGCTGCGCGCGCGCCGGCGCAAGGAGGCCATCCTACCGGTCTATAAACTGGTGGACACCTGCGCCGCCGAGTTCCGGGCCGCCACCCCTTACTACTACTCGAGCTACGAGCAGGAAAACGAGGCGCGCCTGTCCGGGCGCAACAAAGTCATGATTCTGGGTGGGGGCCCCAACCGCATCGGCCAGGGGATCGAATTCGACTACTGCTGCGTTCACGCCTCCTTTGCGCTGCGCGAGGAAGGGATTGAAAGCATCATGGTCAACAGCAACCCCGAGACGGTGTCCACCGACTACGACACCTCCGACAAGCTCTACTTCGAGCCCCTGACCCTGGAGGATGTCCTGCACATCGTGGAGACCGAGAGGCCCCAGGGAGTTATCGTCCAGTTCGGCGGCCAGACCCCGCTCAACCTGGCCGTGCCCCTGGCGCAGGCCGGCGTGCCGATCCTCGGCACCCAACCCGACAACATCAACCGCGCCGAGGACCGCGAAGAGTTCCAGTCCATGCTGCAAAAGCTGGGGTTACGGCAGCCGGCCAACGGCACGGCGGTGTCGGTGGCCGAAGCCGTAAAGGTCGCCGAGCTGATCGGCTACCCGGTGATCGTGCGCCCCTCCTACGTGCTGGGCGGCCGGGCGATGAAAATCGTCTACCACCGCAAGGACCTGGAAAATTTCACCCTGCTGGCGATCCAGGCCTCCCCCGGCCACCCGGTGCTGATCGACAAATTCCTCGAAGACGCCGTCGAGGTGGATGTGGACGCCATCTCCGACGGGCGCAGCACCCTGATCGGCGGCATCATGGAGCATATCGAGGAGGCCGGCATCCACTCCGGCGACTCGGCCTGCGTGCTCCCCCCCTACAGCATCCCTGCGGCCGTCTGCGACGAGATCGCCGCGGCCACCAAGGCCATGGCGGCCGAACTGCAGGTCGTCGGCCTGATGAACGTGCAATACGCCATCAAGGACGGCCAGCTCTACGTGCTGGAGGTCAACCCGCGAGCCTCGCGGACGGTGCCGTTCGTCAGCAAGGCCACCGGCGTGCCGCTGGCCAAGCTGGCCACCAAGGTGATGCTGGGCAAGTCCCTGGCCGAGGCGGGCCTTAGCGCTGAAAGGGTCCCGCAGCACGTGGCGGTCAAGGAAGCGGTTTTACCTTTCAACCGTTTCCCCAAGGTGGACACCCTGCTGGGGCCCGAAATGAAATCCACCGGGGAAGTGATGGGGATCGACGCCGAATTCGGGCCGGCGTATGCCAAGGCCCAATTGGGGGCCGGCCAGAAACTGCCCACCCAGGGCGGCATTTTCATCAGCGTCAACGACCGCCACAAGTCCGCGGTGCTGCCCGTCGCGGCCCGCTTCCACGCCATGGGCTTTGAAATCCTCTCCACCGCCGGCACCGGTGCTTTTCTGTCGGCCAACGGAATCCCCGGCCGAACCCTCGCCAAGGTTTCCACCGGCCTTCGCCCGCACGTCCTGGACGCCATCAAAAACGGCGAGATCCAGATGATCATCAACTCCGCCACCGGCGGCGAAACCCGCCGCGACGGCTTCATGATCCGGCGCGCGGCGATCAAGTTCGGGCTGCCCTACACCACCACGATTGCCGGAGCCATGGCCATCAGCCGCGGCATTCAGGCGCTGAGGACTGCGGCCCTGGGGGTCAAGACCATCCAGGAGTACAACCGCAGCCCCGAATAGCCCGGCCCCGACGACAGCCCCCGGCCAATTGCCGCTCGGGCGCCGCCGCCGGGGGCATTTACAAGGCGCTCATAATGTGTCAATAAGAACCCGGCAGGCCCACCGGGGGCGCCGCCCAGTCCCTGGATAGCCCTGAGGCGATCCGCCAACAAAAGGCTTTTTTTCAATGAAATCCCAGACTGACGGGGGTGCGCGCAGTGCCGCCGCCGTCCAAAACGATTTTGAAGACAAACCCCGCGAAGCCTGCGGCCTGTTCGGCATCCACGGCCACGCCGACGCCGCCCGCCTGACCTATTTCGGCCTTTACGCGGTGCAGCACCGGGGCCAGGAGAGCGCCGGAATCGCGGTCAGCCGCGAGAGAGACATCGTCGGCCACAAGGGGATGGGCCTGGTGCCGGACGTTTTCGACGATGAGCACCTGGAACAGCTGGGCGGCACCAGCGCCGTCGGCCATGTGCGCTACTCCACGACGGGCAGCTCGATCCTCAACAACGCCCAGCCGTTTGTCGTGCGCCACCGCCAGCGGGCCTACGCCGTGGGCCACAACGGCAACATCGTCAACGCCCAGGCGCTGAAAAACGAGCTGGAGGAATCCGGCTCCATTTTCCAGACCACCATGGACAGCGAGATCTTCCTGCACCTGTTCGTCAAGAGCCTCAGATACGGCTTCGAGCAGGCCCTGGTGGAGGCCGCCACCCGGCTAAAAGGCGCCTTTTCGCTGGTCATGCTCACCAGCCGCGGAGAGGTCATCGGTATTCGCGACCCCCACGGTTTCCGACCCTTGTGCCTCGGCAAACTCAACGGCAGCTATGTCCTGGCATCGGAGACCTGCGCCTTCGACCTGGTTCAGGCGGAGTTCATCCGGGAGCTGGACCCCGGCGAAATCGTCATCATCAGCGACAGCGGCATCAAGTCGATCCACACCCGCCCGGCGGACCGGCAGGCGTTCTGTATTTTCGAGTTCATCTATTTCGCCCGCCCCGACAGCATCTTCGCCGGCCGCAACGTCTACCAGACGCGCAAGGCCCACGGCCGGCGGCTGGCCGCAGAGGCGCCGGTGGCGGCCGATCTGGTGATGCCCTTTCCCGACTCCGGGACCTACGCCGCCCTCGGCTACTCCGAAGCCTCCGGGATTCCCTTTGAATTGGGGATGATCCGCAACCACTACGTCGGGCGCACCTTCATTCAGCCCACTCAGAGCATGCGGGACTTCGGGGTCCGGATCAAGCTCAACCCGGTCAGGGAATTGCTGCGCGGCAAGGACATCATCATCATCGAAGACTCCATCATCCGCGGCACCACCGTCACAACCCGCGTCAAAGCCCTTCGGGAAATCGGGGTCCGGCGGATCCATCTGCGGGTCAGCGGCCCGCCCCACCGGTTCCCCTGCCACTACGGGATCGACTTCTCGTCCAAGGGCGAGCTGATCGCCGCCAGCAAATCGGTGGCAGAGCTGACCGACCTGCTGGGTCTGGATTCCCTCTACTACCTGAGCTTGGAGGGCCTGCTGGACTCCACCGGCGTCCAAAACCCCGAGGACACCTTCTGCAAGGCCTGTTTTGACGGGAAATACCCGGTTCACTTCGACGAGCACCTGAGCAAGGACTGCCTGGAATGCCTCGCCTGAGCCGCCGCCCATCGCCGTGAGCGCTCAGGCGCCCACACCAGACGGATCCCAAGGAGCGCATCATGATTGAATCCAAGTTTCTGCAGGACAATATCCAGAACATACAGAAACTGATGACCCTCTCGCCCTTGAAGAATTTTGAAACCGGCAGCCTGAAGCAGCTGCTACGGCTGAGCAAGATCCGGGAATACGGCGACGGCGAAATGATCATCGAGGAGGGGGAGCGGGACCCCTGGATTTACTTCCTGCTGTCCGGGAAAGTGCGGGTGGAAAAAAACGGGGTCGCCATCCGGCGCATCGACAAGGTCGGTGAAATTCTCGGGGAAATGCGAATTCTGGATGGCCTGTCGCGGTCGGCCTCGGTCTACGCAGAGGGCAAGACCCTCAGCCTGGCGGTCGACACCTCGGCCACCGACCGCCTGGCCTCCGACGACGAACGCGCTAATTTTCTGCTGCTGCTCTACCGCATCTTTTCTGAGTTTATCTCACTGCGGCTGCGCCTGACCAACGAAGAACTGGTCAAAACCAAAAAAGATCTGGAAGAACTCAAGCAGCGGCAGGGCTGAAGAGTCCCTGCGCCTGCCGCGCTACCCCCATGAAACGAACCGTCGCGTTTTCAAAAAACGCCACAAACCTTTTTTTTCATATCCTGACCCGCTGCAACCTGCGCTGCCGCCACTGCTACATCAACCCCGCGCAGCACGGCCGTGAAAGCCTGTCCCTGGCGACCATCAATCGCTGGCTGGCGCTGTTTGCCGACAAAAGCCAAACGACCAACGTGATCTTCCTGGGCGGTGAGCCCACCCTGCACCCGGACCTGGCTCAGGCCGTGCAGAGCGCCCGCCGCCTGGGCTACCACTCGGTCACGATCGACACCAACGGCTACCTGTTTCACGATATCCTCGCGCGGGTCACGCCG
>JAWOJK010000261.1:0-7867 GCA_046481705.1 Desulfobacterales bacterium | reverse complement strand
TGATGGCGCCGGCCATTTTAAAGATCGGCAGGTACATGGCGATGACCAGCCCGCCGATGGTCACCCCCAGGAAGAGCAGCATAAACGGCTCAATCATGGAGGTCAGGTTCTCGACCGCCTGGTCGACCTCATCGTCATAGAAATCCGCTATTTTTTCAAGCATGGCATCCAACGCCCCGGTGGATTCACCGACCGCGATCATCTGACAGACCATGGAGGGAAACACCCCGCTTTGAATTAACGGGTCCGCCATGGTGCGGCCCTCGGAAATGCCCGAGCGGACGGTGTAGACCGCGGCCTCTATGGTTTTGTTGCCGGCTGTGCGGGCCACGATGTCCAGGGCCTCCAGGATCGCCACGCCGCTGGCGAGCATGGTGCCCATGGTGCGGCTGAATTTGGCCACGGCCACCTTGCGGATCAGAAGGCCAAAGACCGGTGCTTTGAGGGCCAGGTTGTCCATCAGTTGGCGGCCTTTATTGGTCCTGTAAAATTTTCGAAAGGCGAAACCCAGCAGGCCCAGTGATATGATGATGTAGAGAATTTTACTCTTGACGAAATTGCTGGCGGCCACGACCATCTGGGTGAAGACCGGCAGTTCGCTGCCAAAATCCGCAAACATCTGCTGAAACACGGGAATCACAAAAACCAGAATAACCGCCACCACGATCACCGCGATAAGCAGGGTGATGGCCGGGTAGGTCATGGCGCCCTTCACCTGTTTTTTCAGCTTGGAGGCCTTTTCCATGTATCCGGCAAGCCGCCGCAGGATGGTATCCAGGATACCGCCGGCTTCACCCGCCGCGATCATGTTGACGAAAAGATCGTCAAACTCCTTGGGATACTTCTTGAGGGCTTCGGCCAGGGTCGACCCGCTTTCCACCGATTCCTTGATTTCCTTCAGAATCCTTTTGAAGGATTTGTTGTCCTGCTGGGCATGCAGAATTTCGAGGCACTGCACGATGGGCAGGCCGGCATCGATCATGGTGGAGAATTGCCGGGCAAAAAGGATCACGTCCTTTTCTTTGACCGGCGGCTGGAGAAAGGAGACGTTTGCAAATAAGTCTTTGGGTTTCCGCTTGATTTTCGACGGGGCGATGCGCAGGCGGCTGAGGTTGTTCCTGACGGCCTCCGGGTTGGGGGCCTCCATTTCCCCCTTTTGGAGTTCGTTTCTTCTGTTTTTTCCTTCCCAAATAAAAACCGACATGTTCAACCTCCCTGAAATTGGAGAAATTTCGCTGTGGCAGCGGCCGACGCGGTATTGCCCCCAACGGCGGTCATACCGTTGCAGCGCAGGTCTGCGGGTGCACCGGTCCCAAAGGGAAAATGGGGTAATAGGGTTATCGGAGCAAGCCACGGGCAGCTTTAACCCTGAAACCGACGCTGCCCGTTGGCGAGCCGCTTAACTGCAAACTTGATTAACCCGGCGAACTGTGCCTATGGTTTTATCGGTTCAAAAAGGATAACCATTTAAACTCATGGTTTTTTTACCCCATCAGCGCCCCATCAGATGATCTCTCAAATACCCGACGCGAGCGACAAACCGACTGTCATCACCACCCACATCAACGCCGATTTCGACGCATTGGCGTCCCTGCTGGCGGCCCAGAAACTCTATCCCGATGCACTCGTGGCCTTTCCCGGCTCGCAGGAGAAAAACCTGCGTAATTTTTTCATTAATTCGATGGTTTATCTTCTCAACATGGCCGACATCAAGGATATCGATTTCAGCCGGATAAAACGCCTGGTCTTGGTGGATACCCGCCAACCCAACCGAATCGGCAAATTCGCTGAACTGCTCGATCAGCCGGACATCGAAATCCACGTTTATGACCACCACCCCCCCATGGCCAACGACATTCGCGGTCATCACGAGGTCCATCAACTGACCGGAGCCAACGTGACCCTGCTGACCAAGATCCTGCAGGAGCGGCAGATTGAAATCACCCCGGATGAAGCCACCATTCTGTGTCTCGGCATCTATGAGGATACCGGCTCCTTCACCTTCCCCTCCACCACCGCAGACGATTTTCAGGCGGCCGCCTTTCTGCTGAACCAGGGGGCCAACCTGAATGTGGTCGCCGGCATGATCGATCGCGAGATCAGTCCGGCGCAGGTGGCGCTTCTCAATGACATGATCCAGGCCGCGGTGCCCTACAGCATCAACGGCATCGAACTGACGTTGACCACCGTCTCGACGGACGATTATATTCCCGAATTTGCGCTCCTGGTCCATAAAATGCTGAAAATGGAAAAGTTCAACGCCATTTTTGCCGTCGCCCGGATGGGCAAAAAAATCTATATCGTGGCCCGCAGCCGGGTTCCCGAGGTCAACGTGGGGGAAATTCTGGCGGGCGTAGGCGGCGGGGGGCACGCCTATGCGGCAGCCGCCACCATCCGCGGTAAAACCCTCGTGCAAGCCGAACACCTGCTGTTGGAGGTTTTGTTTCGCCGCGTGGCCTTCCGGCGACGGGCACGGGATTTGATGTCGGCCCCGGCAATAACCTTGGATTTCAGCGCGTCCTGCCGCGAGGCCGGCCAGCTGCTGACCCGTTACAATGTCAATGCCCTGGTGGTCACCCGGCAGCAAAACGGCCAAAAAGACCCGGTGGGCTTCATCACCCGCCAGATTATCGAGAAGGCCCTCTACCACCAGTTGGAGGAGGTTCCGGTGCACGAGTACATGAGCACCGACATGGCCATGGTTGGGCCGGATGCGGATCTGACGGAAATCCAGGACAAGATCATCGAAAACAAACAGCGCATCCTGCCGGTGATCGAGGGCCAGGCGATTGTCGGCGTGGTGACCCGCACGGACCTGCTCAACATTCTGGTGCACCAATCCGACCGGGGGGCGAGCCGCGACGGCGGCCTGCGACCGGGCCCGCGCGATGCCCGAGCGCGCCCGGTGCTCAAGTTCATGCGTGAGCGCCTCTCATCAGAGCTTTTCGACTGTCTGCGGACCATCGGGCAGGTGGCGCACGAGCTGGGCTTTCAGGCTTACGTGGTGGGGGGGTTCGTGCGGGACCTTTTCCTTTACCGCCCCAATGACGATATTGACATCGTGATCGAGGGCGACGGCATCGCATTTGCCCGCAAATATGGCAAAATGATGGGTGCACGCGTACACACGCACGCCAAATTCGGTACTGCCGTGCTGACCTTTGCGGAAGGCTTCAAAATCGACGTGGCATCGGCCCGCATGGAATACTACCAGTTCCCGGCCGCCCTGCCGACCGTGGAAATGAGTTCCATCAAGCTGGACCTGTTCCGGCGGGATTTTACGGTCAACACCCTCGCGATCCGGCTGGATCCCGGGAGATTCGGAACCCTGATCGATTTTTTTGCAGCCCAGCGCGACCTCAAGGACAAGGTCATTCGGGTGCTGCACAACCTCAGTTTCGTTGAAGACCCGACCCGTGTTTTCAGGGCGATTCGCTTCGAGCAGCGTTTTGGGTTTTCCATCGGGAAGCTGACCGCCGGGCTGATTCAAAACGCCGTCAAAATGGATTTTTTCAGCCGCCTCAGCGGCCGGCGGGTCTTCGCGGAGCTGCGCCAGATCCTGGAGGAAGAAACCCCCGCGCCGGCCGTTGTGCGCCTCAACGACTTCGAACTCTTAAAGGTGATTCACCCCTCCATCCAGCTCACCAAGGAACTCATCGCCGATCTGAATGCCGTCACCGGGGTGTTGTCCTGGTATGATTTGCTTTTCCTGGGCGAATCCTATATGAAGTGGGCCGTTTATTTTCTGGCGCTGACCCGCAGCTGCGACGCCGCAACGACGGCTGAAATCTGCTTACGTTTGGAGCTGGCTCCCCGCCACCAGAAAATTTTCACCCAAGAACGGTTTGAGGCCGACCGTTGCCTCTACTGGCTGGAACGCAAATTCCCCCTGAAAAAAAGTAAGATTTTCAGCCGGCTGTCGGGTTTTAAAACCGAACTGCTGCTCTACCTGATGGCAGTCACGCGCTCGGAGCAGGTGAAACGCGCCATCTCCCTTTTTTTCACCCAACTCCGGAACACTGCCGTCGAAATGTCCGGCCGAGACCTCAAAAAAATGGGCGTTTCACCCGGACCGATTTACCGGAATACGCTCCAGGCGGTGCTGGAGGCCCGGCTGGACGGCCGGCTGCAGTCCCTGGAGGAGGAGTTGGCGTTTGCGCGCTCCTTTGTGGCCCGCCAACACGCACGTGAAGAAAAAGCGCTCCCGGCCGATCTGCCAGGCAAACCCCCAACCGCAGGGCCCGCAGGCGGCAGCGCGCCCCAAGAACCTGAACGTTAGGAACCAGCGATGAGCAAGCAAGTCGTCTTAACCGGGATCACCACTACCGGCAGCCCGCACCTGGGCAACTACGTCGGCGCCATCCGGCCGGCCATCGAGGCCAGCCGGGACCCCGCCAGCCAATCCTTTTACTTTCTGGCCGACTACCACGCCCTGGTCAAGTGCCAGGACCCCGAACGACTCAAACACAGCACCATGGAGGTGGCGGCGGCCTGGCTGGCGCTTGGACTGGATACCGACACGTCCATTTTCTATCGCCAGTCCGACATTCCCGAAGTGATGGAACTCACCTGGATCCTGAACTGCGTTGCCGCCAAAGGGTTGCTGAACCGCGCCCATGCTTACAAGGCCGCGGTCGCAGAAAACGACACCAACCAGTCGCGGGACCCCGACCAGGGCGTCAGCATGGGGCTGTTCTGTTATCCGGTGTTGATGGCGGCCGACATTCTGATGTTCAAGGCCCACAAGGTCCCGGTTGGCAAAGACCAGATTCAGCACCTGGAAATGGCCCGGGACATCGCCGGGCGATTCAACCATCTCTTCGGCGAACACTTCGTCCTGCCGGAGGCCGTGGTGGATGAAAAAACGGCGGTTTTAGCGGGCCTCGACGGCCGCAAAATGAGCAAGAGCTACAACAACACCATCCCGCTTTTCGTCACCGAAAAGAAATTGCGCAAGCTCATCATGAAAATCAAAACCAACTCCCAGGCGCCCGAGGAGCCTAAAGTCCCCGAGGACTGCATCCTTTTTCAGATCCATCAGGCGTTTGCCTCCCCCGCTGAATCCGCGGCCCTGCGGCAGCGCTATGCCCGGGGGATCGGCTGGGGTGAGATGAAGCAGATGCTGTTCGAATATCTCAACGCACTGCTTGCGGACCCGCGGCGCCGTTACGAGGAGTTCCTCAACAACCCGATTTACATTGAAAACGTCTTGCGCGAGGGCGCTGCCAAGGCCCGCCGCCACAGCCTGCCCTTCCTGGAGAGACTGCGCAGCGCCATCGGCATTCAGCCTGTCGGGTAACCCACTGCCATGGCCGATGATCATTACAAGGTCAAGCTGGAAAACGTGTTCGAAGGCCCCATGGACCTTTTGATTCACCTCATCAGAAAAAACGAGGTGGACATCACCGATATTCCCATCGCTCTGATCACCCGCCAATACCTGGCGTATCTGGAATGGCTGCAGCGCATGAACATCGATTTCGCCGGCGAGTTTCTGCTGATGGCCGCCACGCTGGCGCATATCAAATCCCGTACGCTGCTGCCGTCGCACAGTCCGGATGTGGATGAAGACCCCCGGCTGGAAATAGCCCGCCCCCTTCTGGAATATCTCCAGATCAAACAGGCCGCCGAAGAACTGGCCCAACGCCAGCTGCTCGGCGAAGACACGTTTGTTCGCCCGCCGAGCTCCCCCGACGACTGGGACGATGCGGGGGAGGAAACCATTCATGTCGGCCTGTTTGAACTGATCGACGCCTTTCAGAAAATCCTGGCGAACATCGCCCCGGACCATCGGGTGGACTTGACCACCGAGCGCATATCGATCAAAGACCGCATCACCGAGATCGTCGACGTTTTGGAGGCCAAAGGATCGATTACCTTCACCGAGCTCTTCGCATCGGAAAATGACAAAAGCGACGTCGTCGTCACTTTTCTGGCGGTCCTGGAAATGGTCAAGCTCTGTCTGATCCGGGTGGTCCAGCATCTGCCGACCGGCATTATCCGCCTGTTTTACCTTTGATGCAAAACCTGAAAGCCATTATCGAAAGCCTTCTTTTAGTCGCCGCGGCCCCGCTGGCGGTGGATCGCATCCAAGCGCTGCTACCGCAGGCCGACAGCCGCGAGATCCGCGCGGCGCTGCAGGCATTGGCATCGGAGTACACGGAGCGCAACGGCGGGTTTGTCATCCGTGAGGTGGCCGGGGGATACCAGTTCAGAACACAACCCCAGTACCGCGAGGTCGTCAAGAAGATGCTCCAGCCCAGCCCGGTGCGCCTCAGTCGGGCGGCGTTGGAAACGCTGGCCATCATCGCCTACAGGCAGCCGATCATCCGCAGCGACATCGAGCAGATTCGCGGCGTCGACTCCGGGGGCATTCTCCGCATGCTCCTGGATCGGAAACTCGTCCGGGTGCTGGGGCGGCGTGAAATTCCCGGAAGGCCCATCATTTATGCGACCACCAAGCACTTTCTGGAACTCTTCGACCTGAAGGACCTCAGGGACCTGCCGTCCCCCAAAGAGATCGCGGAACTCGGCCGGGCCCCCCTGGAAGCCGACGGGGAAAGTGCCTCATGATCGGTTTTTTATCCCGCCGGACTGAAAAATTTCTTGACTTGACGGCCCTCGGGCCTTTATAAATACCCCGCCTTTGCGGAATGGGCGAAGCCCGTCGAAAATCGCCTCGCAGGAGAACACATGAACCGCTCAGATCTGATCAACGCCCTGAAAGACGAAGCCGATATCAGCCGCAAAGACGCTGAAAGTGTGGTGGACACCTTCTTTAATTCCATCGCCGAATCCCTGATTGAAAACGAACGCGTCGAAATCAGGGGTTTTGCCAGCTTCACGGTCAAGGAATACAAATCCTACGTCGGCCGGAACCCCAAAACCGGCGAAAAGATTACGGTGCCCTCCAAAAGGCTGCCGTTTTTCAAGGTCGGCAAGGAACTCAAGGAGATGGTGGACGAATAGCGACCATACGGGCGGTTAACTCAGCGGGAGAGTGCTACCTTCACACGGTAGAAGTCACTGGTTCAAATCCAGTACCGCCTACCACATACCAAAAGGGTTTACGGGGTTTTGGCCTTGTGAACCCTTTTTATTTGCGCTTTTGAAAGAAGCGCTTCCCGAAAAGCCCCATTGTAAAATCGCGCCGTCGGTTTCAATTGTCTCGTTTAACCCCCAAATGAAGACCAGCGAGATGCAGGCGCTGAGCAAAAGTTGGATATGCCGTGTTTGTTTGCGATGGATTCAGACAGAGCGCGCGCTGGGGTGATTCGACTGGTCTCGATTCCTGCATACCAACAGAAAACCACCCGCCTACAAGGCAAAAGCACAACGCGCTTGCTATTTGAGCCGACAACCTGATAAGATTCTGTGTAATTTTAAAATTGAAACCGCTCCGGAAAGCGTCTTCACCTGGGGAAGAAACCTTTTTAAGCCGGGCGAGCTTTCCAATCGACTCACTTTAGGCACACCAATCATGCCTTGTGCACTTTTTTGCCAAGGTCCGTAAGAAATGACCGATTTTCGGGCCGACTATGTGGCCAGAACTGCCTGTTTCATAAAAGATGAAGATGCGAAACTTTCATGATCGACTGCCCTATTACTTGATGAGGTCTGGCCTTAACTTTGTGTGATGATGCAAAAAGCCCTCAAGAATCACGCCATTCCGTACCTTACATTACCAGAACTGACCGAAGAATTTCAGATCAGTGAGGATTCGATTCGGGCTTTCGAACAGACCGGGTTAATCCACGCAGGCCACAAAGAAAACGGGATCCCCTCCTATAGCGAGTTTCAAAGGGCGCGCTTAAGATTTATCATCTACTGTAACTCTCTTGGTTATTCCGCAGCGGATATTGTCAAA
>JAWOJK010000250.1:0-14378 GCA_046481705.1 Desulfobacterales bacterium | reverse complement strand
ATGGGATCGTCGGTCATCCGTCCGCGATGGGTGGTCATCACCATCCGAAGGATCCAGTACAACAACAAGGAAAAAAAGAGGCTGGGCCGCAGATCCGAAGGGGGGCTTAGCCCGAGCCAGCGGCAGATATCGATGTAGTAGTCCGCCATGGGGCGGGGCACTATGCCGGCCTGATTTCGAACCGGCGGGGGCCCGCCGGAAAGCAACAGGCGCCGTGCTCCCCGGCGGGAGCCATAAATGGCTCGGGCGCCGCCTAAAAAAACGCTGAGTGTTGAGCGAAGTGAATTCGGCAGCACAACGGCCAGGTCGGGCTTGCTGCGGCGGATTTTTTGAACCAGCGAAAAAAAGCCGCGATAGGACTTGTCGTCGCACCCGATCAGGGCATCAAACCAGGGGCCGGATTCGATGACGCCTTTGGCGTAGCTGCGAATCACCGCAATCATTTTGGCGTTGGGAAAGTTTTGCCGCAAACAGTCGAATGCGGGCGTGGCGGCCACGACGTCGCCCACCCAGTTGGGGCAGCGCACTAAAACCGTCTGGATATCGTCTGGCATGTTGCGTCTCAATCCGGATGGCGTCCCCAGGAATCGCCGCCGCTGGAGTGCGCTGATCCGTCCCGGCTGTGGTATGCCTTTGGATTCTTTCATTCAGAGGTAATCGGCTTGATTGGTGACGGGTGCCGGCACCGCCCGCTGCGCCCAAGGCGCAGAGAGGGTTTTTTCGGCGCCAACCCCAAAACCGTTTTTTCAAAAGGCCGGCGGATTCCGGAAAAATAAAATAGCCTTCTTTTATAGCCGATTGTCAGATTGAAGTCAAAATCAGTTTGTTTCCGGGTTCCCCTAATTCCAGCGGGGTCCGCACAGTACAAAAAAGTGCTGCACCGTTAAAAGCCCGCAACCCGCCGGCCCGCGCCTATGGCCGCAAATCCCGGGTGCCGCGGGTTTTGTTTTGCATGCCGCCGCCAGGTCTGCTATAGGAAGCCAACCGTAAGGGACCCGATCCACAACCATCGGAAAAGGAGTCGCATCGCCATGCCGATTGAAGCGGACCTGCTGGAAATTCTGGCCTGCCCGAAGTGCAAAGGGCCGATCAAACTGAACGCCGCCGGCGACGGGCTGGTGTGTGAGGCCTGCCGCCTGGTGTATGAAATCCGGGACGATATCCCGATCATGCTGATCGAAGAGGCCAGGCCGCTCGATGGCTGATGGCGGCTGCGGCTTCGTCCGTCCGCGGAGACCGGGGGCATGAGCCTGCCGCAGCCGCCGCCGCCCGCCAAACTGGTGGTGAGCCTGATCATGAAAGAACGTGGCCTGCTGTCGGAACTGGCCGCCGAACTGGAAGCGGTTTTCGGGCCGCTGGAGATGGTCAGCCGCTGGCTTGCCTTTGACTTCACCCCCTACTACGAAGCCGAGATGGGGCGCCCCCTGGTGCGCCGCATGCTGGCCTTCAAAACGCTGGTGGCCCAGGATCGGTTGGCCGACATCAAGCTGGCCACCAACGCCATCGAGGCGCGGCATGCCGCTGACGGGCGCCGGCGGGTCAACATCGACCCGGGGATCCTGCTGCTGGCGCGTTTCGTGCTCGCAACCGGCAAAAATTTTGCCCACCGGATCTATCTGGCGAAAGGCATCTACGCCGATTTGACCCTGGTCTACGCGCGAGGCGCCTTCCAACGCCTTCCCTGGACCTACCCCGATTATGCCGGCGGGGCGCTGCTGGGGTTCCTGCAACAGGCCCGCCGGCGCTATCAACTGGAAATCGACCATGATTAACAGCATGACCGCTTTCGCCCGGGCCGAGCAAACCGTCGCGGCCCTGACCGTCTGCGTTGAAATTCGAACGTACAACAGCCGCCATCTGGATGTCGTCCTGCGTCTGCCCCACGGCTACCACCCGCTGGAGGAAAAGATTCGCGCGTGCCTCTCCCGGCACCTGGCGCGGGGGCGCGTGGAGCTCAAGTTGACGATCCGGGATGCCTCTGAAGCCGCCAACGCCTATGAGGTCAACCTTCCCAAGGCGTCGGCGTATTGCGATGCCCTGCGTCGGATGAAAGCCGCTTTTGACCTCCAGGGGGATGTCCGCCTCGAGCTGTTGGCTGCAAGCCCGGACCTGATTAAACCGGCCGAGGTGGCCCGTGACCTTGAAATGGATTGGGCGGTTATCGGCGCCGCGATCGATCAGGCCCTGGAAGCCCTGGTGGCCATGCGGCGCGCGGAGGGCGGCTTTCTCGCCGGCGATTTTCAGGAGCGCCTGGCGCGTATCGAAGCCTGGCTGGAACAGATCGCGCAGGCTTCCGGCGGCCTGCTGGACCATTATCAAACCCGGCTCAAGGAACGGATCGCGGCCCTGACCAAGGGCCTGGTGGAGATCGATCCGGCCCGGATTGCCCAGGAGACCGCGTTTCTGGCGGACCGTAGCGACATTTCCGAGGAAATCGTGCGCGCCCGCAGCCATATCCAGCAGTTCCGCAGCGTCATGGCCGCGGCGGAGCCCGGGGGGCGCAAACTGAATTTCCTGCTGCAGGAATTTAGCCGGGAATTCAACACCATGGGGTCCAAAACCGAAAAGGCAAGCGTGGCCCACCTGGTGGTGGACGTGAAGTGCGAACTTGAAAAAATAAGAGAACAAGTCCAGAATGTGGAATAGGGCGCCGGAGGTGCAATGGAACAGACGCTTTTGAATATCGGTTTTGGCAGCACCGCAGTGGTCGAGCGGATCGTGGCCATTGTTTCGCCCAACTCGGCCCCCATGAAGCGTCTGAAAGACGAAGCGCGCGAAGAGCGGCGCCTGATAGACGCCACCCACGGCCGTCGGACGCGCTCGATCATCATCATGGACAGCAACCACATTATCCTGTCGGCGATTCAGGCGGAAACCATCTCCCAGCGCTACCTGACCCTCAAGGAGCCTCAGGCGGCCAAGTAATCCGCCGTACTTCAAGGTTGCGGCGCGCGGGCGCTTTTCGGGCATGTGCCGCCGAGGCGACAGGGCGCCAGCGACCCGGGTTTGGACCATGCAAACAGATCAAAAGCCACCAGATCAGCACCCGGCCCCGCCCCTGAACCGCCGCCGCGGTAGGCTTTTTATCCTTTCAGCGCCCTCCGGCGCCGGCAAGACCACCCTCTGCCAGGCGCTGCGCGGGCGTTTCCCGGCCCTGCAGTACTCTGTTTCCACCACCACCCGCGCACCGCGCAAGGGCGAGCGCGACGGCGTGGATTATTTTTTTGTCTCCCGGGACACCTTTCGCAGGCGGCTCGCAAAAGGCGGATGGGCCGAGTGGGCGGAGGTCTACGGCAACTTCTATGGCACTTCGGCGGCGTTTCTGGACCGGGCCCTGGCCGCCGGTGAGGATGTCCTGCTGGATATCGATGTCCAGGGCACCCGCCAGATTCTGAGCCGTTACCCGGATTGCGTCACGATCTTCATCATGCCGCCCTCCATCGACACCCTTCGCAGGCGGCTTGAAAACCGTGGCACCGACAGCCCCGAGGTGATCGAAAAGCGATTGGTCAGCGCCCGGGAAGAAATGGCCCAGAAGGACCTCTACCGGCATGTGGTGGTCAACGACCGCCTGCCCGATGCGCTGGCCGAGTTGACGAGGCTGGTGGCCGCGGATGCTCAGCGCTGAGGATCCCTTGAAATGGGCGATCGCGGCTGTCGGCGGCCGATTCCCCGGCCGGGCCGCCGCCGATCTTGCAGTCGGTCGGACGCCTTAGCCTTCTCGGCGCGGCGCCGTATGCGGGGCTGCGACCACTCAGCGACAGGTGATGTTCGCCATGGTCAAGACCGAGGTGCTCTACGGCATTCACCCCGTCTGTGAAGCCCTGCGCGCGGGACGCCGCAAGGTCCTGGCGCTTTATGCGCACAGCCACCCCTCGCAGCGCGTCCAGGCGGCCGTCCAACTCGCGCGGCAGGCGAATGTGGCGGTTGAGACCCTTTCCGGCGATCAGCTGCAGGCCCTTGCCGGGACGCCGCAGCATCAGGGCCTCGCGGCAAAGGTGGGGGCCTATCCCTTTGCCGACATGCAAACCGCCCTTGACAATCCGGCGGACGGTGAGACCAAACCGCTGGTGGTGATCCTGGACAACGTGGTCGACCCCCACAACTTGGGGGCTTTGGTTCGCACCGGGCACTGTGCCGGGGTGGCCGCGATCGTGATCCCCAAAGACCGGGCCGCCGCGCCCACGCCGACGGTATCCAAGGCCTCGGCGGGGGCCCTGGAGCACGTCCGGCTGGTCCGGGTGACCAATATCGCCGCTGCCCTGCGGGAGCTCAAGGACCGGGGCTTCTGGGTGGTGGGAATGGACCGCGCCGGGAACTGTTCGGTGTTTGAAATGGATCTGCGGGGTCCGACGGCCATCGTGGTCGGCGGGGAGGGCCGGGGCATCCGGCCGCTGGTCAAAACCCACTGCGATTTTTTGGTGTCGATCCCCCAACTGGGGCGGATCGATTCGCTCAACGCCTCGGTGGCGGGTGCCATCGTGATCTACGAGGCCCTGCGGCAGCGGTTGGGCGGGAGCCCGCTGCCCAGGAACACAGGCCCCCGGCTGCCATAACTCCAAACACGTGGGAGAGTGAACAAGATGCATCCAAAAACCACCATCACGCTCCAGCCGGACGGGTCGCTGAACGTTCCCGACCGGCCGGTGATCCCCTTCATCGAGGGCGACGGTATCGGACCCGACATCTGGCGCGCCACCCGACTGGTCATCGACCGGGCCGTCACGGCCTGTTTTGGGGGGCGGCGCCAGATCGAATGGCTGGAGGTGCTGGCCGGCGAAAAGGGGTTTCAGCAAACCGGCGAATGGCTCCCGGAAGAAACCCTGGACACCATCCGGGCGCATGTGGTGGCCATCAAGGGGCCGATGACGACCCCGGTCGGCAAGGGCATTCGCAGTGTCAACGTCGCGATTCGCCAGAAGCTCGACCTTTATGCCTGTGTGCGGCCGGTCAAGTATATCGAAAACGTGCCCAGCCCGATGAAGCACCCCGAAAAGATCGACATGGTCATTTTCCGGGAGAACACCGAGGACCTGTATGCCGGGATCGAGTGGCAGGCCGGCACCCCTGAAGCCGGCCGGGTCAGCGCCTTTCTGGAATCCGAGATGGGCGTCCGGCTGCCCCCGGGGTCCGGTATCGGCATCAAGCCCATCAGCGCCGCCAACACCAAGCGGCTGGTGGCGCGGGCGATCGCCTTCGCCATTGACACCGGCAGGTCCAGCGTGACCTTCATGCACAAGGGCAACATCATGAAGTTCACCGAAGGGGCCTTCAATCAGTGGGCCTACGAGGTGGCCCGGGAGGAATTCGGGGACCGGACCCTCACCGAAACGGATCTCTGGGAGCGTTATGACGGCCGGGCGCCTGCGGGCAAAGTGGTCATCAAGGACCGCATTGCGGACATGCTCTTCCAGCAGGTGCTGCTGCGCCCCGAGGAGTTTGCCGTGATCGCGACCCCGAATCTGAACGGGGACTATCTCTCCGACGCGCTTGCCGCCCAGGTGGGCGGCCTGGGGATGGCGCCGGGGGCCAATATCGGCGACAATTGCGCGGTCTTTGAAGCCACCCACGGCACGGCGCCCAAGTATGCCGGCCTGGACAAGGTCAACCCCAGTTCCCTGATTCTTTCGGGCGCCATGATGCTGGAGCACATGGGCTGGCGGGAGGCCGCGGACCGGATTCGCCACGCCCTGCAGGCCACGATCCGGGAGGGCACCGTGACCTATGATCTGGCGCGCCAGATCCAGGGCGCCCGTGAAGTGCGCTGTTCGGAGTTCGCCGCGCGGCTGGCGGATATTCTCGAGACCGGCAGCGCGGGATAGGCGCCGGTGGCAGCGCCAACCGTCGACAGGCCGGAGCCGATCGGCGCAGGCCGAAATGCGACCCGGGTCGTGGACCGCGTCGCCCGGGCCGGGGCCTGGGTTGCGAACCGTCTTCTGGCGGCCGTGTTTCCCGGTCGTTGTCTGGGTTGCGGCGCCCCCCACGCGGGCAGCGGGCCGAATTTGCCGCCGCCGGCGGCGGCCGGCTTCGACCTGCTGCTGGGCCGCTTTCTCTGCCCGACCTGCCGCAGGGGCTGTCGCCCGGTGACTTCTCCGCTCTGCCCGCGCTGCGGGCTGATGTTTATCAGTCGGGTGGGGCACGATCATCTCTGCAGCCGCTGCATCCGCAGAGCGCCGGCCTTTACCGCGGCCCGGGCTGCCGGGGTTTACGAAGGCGCCCTGATGCAGGTGATTCACCTTTTGAAGTATGGCGGCAAGATCCAGCTTGCCCGGCCGCTGGGCCGCCTGCTGTTCGATACCTTCCGGGATTGCGGGGCGATGGCGGGCGTTGACCTGGTGGTGCCGGTGCCCCTTCACCGGCGCCGTTTTCGCCAGCGGGGATTCAATCAGGCCTACCTGCTGGTGCGCGAATGGCCCCGCTGGAGCCGCTCGCCGGCGGCGGGCGGGCGGTCTGTAACGGTCTTGCGCAAGGCCCTGGTCCGGCGGCGGGCCACCGTGCCCCAAACGGGGCTGGGGCGGCGGCAGCGGCAGGCCAATCTCAAAAACGCCTTCGCACCGGGGCCCGATGCGGCCGTGGGGCAGATCCGCGGCCGCCACGTCCTGCTGGTGGACGATGTGTTCACCACCGGCGCCACCGTCGAAGCCTGCGCGCGGGTCCTGCTCGATGCCGGCGCCCAGGCGGTGACGGTCCTGACCGTCGCCCGGACCCTCTGACAGCGGGGTTGCGGCCCCCGCGCCGGGAGAAGCCCCCCGGGCAGGAACGCCCATGGAATCTAAAATCGTTCCCCGTGCGGTCCTTCTGGAGCGCTTGCAAGGTCTGCGGCAGCCCGGCCGGCGGGTCGTTTTCACCAACGGCTGTTTTGATATCCTGCATGCCGGTCATGTGCGCTACCTGCAGGCGGCCCGCGCCTGCGGCGACTGCCTGGTGGTGGGGCTCAACTCCGATCGCTCGGTTGCGGCCATCAAGGGCCCCCTGCGCCCGATTGTCAGCCAACAGCATCGGGCGGCGGTGCTGGCCGCGCTGGCCTGCGTGGACTTTGTGACCCTGTTTGACCGGCCCGAGCCCGGCGGCCTGATTGCGGCGGTCCGACCGGACGTCCTGGTCAAGGGGGCCGACTGGGCCGAAGCACGGATTGTCGGGGCCGCCGAGGTCAAGGCCGCCGGGGGGGAGGTGGTTCGGATTGCACTCGAGCCCGGCATCTCCACCAGCGAGATCATCGGCCGCATCGTGCAGCGATACTGTTGAATAAACCGGTGCTGCCGCGTTTTTCAACCGGCAGACGGTTGTAGCCCAATGGTGAGACGCTATGATTTTCAGAACCCGCGAGGCTCTGGGGTTTTTTCAGTTCCCCCAACTGGCCCAGCGGCCGGAAATCCGGCACGCGCTATTTACCCGCCTGGGAGGCTGCAGCCGGGGCGCCTGCCAGGGGCTCAACGTGGGCTTCGACTGCGGCGACGATCGCGCGGCGGTTGCCGCCAACCGGCAGCTGCTGGTGCGTGCGGCCGGCGGCGGGGCGCTGGTGGGCCTGCGCCAGACCCATGGGACGGCGATTTTCGGTTTCAACCGGTTTGACGCCCACGGCCAATCGCCGGCGCCTCTGGCAGACGGCGCAGTCACCGACGTCCCTGGCCGCCTGCTGCTGATCCAGGTGGCCGACTGCCAGAGCGTGATGCTCTACGACCCCCGGCGGCGGGTGGTGGCCAATCTGCATTGCGGCTGGCGGGGCAGTGTCGCCAATATCATCGGCCGTGCCGTCGGGGTCATGCAGGATCGTTTCGGCTGCCACCCCGAGACCATCGTGGCCGGCATCGGACCTTCGCTGGGGCCGTGCTGCGCGGAGTTTGTCAATTACCGCAGCGAGATTCCGGAAAAATTCTGGGGCTACCGGGTCGGGCGCGACCATTTCGACTTCTGGGCCCTTTCCCGGGACCAGTTGTGTGCCGCCGGTCTGCCGGAAGCCCAGATCGGGTGCAGCCAGATGTGCACGCGCTGCAATCCCCATCTGTTTTTTTCCTATCGCCGGGCCCGGGATACCGGCCGCTTTGCAACCGTCATTGGCATTGCCCAACCGTGACACGATTGCCCGATTTGAGGGTCTTCAGGTGGGTCACCGCTGTGGGTTTTGCAAAAAGACCCCCGATCGGCGCCTGCGCTTTGTTTTGAAGGTGCCGCGACGGTCGTGCACAACCCCTTTATGGCCCCCAGGTTCGCGCGCCGCATCGGGGCGCCCCACCGGATCGTTTGATTAAACCGCTTTTAAAGCCTTCAGCAACGGTAGCGCCTATGATCCAGACCAACGCACAGGTCCTCTGGAACCAGGCGGTCGCCCCCGCCTGTTACCGCATGGGGCTGGAATGCGGCGGGGAGCTGCCCCGCGCCCGGCCCGGTCAGTTCGTCATGCTGCGTCCGACAGCGCAGCTCAGCCCGCTGCTGCGGCGTCCCTTCTCGATTCATGGCCTGATTACAACCGAAAAGGGCGTCGGCGGCATTCAGATCCTTTACAAGGTGGTCGGGGAGGGGACCCGCCTGCTGGCCCGGCTTGGCGGCGGCAGTTCGGTTGACGTGCTGGGCCCCCTGGGGACCCATTTTCGGATGCCGCAGCGGGGACAGCGGATTGTGATCGCCGCCGGCGGCATCGGCGTGGCACCGCTGACCTTTCTGGCCGCGGAATTGATCAACGCCGGGTGCAATCCGGGTGATATAACGGTTTTCATCGGCGGGAGGACCCGCTCGGAGCTGATCTGCCGCCAGGATTTTGAGGGGTTGGGGATTGCCGTGCACCTGACGACGGATGACGGTTCGGCCGGTGATGCCTGTCTGGTGACGCACCCGTTGGAGGCGGCCGTCGCCCGTCGGCCGCCGGACATCCTATACGCCTGCGGCCCCTCGGCCATGCTGGCGTGCATCGTGGGGATCGCGGAAAAATTCGGGGTGCACTGCCAGGTGTCGATTGAAAGCCTGATGGCCTGTGGGATGGGCGCCTGCCTGGGCTGTGCGGTGGCAGGCCGGCAGCCCGGCGGGCGCTTCCTGCATGCCTGTCTGGACGGACCGGTGCTCGACGCCGCCGAGCTGCAGTTCTGAGGCCGGCGAGGCGGTCAGCGAAATTTTCCGCCGCGCAGTATAGCCAACGACCGCCCGGCCGGAGGGCGGGGGCCCGCCGCGGTCCGCTATTCAGAGCCTCGCCCGGAGGGGGCGGCGGCGGCCGTTGGCTGGCATCCCGGGGCTCTAGTTAAGTTCAGTAAATGACCGTATTTTTCATTGACTTACACGGTAGCCTGTGTTAGGTCGCTATCGGTAGTCGGAGGGGCCCCGGGAACGGGCTGATACTTTTCTCACCACAGAGCCCGTTGCAGCGTTCTTTGCCATGAAAAGAGAAACCACGAGAACCATTCGGGAGCTAGCCTATTATTCGAGCTTGGGGCTCCAGGTGGCGCTTTCCATCTTTCTGGGGCTTTTCGCCGGAATTTTCCTGGATCGCTCCTTCAATACTCATCCCTGGTTGATGTTGGTTTTCCTGGGGCTTGGCATTGCAGCGGGGTTTCGCAATATCGGGCTGGCCATCAAAAAATCGCGAAACCTGTGAGGGTCGACCTGGAAGGAAAATGGGCGTTGGCCGTGAACATTCAACAGCGTCTGCTCAAATTCGTCACCCGCAGCAACTGGGTCCTGTTCCTGGCCGCCAGCACGATCGGGCTGGGCGTGGCACCGCTCGATTTTGCCCTCGGGATCATTTCCGGCGGTCTGATCGTGACGGTGAACTTTCATCTCCTGCACCGGACCCTGAAAAGGGCGCTGACCCCCCCGCATCTGGCCTCACACAACGTGGTGCTGGTGAAATACTACCTTCGTTTTTTTGTGAGCGGACTCATCATTTTCTTCCTGATCGCCAAACATTACGTCAATCCCCTGGGACTTTTCGTCGGTCTTTCCATCGTTGTTTGCAGCATCCTTCTGGCAACCGTGTGTGAAGTCAAAAAACTTTTCTTAAAGGAGGCAACGTAAGGTGGAACATCCCTTTCTCTTTCTGGTCAAGTTGTTCGAGTTAATAGGTCTGGGACATTTTGCACATGCCTACCCCCAAGTGATCTACACGTGGCTGGTTATGCTTCTTCTGATCCTTGCGGGGGCCGCGGCCGCCAAGGGTGTCAGCCTGGTTCCCACCAAGATGCAGAACTTCTTCGAGTTGATCGTCTCCGGCATCGAGGAGTTCATGGTGGACATTACCGGCGAGGAGGGGCGCTGGCTCTTTCCCATCGTCGCCACCGTCTTCATCTATATTCTGACCTGCAACCTCATCGGGTTGGTGCCCGGGTTCTTCCCGCCCACCGCCAGTCTCAACACCACCGCGTCGTGTGCGCTGGTTGTGGTGATCTTCACCCATGTCATCGGGATCAAATACCACGGGGTCAAATACATCAAACACTTCTTGGGCCCCGTATGGTGGATGATTCCGATTATCCTGCCCATCGAACTCATCGGGCATGTCGCCCGCATCCTGTCGCTTTCCTTCCGGCTTTTCGGCAACATGATGGGGCATGAACTGGTGCTGGGCATCCTGTTTGCCTTGGCCGGCGCCTTTTTCGCCCCGCTGCCGATCATGGCTCTGGGGATCTTTGTCGCTCTGGTGCAGGCGTTCGTGTTTTTCTTGCTCTCGGTGATGTACTTCACCGGGGCCATGGAGCACGCACACTAATTTCGCGGATAGGGTCAATTCACATAAACTGGTTTTCATTAATGGGAAATGGAAGAAGCCAGGTAACCTAACTTTAAAGGAGGTAGAAGAGAGTATGGAAGCAGGAGCATTGCAGTTTTTTATCGCTTGTGTGACGGCCGCCGGTTTCGGGATCGCAATTGCTGCTTTCGGTTGCGGCATC
This sequence comes from Desulfobacterales bacterium, assembly GCA_046481705.1. Taxonomy (GTDB): domain Bacteria; phylum Desulfobacterota; class Desulfobacteria; order Desulfobacterales; family JAABRJ01; genus JAABRJ01. Next base: position 3,504 of record JAWOJK010000250.1, on the reverse strand, counting down.
GGCCAGGGTATCGGGTTGAAATCCGCCGTGGAAGGCATTGCCCGCAATCCCGAGTCCTCGGGCAAGGTCACGGTTACCATGCTGATCGGCCTCGCCATGATCGAGTCCCTGTGTATCTATGCGCTGGTTGTCTCTCTGATCTTGATCTACGCGCATCCGCAGGCTGGTGCGATTGCGGCTCTTTTGGGCGCCCAGTAAACAGTAACCGCCGAATACCCACCTAAAAAGGGGAGACATCCTGTGGATGTCTCCCCTTTGCCGTTGTGCGCCCGGCCGGGCGCCGCTGACACTGACCAAACGGCGACTGAAAGCGCTGCGGCCGCTTGCCCGGGTGCAGGGCGCTGGCCCCTGCCGGCGCTCCCAGGCGAATCCTCAGCCCTGATCCCCGGCGGCGGGATCGAGCACCTTTTTTAAATACTGCCCGGTCTGCGAGGCGCGGTGTGCGGCAATCGCCTCGGGAGGCCCGCTGACCAGGATTTGCCCGCCCTCATCGCCGCCTTCGGGTCCCAGATCGATGACATGGTCGGCGGACTTGATCACGTCTAAGTTGTGTTCGATGACGATTACCGTGTTGCCGGCAGCCACTAATCGGTTTAGGACCTCCAGCAGTTTGCGGACATCATCGATGTGCAGGCCGGTGGTGGGCTCGTCCAGGATGTAAACCGTCTGACCGGTGCCTTTCTTGCTTAACTCCCGGGCCAGTTTGACGCGCTGGGCCTCGCCGCCGGAAAGGGTGGTGCCGGCCTGGCCGAGCTGGATGTACCCCAGACCCACGTCAATCAGGGTCTGCAGGCGCTCCCGCGGCTTGGCGATGCTGCGCAGGAACTGGTGCGCCTGGTTGACGGTCATGTTGAGCACCTCGGCAATCGTGTGCCCTTTGTAGCGGATTTCCAGTGTTTCACGGTTGTACTGTTTGCCCTGGCAGACGTCGCAGACCACGTAGACATCCGGCAGAAACTGCATCTCGATCTTGACGATCCCGTCCCCGCTGCACGCCTCGCAGCGGCCGCCCTTGACGTTGAAGCTGAACCGTCCGGGTTTGTAGCCGCGCATGCGGGCCTCGGGGGTGCGGGCGAAAAGCTCCCGGATAGAGGTGAAAATCCCGGTGTAGGTCCCCGGGTTGGAGCGCGGGGTCTTGCCGATGGGCGACTGGTCGATGTTGACCACCTTGTCGACATGCGCCAGCCCGTCGATGCGTGTGTGACTGCCGGCGGGTATCATCGTGCGGTTGAGGTGCTGGGCTAAAAGCCGGAAGAGGGTCTCCAGGACCAGGGTGGATTTGCCTGAACCCGAAACGCCCGTCACGCAGGTCAGACAACCCAGGGGGAAGCGGGCGTCCACATGCTTCAGGTTGTTGGCGCAGGCGCCATAGAGGGTCAGGGCCTTGCCGTTGCCGGGGCGCCTGCTCTCGGGGATCTCAATGCGTTTGCGCCCCGACAGATACTGGCCCGTCAGGGACGCGCCGTCGGCGATGAGGGCCGCGGGTTGGCCTGCAAACACGACCTCGCCCCCGTGAACCCCCGCCCCGGGGCCCATGTCGACAACATAGTCACAGGATCGAATCGTCTCCTCGTCATGCTCCACCACCAGCACGGTGTTGCCCAGGTCGCGCATGTTGCGGAGGGCTGCCAGCAGCCGCGCGTTGTCGCGCTGGTGCAAGCCGATGCTGGGTTCATCCAGCACGTAGAGCACCCCCGTCAGCTTGGAGCCGATCTGGGTCGCCAGGCGGATGCGCTGGCTCTCGCCGCCCGACAGGGTGGCGGCCGAGCGCTCGAGGGTCAGATAGCCCAGGCCGACGTTTGCCAGAAAAGCGAGCCGCTCGGTGATCTCACGACAGACCCGCTCGGCAATCACGGCTTTTTTGCCGTCCAAGGCCAACTGCTGGAAAAAGACGTGGGCGGCCTTAACGGAAAGCGCCGCCACCTGATAAATTTTTTGTCCTCCGACGGTGACCGAGCGGCCCTCGGGGTTGAGACGGGCGCCTTGACACGCGGGGCAGGGGCGCTGGGAGAGATAGCGCTTGAGCTCTTCCCGGATCTGGAAGGAACCGCTCTCCTGGAAGCGGTGCTGCAACCCGGCCAGAACGCCTTCAAAGGCCTTGCGGTATATGACCCGCCGGTTGCTGCGTTCAAAGTAGAAGGGGACCTCCTCGTCGCCGGAGCCATAGAGCAGGACCTGTTTGAAGGTCTCGGGCAGGTCCTGATAGGGGGTGTGGATATCCACGCCGTAATGAGCGGTCAGGGCGTCGATGAATTCGGTGAAATGAACCGAGCTTCTCTGCGCCCAGGGCGCCACGGCTCCCTCCCGCAGCGACAGGGCCGGATTGGGGACGATCAGTTGAGGGTCGAACACGGTGCTGGCGCCCAGTCCGTCGCACTGCGGGCAGGCGCCCTGGGGCGAGTTGAAGGAAAAGCTGGCCGGTGAGAGTTCCGGGTAGCTGATGCCGCAGACGGCGCAGGCGGCGTTTTCGCTGAACACCAGCGGCGGAGCACCCAGGAGGTCCACCACTACCCGGCCTTCGGAAAGAGAGAGTGCGAGTTCCAGGGAGTCCGCCAGGCGGCTGGCAATCGCCGGCTTGACCACCAGCCGGTCGACCACCACCGCGATGCTGTGCCGGCGGTCTGCAGCCAGCGGGCGCAGTGTTTCGAGTTCAACGCTCTGCCCGTCGATCCGAGCCCTGGAAAAGCCCTCTTTTTTCAGCCGTCTGAGGAGTTTTTCATGGTTCCCGGAAGCGTCCTCGATCATGGGCGCCAGAACCTGAAGGCGGGTGCCGGGCGCCAGGTTCAGGACCGTGTCGACCATCTGGTCCACGGTTTTGGCCGTGATCGGCCTGCCGCAGCGGTGGCAATGGGGGGTGCCCACGCGGGCGTAAAGCAGGCGCATGAAATCATAGATTTCGGTCACCGTTCCGACCGTTGAGCGCGGATTGTGGCCGGCACTTTTCTGCTCGATGGCGATGGCCGGCGAAAGCCCCTCGATGAGGTCGACGTCCGGCTTTTCCATCCGCTCCAAGAACTGGCGGGCATAGGTCGAGAGGGACTCGACGTAACGCCGCTGCCCCTCGGCATACAGGGTGTCAAAGGCCAGTGAGGACTTGCCCGAGCCCGAAAGCCCGGTGATCACGATCAACCGGTTCTTGGGCAGGGCCACATCGATGTTTTTTAGATTGTGCTGGCGTGCACCGCGCACAATGATCTCTTCGGATGTCATCTGCTGCTGCCCTTGGGGCTGTGTGGCGCCGCGACCGTATGGGGCCCGCTTCAGCGGTGCGTATTTTTGTCCAAGCGGAAGGGAGTCAATGCGTTGGTGTGCCGGCGCGCGGCAGACGCCAGCTGGAAAGCGCGACGGAGCGGTTGGGCAATCGGGCCAACTCTTAAAGAACATGCGGCGCAGAAGCGGACGTGCCGTAAAATCCATCCGGCGCAAAATCGGAACTGGCGACCGTCACGCCGGCCGGCGCCGCGATATCCGGTTTGCGCCTCCCATCAAGCGTGGGGCCTTGCG